>DATEGX010000036.1:0-14866 GCA_035279875.1 Binataceae bacterium (SeqCode)
CCGAAGATCCGAGCACCGTGCTGCAGACCAAGGACCTCGCCCCGATCCATCGCCGGGTCGCCGGCCTGTTCGACGACGAGAGCGGCATCCTGCCGTCGCTGATCGACTTGTGCATCCTGCAGTTCCAGTCCGGGCGCTCGATCGACCAGACGGTTTCGGTCATGACCAGCAGCCTCGAATTGATCGAGCATCGGGTCGACCTGCGCTACGGACTGGTTCGCTTCCTCGCCTGGATGATTCCGACAGTCGGTTTTATCGGCACGGTCATTGGACTTGGCGGGTCGCTGGCGCTGGTCCCGAAGAACGGCAATATCGACATCTACGTTATCGCGCAGGCGCTGTCGCTGGGATTTAACACTACGATGGTGGCGCTGGTCGAAAGTGCGATCCTGGTCTTTACGCTGCAATTCGTCCAGGAAAAAGAGGAAACCGGGGTCAATCTGGCGGGTACCTATATCCTGCGCAACCTGATCAATCGGCTCTACGAAGGGCCGCGATGAAGCCGCGCAATCGCGAGATCAACATCTTCAATATGTCGATGCTGGACATATTGACCGGCGCGCTGGGCGCCTTTTGCTTCATGACGCTGGCGCTGATGCCGACCTACGCGAAGGCGCGCAGCCAGAAGGTCGATCCCGACAAGCCGCTGAAGGGTTATTTGCTGCTGTTCGATTCGACCATGCAGCCGGCCTCGTGCGCCAAGCTCAAATTCGAGCTCGCCAATAAGGCCAGCTCGATCAGCGGTGCTCGTAACCATCCGACCCCGTGGGGCGGTGGCGCCGCGTACAATATCGTCAACCAGCCTGCGCGCGGTCACTACGCGATTCGCGCCGTCTCCACCGGCGCGCAGTCCTGCACCGTGAGAATCGAGTCGCAGGGCAGCGACTGGACCAAAAGCGGCGACCTCGTGCTCAGCCCCGGACAAACCAAGCAGGTCCAATTCGACCTCGACGTGGGCGATTTTCTGCCGCTTTCCGACGCCACCCCGCCTCCGTCCGGGAGCGCTGGTTGAAGCGCGAACCTGTAGTTCGGGCACCATGAAGCGCGCCAACCGCGAAATCAGCATCTTCAGCATGTCGCTGGTCGACATCCTGACCGGCGCACTTGGCGCCTTCTGCTTTATGATGCTGGCGCTGATGCCTTATCTCGGACGCCTGAAGCTTCTGGAACAAGTGGCCAAGGGCAAGAAGGAATCCGCGAGCCTGACTGCTACCCATAGCATCATGGTCATCGATCTGGCGATGGAGCCGCCGAGTTGCGCCAGCTACCTGGTAGGTAGCGTGACCGCACCCCATGCGGTGGTCGCCAACGGCAAAGATCTTGTGACAACCACCGGCGACCATAATGAGAAGATGTCCGAAGATTATATCCTGGTGCAGGATCCGGTGCCGGGCGAATACGGCATTCCGCTGGTCTCGAAGAGTGACCAGCCGTGCACGATTTACGTCGGGATGGGGGGCGCCAATTTCAGTTCCTTTGGTGAGGTAACCCTGCAGCCCGGCCATTCGCAGAGCTTCTCCCACGTGATTGAGCCTGCCGCCAAATTCTATCCGGTCTCTTAGCGCCTAAATGCAGTAAAAGGTCTTAACTTCGTGAAAACACGCAACCTAACGCGTGAATTTATGTTATAGAGGGCATTCGGATAATTTCGCATCATGGCTGACGAGTCCGCATCCGGAGCATCCACGCCGGCGCGCGTCACCGCCCATTTCAAGGTCGGGCGCGGTTCGAGCTGCGAGATACCGCTCGCTCACAACTCCGTCAGCCATCTTCACGCCGAGATCGACGTTCTTTCAGACGGCCGCATCCGGGTCCGCGATAAGGCCAGCCGCAACGGCACCTTTTTGCTCGAAAACGACCGCTTAGGCCGCATCGACGAGGTAGTCGTCGCACGCGAAGCGAGGGTTCGCTTCGGCGAAGTGGACGTCACGCTCGGTGAGGTCATCGACGCGGCGGTGCAGCGCGCGCGGGAGGGTTCGCGTTCGCCTTTGCCCGGCCTGCTCGGACGGCTCGACGCGCTTTTGCCGAAGAATCCGCGCGCACGAACGGCCTCGGCCGTCGTGATCGCGTTAGCCGCCTTCCTGATTGGTTTCGAGACCATCCATCTGCTGCACCGGATGAAGCCGGTGCCCCAACCGACTCCGCAAAAGACCCCGGCGGCGCAGCCTTCACATGCGCAAAGCTCGCCTTCGCCGACCCCGCAACAAGCACGGACCACACCTTCGCCGACTCCGCAGCAGGCGCGGATCACACCCTCACCGACACCGCTGGCGGCGCGCCAGCCAACGCCCGCGCCAACCCCGGCACAACACCCCTCGCCGACCCCTGCCGCGATAGCTCAGCAGGCTACGCCGGCGCCAACTCCGACCAGCCCGCCCGCGCGCTCGCCGGAGGTCCTGGCTGCGGCCGCCAAACAGGCTCAAGCGATCGCGGCGGCCAAGCGTGCTGCGACTATGGAGAAGGTGGCCAAGCAACGGGCGCGAGAGGCGGCCAGCGCCGAAGTCCCGGTCGACGCCGCCGCACAGCAAGCTATCGCGCAATATAATCAAGCCCGGAATGCGGCCCAGCAGGCCGCATCCGCGCTGGCAAATGCGCAAAATAACGCGCAACGTCCACCGCCTCAGGCTTCTCCGGCAGACCAGGCAACCACGCAGGCCGCTGCTCAGGAGGCGGCCGCACAAGCCGCCGCCCAGGCCGCTGCCGCGCAGCGGGCCGCCGCCCAGACGGCAGCACAGCAAGCGCAGGCACTACAGGCGGCTGCATCGGCAGCAAATCAGCACGCGGCCGCGCAAAAAGAGGTCGCTGGCGCCGCGAACCAGCGTGCCGAGGCGCATCAGACCGCCATCCAGGCGACCGAGCAACTGGCGATGGCCCAGGCCATCACAACCGATCAGGCTCAGTCGCAACGACAGGCCGCCCAGCAGGCCGCGGTTGACGCGTCCAGGCAACAGGCCACGCTTCAGCGTGTCACCGACCGCGCGAATAGGCTCGATGAGATGGCCCAAAGAGCGGCTGCCCAGGCACAAGCCGACCAGCAGGCGTATCAGAAGGCCGTTGCCCGGGCGGCGCAGGCGCAGCAACTAGCGCAAGCCGCTCAAGCAGCGCGGCAGGCCGCACAACAGGCTGCACAGGCTTCGACCCCCGGAGCGCAGCCTTCCCCAGCCCAGCAATCGGCACAGGCCCAGAATCCGGAATCGGGACGAAACGGCAATGGGGCCTCAGGTGGTCCGGGCGGCGGGGTGACGTTCACGGACCAGTCCAAGGCGGTCAATTGGAAGTCTTACTACGACAACGGCGATTCCCAATGACGATCCTGTCGCTCTTACGCTCTTCTCCCGTTCCACCCGCTGCCGCGATGTTCCGGGCGGCCGTACGAGGCGATGGTTTGCGCCGCGGCTATCCGCGGATTAGGCCTGTTGGAGACTTTGAATCTGATTGGAGGGCGAGCCATGCCTGAGCAGATGGTGCGCTGTAACCGCGGGCATTTCTATTCCCCCGCACAGCACAGTTCGTGTCCCTATTGCGGGGTCAAGGTCGACCTGGACAAATTCGAGACCCAGGTGGTGCATCAGCCAGGCGCCGCCGCGGCTGCTGGTGCCGCGCCGGGCGCATCGCCGGGACCCGCGGTCGTACCGCCGCAAGCGGCCGAGTCAGAGCCAGGTGTTACCCGCGTCGTGCAGCGCCTTGGCAGCGGAGTCGATCCGGTGGTCGGCTGGCTGGTATGCGTAGTCGGCCCGGACAAGGGCCGCGACTTCAGAATCCATGGCCAGCGCAACTTCATCGGACGGGCGCCCTCGATGGATATCGTGGTCGAGCACGACGACTCGGTCTCGCGCGACAAGCATGCGATTGTCACCTACGAGCCGCGCAAGAACGAATTCTGGCTGGCGCCCGGGGAATCCAGCGGGCTGGTCTATCTGAACAGCGAACTGGTCAACGGACCGGAGCGTTTGAAAGCTCGCGACATAGTCGAAATCGGCCGCACGCGGCTGATGTTTTTCCCATTGTGCGATGAGCAATTCCGTTGGTCTTGAACATCTTGGCCTGATCCTGGGCAACGCCCAGCATATCGGCCGGCGCCGCGATCAGCAGGACGCTTTCGGCTGTTCGGATCTCACCGATCAGGCGTTCGTGCGTCATGGCGGCGTGCTGGCGGTGGTGGCCGACGGTATCGGCGGACTCGCCCGCGGCGACCTCGCGTCGCGATGCGCAGTGGAGACCTTTCTCGCCGCGTACCGCGAGAAGACCGTGGCCGAAACCGTGGCCGAGATGCTCGAGCGCGCGCTCCATCGCTCACAGGAAGCGGTGCGCGAGATGGGCATCAAGCTCCAGGCCGAAGACAATATCGGCTCGACCCTGATCGCGGCGGTGATGACTGGCGACGGCGTGCAGTGGATTTCAGTCGGCGACAGCGCCCTGCTCCGGCTCAATCAGGACGGACTGGCGCAACTCAACCACGCGCACATCTTCGCGCGCAGGCTCGAGCAGGCGGTGGCCCGCGGAGTGCTCTCGGTCGAGGACGCCATGAGCAATCCCAATCGCGAAGCCCTGACCAGTTACCTCGGATGCGAGGAGCTGACCGAGATCGATGCGAGTCCCGGGCCGCTCCAATGCGCGCCCGGCGACCGCCTGCTGCTGTGCAGCGACGGGCTCTACCGGGTGCTCGAGCCCGACGAGATTATCGCGCAGCTTCGGACCGAAGCTGAGCCGCAGGCGGCCTGCGACGCGCTGGTCGGCGCGGTCATCGGCAAGAACCGCGAGCATCAGGACAACGTCACGGTCATGTGTATCAGCGTGGAGGAAAAATAAGGCGATGGCGATCGAAGCGGCGCAACTGTGCATGGGATGCATGGATATCCGCGGTGACGTGGCGCGCTGCCCGCATTGTGGATTCGAAGAGGACGGCCCGCAGGTCTCGCCCCTCGGTATCCCGATTCGCACCCAGGTCAACGACCAATACCTGATCGGCAGGATTCTCGGCCAGGGCGGCTTTGCCATCACCTATATCGGATGGGATACGCGTTTGGCCCGGCGCGTGGCGATTAAGGAGTACCTGCCGAGCGGACTGGCGACACGAGCCCAGGGCAAAACCCAGGTGACGGTCTATTCGGAAGAGGCGGGCGCGGATTTCCGCTACGGCCTCAGCAAGTTTCTCGACGAGGCGCAGCTGGTCGCGAGCTTCCAGAACCATCCCGGCATTATCTCGGTCCTGAACTACTTTCCCGCCAACGATACCGCCTACCTGGTGATGGAATACCTCGAGGGCATGACGCTCAAGGAGTATCTCAAGCACAAGGGCGGGAAGCTCGACTTCGTCGAAACCATGGCGATGATGATGCCGGTGATGGACGCGCTGCGCGAAGTTCACGCCGCCGGTGTGCTGCATCGCGATATCAGCCCCGACAACATCTACATCACCAAGCATGGGCAGGTTAAGCTGCTCGACTTCGGTGCGGCGCGCCACGCACTCAAGGATCGCAGCCAGGGGCTTTCGGTCATTCTAAAGACCGGCTACGCCCCCGAAGAGCAATATCGCACCTCGGGCAACCAGGGGGCGTGGACCGACATCTATGCGATCGGCGCGACCACCTATCATCTGCTGACCGGCAAGACCCCGCCGCCGGCGATTGATCGGCTGGTTGAGGACGACCTCAAGAAACCCAGCGACCTCGGGGTCGCGATACCGCCTGAGCAGGAAGAAGCCTTGCTCAAGGCGCTCGCGGTCAAGGCGGAGAATCGATTCCAGAATCTCGAGGAAATGATCGCCGCTTTCGCGGCCGGGCCGGCAAAACCAAAGGAAGCGCCGCAGGAGGAAGAACTTCCGCACAAGGATACTTCCAAACTGATTCGCGATACGACCAAGATCGAGAAGGAAGAGACGCAGGATCTTCCACCAGGGCGCTCCCGCCCGACAGTCGCGATCGCGGCCGGCGCCGGCGTCGTGATCCTTGTCGCCCTGGTCCTGTTGCGCGGCACGCTGTTCCATCGTGGGCGTCACAATATCGCGGAAAACAACGGCGCTCAGCCGACGATTGCCGCGCAGACTTCGCCGCAGGCCGCGCCCACCTCGGCTCAGCAGATCGCCCAAGGAGGTCCGGCATCGCCTTCGCCCCAGGCCGAGCTGTCGCCCGCCCCGATGACGGCAGGTTGGGCCCCAACTGCGCCGGCCTCGCCCGCCGCGATTGAATCGCCCGCCGCCCAGGCGTCTTATGCGGCAATCGACCCCAACGCCGTGCCTTCGACGGCGGCCGCTCCCGTGCCGGGGACCACGATTGCGGCACCGCAGCCTTCCAATGCGATTTCGAGCGATTTTTCGAGCCCATCAGGCGCGACCCCTGTGCCATCCGGCGGAATCGCGCTGAATCCGATTCCGCCGTCTCCGCAGGCCGCCAACACCGTCGTCGCGAGCGCGGGAAACCCGGTCGCCCCCATGCCTGCGCCGGTTCGTCATGAGAATGCGGCACCGACCAGCTTTCAAGTCGAGGCGGTCCGAGGGTGGCCGAAGGTGCTCCGCGATGCGCCATTGCTGGCGGCGCCCAGCGCCTCGAGCGAGGCGATCGGCGAGGTTGTGCCCGGCAAGCACGTAATCGTGACCGGGATGGCTCCCGGCTATGCACGGGTTCATCTGATGAAGACCGACCAGATTGGCTACGTCGCGGCCAGCGCGCTCGAATTGGTCGAACCGGCGAACCGATTCTACGGGTTGCGCACCAACGCGCCGGTCCTGAACGCGCCGAATAAATGGGCTGATGCGCTCGCCGAGGTCCATCGGGGGCACGACGTCCATGTGATCGGGACGGCACCGGGCTACGTTCGCATCCGGATGAACGACGGGCTGGAGGGTTTCGTCACATCGCGGGCGTTGCTGGGCTATTTCGATAGCGCCAGCCGTTAGGCCAGCGGCGGGCCGGTCCATCGGCGAGGCTTGGCGGGACCACCTCGCGCATTCGGGCCCGAATTTTCGATCTGCCCACAAGATCGACGTTCTGCTATATTTCGGGGTCAATTCGCCGACAATAGGCGATCTAAAGGGGCGTTTCAGTACTTTTCCGCCGATTCGCACGAAATCCCGGCCAAGCGCTAATGGCAGGACCAAGTGATCATCGATAAGCATCATGATTGATGCTTTGATTAGTCTTGACAAATCCTGCTATGATTAACCCGCGCGAAGCTCAGTTTTTTAAGGAAACGAATGACCGTAGCTAAAGGTGGGGGATGTCGTTTCGCTCGCTACCGGTCATTCCTGATGGTCCTGACCGCCGCAGCGATGCTTTTTGCGGCGACCGCACGCGCCGGTAGTCCGGTTGCATCCAGGGTCCTTGGACAGCCGAATCTGACTGACAACGCCCCGAATCTGTCCCTCGGCAGCGGTCTCTACGCGCCTCAAGGCATCGCCTTCGGTATTGTCGCCACGTTTAATCCGAACGGTACTGTAAAGGATAGTGTCAATGTCGGCTATGTGGCCGATACGCTGAACAATCGGGTGCTCGGATGGGTGCTCAGCGCTTCTCCATCGGGCCGCCCTGCCGATATCGTTCTCGGTCAGCCGGACTTCGCGTCGACCGGGTGTAACGACGGGATCTCGGCGGCCGATAAGAATGGGCTGGGAGCCGACAGCCTCTGCGGGCCAACCGGTGTGACGGTCGACTCGAAAGGCAATCTTTACGTAGCCGACTCGGGCAATAACCGTGTTTTGTTTTACTACAGCCCGTCGATAGTTTGTCCCGGGACGACTACCGCTCCCGGTGGAGCGTCTCCCTCCCCGTTTAAAGCTCCTTGCATCCATCCTGGCGCGAGCTTCGTGTTCGGCCAGGGCGGCAGCTACTCCACGACCAATTGCGGTTCCGCCGCGCCCAATGCCGGGACGCTATGCAACCCGGTTTCGATCGCTCTCGATAGTGTCGGCAACGTATTTATCGCCGATGCAGGCGAAAATCGCGTTCTCGGGTACGGTGGGCTGTCGTCTGCCTCGCGGTTCAACGATCCAAATCCAGCCAGCATAGTTTTTGGGCAAGGCTCGTTGGACGGCGCGAGTTGTCAACCGCCTTCGGCGAGCAGCCTGTGCAATCCGAACGGGGTCTGGCTGGACCCGGACGACAATCTCTACATTTCCGATACCGCCAATAATCGCGTGCTGGAGTACAACGCGCCGCTGGACGCGAAGAGCACCGAGAGCCACGCGGGCGACAACGTCGCCGATAACGTTTTCGGCCAGGTGAACTTTACCAGCCGGAGCGGCTGCGCTGCCCCTTCCGCGACCTCCCTATGCAATCCGGTGGGGGTCACCACCGATTCGACCTTCGATGTTTTCGTTGCGGATAGTGGCAATAACCGTATGCTCGGCTTCCAGAGCCCCTTCGGCCTGCCAACTCCGACTCCGACCCCCAGCGCTACGCCCACATTTCCTATCATGACTCCTCCCCCCTTCACGCCGACGCCGAGCGTGACGCCGACTCCCGGCGACTCGAACTTTTCGGCCAACAATGTCTTCGGCCAGGCCAGCGACGCCACCAACGTCTGCGGCAATAGCGGCGGCGGCGCGAATACCGTCACCACCAGCGCCACTACGCTATGCCGTCCGAGCGGCGTCGGGGTGGATACCTTCGGCAATGTCTGGGTGGTCGACGGCGGCGTGGGCGGCCCCTTCCATATCGGCAATAATCGCGCGTTCTCGTACATGAATCCCTACGCCAACCCCACCCCCACCGCGGCCGGGACACCGCCCGGGAATACCGGCGGAGGCACCACTGGCAACAACGGTCCTCCGACTGCCCAGGAGATCATCGGGCAAAAATCGAACAGCCAGACCGCGCCGAATATCGCCAAACTGTCGGGCTTGCAATTCCCGCGCGGCGTCGTGCTCGACAGTCTTGGTCATGTTTTCGTTGTCGACAGCTACAACAGCCGGTTACTTGGATGGGCCAGCGCGAGCGCGTTCGCCAATGGCGCGGACGCGGACCTGGTGATCGGCCAGAAGGACGGTGTTACCACCGGATGCGACAACTCGCGCCTGGGCAGCGACGTCAACGGCGTCGGCCCCGACACTTTATGCAATCCGACTCACGCCGCGGCCGATAGTGCGGGTAATTTGTACGTCGCCGATACCGGCAACAATCGCGTAATTGAGTATTTGGCGCCGTTCACCAACTGCTTGAACAAGAATCCGTGCGTTGAGGACGAACAGGGTCATAACGCGGTCTTCGGCCAGGCCACTTTCACCGGCGCCGCCTGTGGCGATGGCCGCAGCGGCGATCCGGCGCCCAGCCCGACGACCCTGTGCGCGCCAACCGGCCTCGCGTTCGACTCATTCGGCGACCTCTATGTCGCCGACACCGGGGCCTCGCGCGTAATCGAGTACAATCCGCCGTTCACGGCCCCTAACACCGCGACATCGGTCTTCGGTCAAGCCGACCTTAACAGCGCCGTCTGCGGCGACGGCCGCAGCGGCGATCCAGCGCCGAGCGCAGCCACCTTGTGCAATCCAATCGGGGTGGCGGTCGACAATGGTGGCAACGTCTACATCGCCGACGGAGCCTTGCCGGGCTCCGGTGGCGGCAATGCGCGAGTGCTCGAGTACAATGCCGGCGACCTCAGCGCGGACATGGTTTTCGGCCAGCCCGATTTCGCCACCAATGTCTGTACTGCTCCCTCAGCCACCAGCCTATGCTATCCGCAGGGCCTTGCGGTGGACGCCAATGGCGACCTGTTCGTCGCCGACGCCGGCTATACGATGGTCAACGGTGCCGTCCAGTTCGGCAACAACCGGGTATTGGAGTACGTAACGCCGACTAATCCGTTCAGCGGCGTGAACGGTGCCGGCGATACGGTCCCCGACGTGGTTTTTGGCCAGAACGGCAGTTTTAGCACGAATTTTTGCGATAACGCGCTCTATTCGTCGTCGGCGGGGCAGCGCACCAGCGCCAGTGGGCTATGCGATCCCGAAGGGCTCGCCACCGACGCGGCAGGCAATCTTTACGTCTCCGATACCCTCGACAACCGGATGGTCGAGTTCGCGTACCCCTTCATCACCACGGTCCTTCCCAGGACCAGTATCGTGCTGAAGGTGGCGAAGAGTATGAAGTTCAAGTCGGAGGTAGTTGGCGCGTTCGGGCAGGGGGCCACCAGCCCCGACGTGAAGGTGACCATTACCAATCCGCGCGCCGCGCGGCATCACGCCGGAACCCCGTTGCAGTTCCTGACGCCGATCGTGACCGCGGCCGGTAGCCCTTTCCAGGTGGATCAGTCGGCCACCACATGCGGCGCCAATGGAGCGAGCCTGCCGCCGGGCGCGCATTGCGTGATAGCGCTTAACTTCACGCCGAACGGCCTGGGTCCGCTGAACGGCAGCTTGAAGATCGTGGATTCGGCCAAAAATAGCCCGCAATTCGTGAGTCTGCACGGCACCGGCATCATGGCAACGGTGACGGTTTCGCCCAAGTCGCTGAACTTCGGGAACGTCCCGGTGGGGCAAGCTCCGACGAGGATGGTAACTGTGTCCTCAAACACCCAGGTCCCGCTGAATCTGACGACGCTCATCGAGCCCAGTGGACCGTTCACTATCGACCCCGGCAGCAGCTGTGTTTCGCCTATTCAAACTCCTTGTGAGATTGTAGTCGATTTCCAGCCGACACGCGCCGGCAAGATAGGTGCGACGCTCTCGCTGACGCGATACAGCAAAGCCATCAGAGTGCCGGTCAGCGGCGTCGGCCAATGAAGCGCTTCCGCCCCGTCCGGAAACCAGACGGGGCGGGTGAGCATCAGACCTCAGGTTTAGTGGTTTGGCGCGTTCCGTCGTCGAGTTCGGCGGATTTATGCCTTTCTGAGCGCTAAAACGCTGCCATCCCCATCCGCGGCGATGTAGATCGTGCCGTCCGATCCGGCTGCCAGGCCGGCGAAGGGGCGCAGCGGGCCGGGTAAGAGTCCCGCGATGCCGGTCAGAAGCTTCGGCGTAACGCCCGCGGCTGCGCCGACTGGCAGATTCGAGGCGATCGTCTGGCGACTTCGGGTCTTGGGCGACCAGGCCACCAGTTCATGAGCGCCGGCGTCGAGCACGTAGAGATTGTCGCCCGCCATCAGCAAGCCCTGCGGTTCCTTGAGCCCGTCAATCGCGACGCTGGTGCCACCGTTCAGATGGACCACGCGGCCAGCCGCGCGTTCCGACGCGTAGCACGAACCGTCCGGTGCGGCCGCAACTCCGGCCGGCTGCGACAGGCCGCGAGCGACAACCGTGGTCGCGCCGCCCTTGATCAGCAGCACGCGCCCTTCACCACCCTCGGCTACGACCAGCGAGCCGTCGGACGCGAGGGCGACGCCGTAAAGCTCGTTCAGGTCTTTCGCATGCACCGTCATTTCATGGGAGGCGGGATGATAACTCGTGACCTCGCCGGCCGAAGTCGTGACGACCAGCGAGCCGTTGGCGGCCGGCGCGACTCCGCGCACGAATCCGGGGAACTGGCCGTCGAACAGCAGGCCAACCCGCCGCTGGGAGCCGTCGCTCGCCACCGCCGCGATACTGATTCCATCGGCGGCATAGAGCATTCCGTCGCTGCCCACCGCCAGCCCCATCGGGCCGAGAAAGCCGCGCGGGACCAATTCGCGCTCGCGGCCGTCTGTCAGGATTTCGGCCACGCCGCCGTCCACGAAATGGGAGATAAAGAGCCGGTCGTCGCCGGCCAGCGCCAGGTTGTCGATACCCGGCCGGACCTTGGCAATCACGCTCCGGTTGCCGCTCTGCAGGTCGAACTTGAGGACTTCACCGGTGCGGCCCTGGGTCGAGATGAGCGAGCCCTTGCTGTCGAATTTGACCGCGGTGGGAACGTTGAGGTCGGCCGCAAAGCGCTCGGTTCGTCCGCCGGCGAGCGGCACGCGCCAGATTTCATTAGCGCCGATCGCCGGGAAATAGATGTTGCCGTCGGGACCCACCGAAAGCGCGTTCGGCAGGGGGAGATTTTCGGCCATTTGCCGCGGCGCGCGGCCGTCGGCGAAAAGTTCGAAGAGCCGGCCGCCGGGCCGGCACTCGTCCATGAACAGGCGATCCTGGTAGGCCGTGATGCCGTTGGCGCCAGGAACATTTTCGGCAATCAGCCGCACTTCACCGTTGGGTGAGCGTGCGCATACCCGCGCGCTCATCACCTCGGTCACGTACAAGGTCCCACGGGAATCGAAAGCCAGGTCGTCGGGTCCGACGATTTGTCCGCCGATCGGGCTGATGGTCGTGACGGCGGCGTCGCGGACATCGATTGCGCTCACCTGGCTGCCAAACGCCTGCGCGACGTAGAGCCGGCCGTCCGGCCCAAAGCGCATCCCGTTGGCCCCGAAGAGAACACTGGGTTGAGTGATCCGTGTGAGGGTCCATCCGGCGGCGACGTTGACTCCGCCCGGCTGGGTATATCGGCTCGGCTGCTGCGCCATGGTCTTGCTCCTTACTTGATGCCCCGCGTGGGCTTATGGAAGCCCATACGCGAGCATCGCATGATTTTGCAAACGCCGATTCAACTCAGAACTCGCCGTCCGGGTCCGGCAACGGGAAGGCGCGATTCAGCAGCTCGATTTGCCCGGTGCTGAGACGCCATCCCGAGCCTCCGCAATTTTCCGCGACGCGCGCGGTCTGGTTGGATTTCGGAATCGTGATTACCGACGGTGAGCGCACACACCAATTCAAGGCAACCTGGCTCGCGGTCTTGCCGGTCTCGGTCGCGATCCGTTCCAGCGCCTGCTGTCCTTCGGGATTGCGCGGGTACTGAGAATGGCGTGCGAGATTGCCGCTATCGAGCGGGGTGAACGCGATGACCGTGACGCCGTTGGCCTCGCAGTAGGGGATCAGCTCAGCCTCGATTTCCCGCCGGTTGAGGTTGTAAAGCACCTGGTTCGCGACGATCGGATACTTGCTCATCGCGGCCTGGGCGCCGCGCAACTGCGCGAGCGAAAAGTTGCTGACCCCGATGTAGCGGACCTGGTCGCGGTCGACCAGCGTCTCCATCGCGCGCATGGTCTCGGCGATCGGAACGGCACCATTGGGCCAGTGAATCTGGTAGAGGTCGATCCGATCGATGGCCAGACGCTTGAGGCTGGCTTCCGCCGCGCGCAACACCTCGTCGTGCCGCAGATGCTGCCCGGCGACCTTGGTCGCGACGAACACCCGCTCGCGGAGGCCGTCAATTGCCTGACCGACGACTGCCTCGGTGCCGTAGACTTCGGCAGTATCGATCAGCCACGCGCCTAACTCGATCGCCTTGCGCAGGGGCTCGACTCCGCCGCTGTAACGCCATACGCCGACCCCGATCTCGGGCACTTTAACGCCGGTTTTGCCTAATTCCTTGAGTTCGATCATGGCTTCAACGTCCCTTGTAAGCGCGGGCGGGGCGCTTTTCCGCGAAGGCCTGGGCCGCCTCCTGAAAATCCTCGCTCAGGTAAAGCTTGAGCGGCTGAGTCTGCATCATGATCTCGCGGCTTTGTTGATCCATATACCAGCGCCGGGTGCGGACCGTCGCACGCACGCTGAGCGGCGGGACTTTGACGACCTCGCGTGCCAAATCCATCGCAGCGTCGAGATATTTGCCGGCCGGCGCGACCCGATTGATCAGTCCGGCCGCCATCGCTTCTTCGGCGGTGAAGAAACGGCCAGTCAACGCGACCTCGGTGCCGAAGGCGCCGCCGCCGCGAAACTGCAATAGCCCCCAATGCCGTGCGCCACCGAGTCCGCGTCCAGTCTCGGTAACCTGAAATTTGGTGCCAGCCTCGGCGACGACCAAATCGCATTCAAGCACCAGGCCTAACGCCAGTCCCATCACGTAGCCATGGGCGGCGGCGATAACCGGCTTCCAGTTGACCGAGCGTGTGAGCAGATCGGCGGCGTTGGCGTCATGCGCCTGGGGTCCGCCGAGACGCTCGAACTCCTCGCGCTTGCGCAATTGGCGCTGTTGAACGTCGGCACCGCTGGAAAAGGCGCGGCCGCGGCCATGGATAATCGCGACGTCAGCCTCCGGGTCGGTGTCGAAGCGGCGCAGTGCCTCAGCCAGGCGGCGGACCTGATCGTCGTCGAAGGCGTTGAGCTTGTTGGGCCGGTTGAGCGCGATCGTCGCGATGCGCTCGGCGCAGGCATACTGAACGGTATCGCTTCCGTCGTTTTGTGGCATGAATTTTTCTCCAATGACGCGCTCGCCCGGTCTGTGGGACGGCGGTCTTCCTCCGCACTCGCGGAACACGATTGCGGCGCGGCTGCATCCCCAAAGATAAGGCGTCCGTTCCATGCTTCGCTAGCGTGGCTGGCGGGCCATGTAAAGGATTCGAAAAGGCCACTGACTGCGACGTCATGCCCGCGCGTCCCGAGTCAAGCCGGCCAAGGACAACCGTCGCGCGGTATCGCCGCGTTCAAGCTTTTTTTCTTCTCGGCATTTGTATACTTCCTGTAGGGCAAATGTGCCGCGCGCGCTTAATAGTCGGCGACCGGTTCAGCCATGATTTTCATCAGCCTTGGGCGTGTGCGGGCCTGCTCCGATGAGGTATTGGCCGAAAAGGCGGTTCGAACGGATTCTTCTGTGGGTCGCGATCGTTTTTGTCGTCTATAGCGTCGGGACATGGCTCGGGGTACCGGCCCTGGTCCGTTACATCGCACAAAACCAGGTCGCCGCCGCGCTCGAGCGCCGGGTTAGCGTCGGCAAGGTTACCTTCAATCCCTACAAACTGCGCTTCAATGTTCTCAATTTACACATACGCGGGCGCGAGCCGAGCGAACCGTTCGTCGACATCGCCCGCGTGGATCTGCGGCTGTCGTGGACCTCAATTTACCGGCTGGCTTTGGTGGTAAAGGAGATCACGGTCGATGGACCGTCGATTCACCTGGTACGAACGGGGCCCCGCACTTTCA
>DATEGX010000037.1:0-22918 GCA_035279875.1 Binataceae bacterium (SeqCode)
GGCGCGGCGTGATTGAGCGCACGATCGTGCTGCCCGGTGATTTGGTGGGCTATTACGAATCTGCCCTCTATTCGAAAGTCACCGGCTATCTCAAGTCGATCTCGGTCGATAAAGGCGACTGGGTAAAGGCTGGACAGGTGCTTGCGGTTATCGAAGTGCCGGAACTCGATGAGCAACTCACGCGCGCGCGGGCCAGCCTCGAAATTGACCGGCTGACCTATCAGAGGCTGCAAGGCGTATGGAAAAGCGACTCGCGATTGGTCGCGCGGCAGGACGTAGACATCGCGTACAGCAAGTATCTGGAGGCTAAAGCCCGGGTCGACGAACTGCTCGCGATGGTGAGCTACACCCACATCGTCGCGCCCTTCGACGGCGTGATCACCGCGCGCTTCGTTGATCCTGGCGCGTTGATCCGCGCCGGCGGAGAGCAGAGCACCGATGGATCGATGCAGGGGCAAGCGCGGCAGGGCGGCGCGGCTGCACCGGTGGTCAGCCTGGCGCGGCTCGACAAACTGCGAATCTACGTTTATGTGCCGCAGCGGGAGGTTGATTCGGTGCGCGTCGGTATGCCCGCCAGTGTTACCGTTCAAGGCTTCGACGGGGCCAGCTTTTCCGGCAGGGTGGTGCGCTATGCTCATTCGCTCGACCTTTTCACCCGCATCATGCTGACCGAGGTCGACCTCGGGAATCCCGGGGGCAAGCTCTATCCGGGCATGTACGCCAACGTAACGCTGGTCCTGAAGCGCGACGCGAACGCCTTACACCTGCCCGATTCGGCCCTCGGCGGAGACACTTCGCATTCGGTCTTCGTCGTGAGCGATGGACGGCTGCGCGAGATCCCGGTCACCACCGGTATCAACGACGGACGCGTCGTCGAGATTACGTCCGGTCTGACCGGCAAGGAGTTGGTCGTACGCAACTACAACGCCAGCCTGCAGCCTGGCGAGCAGGTTACCCCAGACATGATCACCATGAGTGAGACTCCTGTCGCGCCCACAAGCTAGCCTGATCACTAGCTGTTACCGCCGCCAATTATCCGCTTTTGACACGGAGCCGTCCGACCATGACATACCGCTGTGTTGCTCTCGCAACCTGGATAACGTTTGCCTTGACGCTGGGATTGTCGGGGCAGTCCGCTCTTGCCGGCGCCGCACCGGTGGCCCAGACCAACGCGCAAACTGCCTCGGCGCCAGCAATTGTTGGAAACTCGCCGACAGGATCGGGCTCCAATGCCGTTACGACATCAGCGGTCGATCAGTTTGCGGTTCGAGGCAACGGCGCGGCGCCGGCTTTCCAGTTGCCGCTTCCTCACGGATCGCGGCTCTCGCTCCAGGGCGCCAGCAAACTTACTGTTTGTTGCAGCTCTCTGCTGGGCTCTTGTTATGACCTCACGCGCGAAGCAACGCGGTGTGGCTAAATGATGTTGGGCTTGGCCAACGACGATATTAACTGTAACCTTCTCGATCGGCATTAGCTATTGACAGTAACCATAGTAAGTTGAGCTGGGTTCTGGAAGTCCCTCCGTAGCACAAATCTTCGCTTGTAGCATGTGAAGGTTGTCGAATGTTGATGGGAGGGTTTGCTCGCAATCTTTTGTCAGATCTGTCGTTGCTGGCAGGTTGCCAGCATTTATATTTCCGCACCAGTAGCTCGTCTTATCATTTATAATGATAGGAGGCCCGACCAGCGTAGGAGGCGTGGCGCGTAGCGATCCTTTCTTGCACGCTTTCGTAATCTGAACATCGAAGCATTCAACATATTTGTTTCCGGGCGTCACCAGGTCAAAACCGTTAGTGCCGTTGAATTCAAAAACATAAGCCGCATTTCTCGGCGCTTTGCGGTCCTCGCATCCGCCTGAGGGGGGTAGTTTCGAACAACCCGGGATATCCACGGAAGTGTCGGCAATGGCTCGGCCGAGGACATTTAAACCCTGGCTTGACCAAAAGATAGCAGTTGAAAAGCCCTCGTCGGCGTGCGATATCAACTCGGCTCGCAAATCGGCTTGTGAGGCACTCGGCTTCGTGGTTGGTGGAGCTCCTGAAATTTTCAGATACTCATACAGGTATTTGCCAAGCGCCGTCCGCATCGCCGGTTCAGAGCCGGTGCAGGAGCCTCGTGCGGTGCACACCGCAATGGCTAGAGGCCGGCCTGTCTCAAATGGATTGTCTGTGCCCCGCGTTCCATTCGGGTTTTTGTTGTACATTGAGTAAACATAACCCACAGGACAATAATCGTTGACCGCTCCGAAGCCGCCGGCGCCAAGCATGTTGATGTAAAGATCGGCGTGCTGGTGCCCGACCGCGGTGAGATTCGTTCCAAAATCTTCGGCATGGCGAAAGGCGTAGACGACCGGAGTACAGGTTTGCGCGGAGGCACTCGAAACAGACCAAAGCAGGCTGCCGCAGAAGAATAGCAGCGAATAAATCACGATATTCCTTATCTTCACTTCGAGTCTCCCTCCCGTATCGATCGTCCAGATACTTTCATTGTCCTGAGCGCCGCGTAGCCAGCCGAGTAAACACGCCTTACCGTCTCCTGCGCCGATGCCCGACTTGGACAGTATTCGAGTGCCGCTCCAAGGTCAGCATGGTTCGGATATATCACAATAACGCCGGTAGAGGCGTCCCCAAATGCGGTGCGGCCACGTAGGATGTCTTGGCCTTAGCCGGTAATTGCATGATCTTCGGAAATTTCCTTATTGTGCGCCCGGCATAGCGCATGACTCGAGGTGAAATTCCACGCGCTTGCGGAGCATCGGGGCGACTTTCCGCGGCCTCCCCCGGGGACTGGTCTCCCTGATGCCTACGCCAAGGTCCAGCGACGCGCCGTTCATCCAACAACGCGCCGGGGTCCCCGGCCGCGCGTTCTCCTTGGTGACTCCGCCTGGTGGGAATCCACGGCACGCAGACCCGCTCTGTGGATATGTGGATTCGCGTGGGTCCGGTCCGATGCAAACCAATGGCGCCTGTGGAGCCAGGGGAGTAGCACTAAAGCTCCGGCTAGACAGCACACTCGGGCGCGCGGTGATATGACGCGGGTGCTATGATCGGATCGGTGATGGAATAGTGGCCAAGACTGCGGCGACAATGCAGGTCAAGCTGATCGACTACGCGCGGGCTCCGCTCGAAAAGCTCTACGCGGCCTTCCGCACCTGCTACTCGGCCGACACCCCGATCGAGATCTGGGAAAAGATCGAAGCCGAGAAGATCAGCCGCGAACGAATTCGCGAGTTTATCGGCGAGCGGCTGAAGACCGGCCACGCCTCGCCCCTGGAACAGGTGGTGTTCTGGTTCGCGATCGCCGGAGTCTCGCGCTCGCTATCGCATCAGTTCGTCCGCCATCGCATCGGTATCAGCTTCGAGCAGCAGAGCCAGCGCTACGTCAAATTCAAGCAGAATCGGCTGGCTTACGTGATGCCGGAATCGTGGACGCGGGCGCGATTGGACGAACAATTCGCCGAACTTCTGGCGAAAACTTCAGAGCTTTACGCCCGCGCCCTCGAGGCCGGAATCCCCGCCGAAGACGCCCGCTTCATCCTGCCCAACGCCGCGCCGACCAACTTTCACGTCATGGTCAACTTCGCCGAGATGCTGCATATCTGCGACCTGCGTCTGTGCGTGCGCGCGCAATGGGAAATCCGCCGGATGGTCGCGCTGATGCGCGCCGAGATAAAGCGGGTGCTGCCGGAAATCGCGGTTTTTCTGCAGCCGAAATGCGGCGAAAATCGGATGGGCTACTGCGACGAGTCGCTGGAAGACTACCAGAAATGCCCGCTTAGCCGCGTCCGGCCGCATAAATCGTCGTTATTCGAACTTTACGAACGTTACGGCAGCAGAAAAGCGCAGGCCCTTACCGAAAAGGAATTCCGGGCAGTCGAAGAACTCGAACAGCTATAGCTGATTTCCTTTCAATTTGGGTCGAGCGTTCCTATTATCCTGATTCCCGATGAATCATCTGCCAGGACCGTTAGGATAGTGGGACTGATTGAATCAACTTTTCCCGGCGCTATAGGCCATAAACTGATCGACCCCTGCGGATGCTGCCGGCGCGAGGAGGGGGTCTTTTGCGTGCCTTGGCCGGATATCCCGGTCGAAGAATTGTTCCTGGTATGCGGCCGCTGCCTGTGGCGAAAATTTCACGAAGTTCCGAAGGGTCGAATCCGGCGCGCGCTGCTCAGAAAGGTCTTTGCCCATCGGATTTTCGGCTCTTCGAGCAGTTGAAGCCTGCTGGATAGTCTCCTTCCAATGGGCACCGCGGCAATCTTTGACGATGCCGACTTTGACCTGACCGTTCGCGACGCCGAAATCTCGCTGGCCCGATTCCGAGCCCAAATCCAGACCTGCCGCCGCTGTGATGCGCTGGTTAGTTGCCGCTCACGCGTGGTTCCCGGCGATGGAGCGGTGCCGGCCGAGGTTGCATTCGTCGGGATCGCGCCCGGGCGGCTTGGCGGCGATCGCACCGGGATTCCCTTCAGTGGCGACCGGTCCGGCACGCTACTGCGCCGAATGATCGGTAGAACGCAGTTAGGCCGGGTTTTCATAACCAACCTGGTGCGATGCAATCCGCGCGACGCGGGCGGACGCAACCGCGACCCCACCAGCGAAGAAATCACGAATTGCAGGGCTCATCTGGCAGCCGAGTTCGCGATCGTACGGCCGCGCATCGTCGCCTGCCTCGGCCGAATCGCATGGGATGAATTGGCCGGGCGAACGGCGTCTTTTGCGCCCAAACAGGCAAAGCCGATCGCCGTCGGCGGCATGTTGCTATACCCGCTCTACCATCCAGCGTTCGTCAATCGCGGAGCCTACCCGCTGGAGGCATACTCGCGTGATTTTGCGCGTCTGGGCCGCCTCGCACGCAAGCTCGCGATTGACTGAGCCCGGCGGAAGCCGCAATTTCGAGTAATCGTGCAGATTACCGCCGAAGCCGTCGCCGAAGGGCTCCGCCACGGGCGATATATCACCAACGAGCGGGTCGAAACGGCGATTTTCCTTGCGCTGGCGCTGGAAAAGCCGCTGCTTATCGAGGGGCCCGCCGGCGCCGGCAAGACCGAGGTCGCCAAGGTACTGGCGGAGATGCTCACGACCGAACTTATCCGACTCCAATGCTACGAAGGGCTGGACGAGGCCCGCGCCCTCTACGAATGGAACTACCAGAAGCAGCTTTTACGATTGCAAGCCGACGAGCATCAGCAACTGCGCTGGGAAGAGATGTCGGAGCACCTGTTTTCGCGCGAATACCTGCTCGAACGGCCGTTGCTCAAGGCGATTTCGGCGCGGCGCAAGGTGGTCCTGCTAATCGACGAAATCGACAAGGCCGACGAGGAATTCGAGGCTTTTTTGCTCGAACTGCTCTCGGATTTTCAGGTTAGCGTCCCTGAGCTTGGGACCATGCGCGCGATCGAGCGACCGGTCGTGGTCCTGACCTCGAATCGCGCACGCGAACTGTCCGAGGCGCTGCGCCGCCGATGCCTCCACCTGTTCATCGATTTCCCGGGGATCGAGCAAGAGCGGCGAATTATCGAGCTCAAGGTGCCGGGGCTCGATAATCGCCTGGCCGCCGAGGCCGCCCGGCTGGTTAACGCGCTGCGCAAGCTCGATCTGAAAAAACCGCCATCGATCGCCGAGACGCTCGATTGGGCGCGAGCGCTGGTGCGGCTCGGGGTAAAAGAACTTGCCAGCCCGGCAATCCGCTCGACGCTCGGCGTGCTGCTCAAGCATGAGGACGACCGCGTCCGCGCAGAAGCCAAACTCGGCGGCCTGGCTGCTCGCTCGCGTTGAGCACCCACGCGCGCCGTATTTTCCTCCTTGCGGTCCTCGCACGATGCCAACGGCCCTGAAAGACCTGTTGCTCGGCTTTATCGGCGAATTGCGTTCGAACGGGGTCCGAATTTCGGTAAGTGAGTCGTTGGACGCGATGAATGCGGTGGTAGCCGCATCATTGCGCCGCTCGAGGATGCGCGAGGCGCTGCGGGCGTCACTTATCAAGGACGAAACCGACAATGTGGTCTTTGACGAGACTTTCAACCGTTGTTTTGGATTGGAACATCCTGGAGGAGCGCCGCATGCCGGCCAAGGTGCGCGAATTGGTGTGAGCGGTGGCGGTGGAGGCAGCGGCGCGGGAACGTCAGTACCGCAACCGTCCGTCGCGACGCCCGAGAGTGAAGAGGGAAGCGGCGAGCCGCCTTCTCCAAACCGCGCAGAAGACTTCACCGCCGGCGGGACCATTACGCCAAAGCGACCCAAAGCGACCGAAGCGGATGACGATCCCGAAACGCAGAGCAGCGAATCAAGCGAAGATGCCGGCGAAGGCGCTCCCGAGGCCGCTGCCCCGGATAGTCCCCACCCGAGCGATATCAACGAGCCAACGGTCGCCTCAGTGCCAGGGTCCGCGACAAAGGATGAGGCTCCGGGGTCTGTCCGGGGCCTCGGCGACGCAGCACGTATACAAGAGCTACTTCAGCTCCCGTTTGCATCATATACTGATTTAGAGTACGAACGTGCGCGCGACGTGCTCGCGCTGCTCAAGCGTCGCCTGCGGCTCCGCCTCGGACGCCGGATGCGTTCGGCGGCGCGCGGCCGAATCGACTTTCGCCGGACCATCCGCGCCTCGATTCAACGGGGTGGTTCGTTTGGCGATTTGCGTTTCAGAGCGCGACGGCCTCGGCATATCGATTTGCTAGTGCTGACCGACATTTCCGGGTCGGTGCGCTACGCCTCCAGACTGATGCTCGAGATGGTCGCTGGCGCACGTCCATGCTTCCATAGAGTCGCAACGTTCGTCTATATTGACGCCTTGGCCGAGGCCGGGTTCGAGCAGGGTCATCTGGTCATGAGCCCGCTGCTCGATGATTATGCGCGCTCGGATTTCGGCCGGGTTTTGGACGAATTGCTCAGGAAACACGCCGAGACGCTCACTCGCGCGACGGTGCTCGTGATTATGGGCGACGGGCGCAACAATCGCCGCCCGGCCCGCGCCGATTCGCTGAGGGAAATAAGCCGTCGGGTGCGCGCGGTAATCTGGCTCAACCCGGAACCGATCGAGCGCTGGGGAAGTGGCGATAGCGCTATTCGGCAATACGAGCGAGAGGTGGACGCACTCCTCTACTGTGCTAATCTACGCGCGCTCGAATCAGCCATAGTCAAGATAGTTTGAGTTTAGGGCTTCAGCGGTGTCTTTCGGGGAAAATGCGCATTGTTGACGACAAAGTTTGACAGAAATCCGCCAAAACGCCATAAAAGCTAAGCCAGCGTAAAAAATTCGGAGCAACTTAGTGCCAAATCGCCGCCGCCTCCCAATCGCGACGACCATCCCGCTTATTGCCGCAATCGCATTGATTAGCGTTTCGCTGAACGTTCGGCCTGCCGATGCGCAGGTCGCTGCGGGCACAATCTCGGCGATAAGCGGAGACGTAACCATCACACGGGCAGGCCGGAGCTTCGCCGCCACCTTTTCAGCGCCGGTCGATGTTGGCGACCAAATCGTCACCGGCGCCAGCGGCCGCGCGACGGTTACGCTGACGGACGGCTCCCAACTCGAATTGACCGAGTCGAGCACGCTGCTGATTTCGGAAAACCTGCTTAATTCCAACGGTACGCGCGCCAAGACCAGCACGACGCTGCTGTCCGGCCTGGTCAGATCTCTCGTGCGGGTAACCGCGGGAACTCCGCCCAATTACGAGGTGCGGACGCCGAATGCGGTTGCCTCGGCTCGCGGAACGACCTACGACACGCACACCGATACTCAGGAGCGTAAGGGTTACAAGGATTGCCGCGAGTTTACCGACGTATTCGACTACGACGGCGTCGTCGATGTCAGCAGCCTCGACAACCCCTCTTCGCCGACCGTGGAGCTCCACAGCGGGCAGATGACGACCGTGCCATGCGGCTTGTTCGTAGAGCCGGCAAATTCAATCACTGCCGCGACGGCGACTGGTGGAGTCGCTGGCGCCGGCGGGGCCGGCACCGGACTGGCCCCCTTCGCATATGTCGCGGGAGGCATGGCGTTCGTTGCCGCGGGAACGATTGGCGGATACGCCGGCGCGGGCGGGTTCAGCAGCAGCAGCACGCCGCCTTCGTCAACGCCGACTCCGCTGTCGGTCAGCCCCGAGAGGTGACGCGCCCAGCCTTGCGAAAAGCCGCAAACTTCCGTCGCCGTAGTCAAAGCAGCCAGGAGGAGCGATTGCGGCTACTGGAGCATCGCGGTCCTATCGGGTAATTGACTACAAGGCCTGGCGAGCCGCATCCCGGGGACGTCAGGGTCGGCAGCTTCAATGGCGGGCAGGACTACAAGTCAGTTCCGGACGCGGCTCACCACCATTTCGATTGGGCTCGCGACGATCGTCGCGGTGAGCTTCGTCCAGAGCCACTACCCCAAAGTCTTCGAGTGGACCGAGTTGACCGCCTCGGACCTCCGGGTCTATCGGGGTGCGCCGCCGAAACCCACCGGCCGAGTCGTAGTCGGTACAATCGACGACAAAAGTATCGCGGAATTCGGCCGGTTTCCCTGGCCGCGCAGCGTCGAAGCGCGGTTGGTCGATGCCCTTCGTGATTACAAGGCCGCAGTAGTCGGCTTCGATATTGCCTTCAGCGAACGCGACCCCGCCGATGTAGCGCAGGACGAGATCAGCCGGCGCCTGGAAGCCTCCGGGGTGAATGACCACGCCGTGCACACCGCCTTGGGTGGCAGCAACGATCGCGCCTTCGCGCGCGCGATCGAGGCGCAGGGCTCGACCTATCTGGGCTACTTCTTCAGCAGCCATGTGCTGCATGAAGAGACCGGCGCCGAGATGTCGTCTTTCCGCACCAAATTTATTGAGCCGCCGCCGCTCGCCTACAATATGACCACGATGGCCCCCGGCGCGCAGCGGGCCTATGTCGCGCAGGGCTACCTGCCGCCAATTCAGGTCCTCAACAATGCAGCGCGCGGCACCGCCTACGTCGATATCAACGAGGACTGGGACGGCACTGCGCGCTCATATCCGATGGTGATCCGGTTCGATGGACGCAATTGCGTGCCGCTGTTCCTGGCGCTGGCCGACGCGATGCTCGGCCGGCCGCCCCTGATCCTGCGCTTCGACGCCGACGGGGTGAGTGAAATCGAGATTGGCGATCGGCGGATCCCGGTCAACCAGGATGGCGAAATGATGATGCATTTCCGCGGTCCGCCGGGCGCGATGCCGCGCATTTCGGTGGCCGACATCATCGACCATCGCGTGCCTGCCGCAGCTCTGGCCGGCAAAGCCGTGATTATCGGTGTCACCGCGCACGCACTGGGTGACCGCGTGGTCACACCGGTCGGCGCCGACTTCCCCGGCGTCGAGGTGCAGGCGACCGCGATCGACAACGTCCTGGCCGGTGACTTCATCTACAGCTCCGAGTACGCGCAGGCGCTCGAGAAATGGGCCGCGTGGTTCATGGGCGCCGCCGCCGCGATAGCCGCGGCTTTTATGACCGCGCTATCGAGCGCGGTGGTCGTGCTGCTGCTGGGCGCAGGCTACCTGGCCTATGTCAGTTGGGAGTTGAGCGCGAACGGACGCCTGGTCGGAATCGTACTGCCGTTCGTGGTACTGCTCGCCACCTACCTGATGATAATCAGCTACCGCTACTTCGCCGAGGGCCGCGAGAAGCGCTATATCCGCTCGGCCTTCGAGCTGTACGTTCATCCCGACTACGTGGCCTCGCTGATGGAAGATTCGAGCATGCTCAAGCTCGGCGGCGAGCGGCGCCATCTGAGTATCCTGTTTGCCGATATCATGGGTTTCACCTCGCGCGCGGAACGCTCGGAACCGGAACCTCTGGTGGCGCTGCTCAACACCTACATGACGGCCATGACCAACGTGATTTTCGAGACCGGCGGGGTGGTGGACAAGCTGATGGGCGACGGCATCATGGCGTTCTGGGGCGCGCCGCTGCCGGTCGAGAATCCGGCACGCGATGCGATCAATTGCGCGATCGGCATGATTTCAGAGCTGAAAAAACTGTCCGAGCGCGACAGCCGCTTCGCCGACATTCACATCGGTATCGGGATCGCGACCGGCGACGTGATCGTCGGTAATTTCGGCGGCGAGAAAAAGTTCGACTACTCGGTAATCGGCGACACCGTCAACCTGGCCTCGCGGCTCGAAGGACTGACGCGCCAGTTCAAGGTCAATATCCTGGTGAATCTGCAGACCTTCAACGAAGCCGGCCGCAACTACGTCGCCCGCGAAATCGGCCTGGTCAAGGTCAAGGGCAAGGATCAGCTCGTGCCGGTAGTCGATATCGCCGGCCATCAGGGCGACGGCGTCGATCCGGCGCTCTACCAGCGATTCGGCGAGGCTATCGCACAGATGCGCCGCGGCGAATCGGCGGAGCCGGGGCTGCGCGAGATCCAGCGCGAATGGCCTCACGATCACGTGGTCGAGATGTGCCTCGAACGGCTGCACGAGGCCAACGGCGAGCCGCTGCGCGAGATGGTCTTCGAGTTCGAGACCAAGTAAATCCCCCACTCGCACACGCACGATCCGCGGTCGTATCGAAAGATTTCACACCGCGCGCTTTCAGTGTTCGGGCGGACTAAGAGATGTCGGAAAAGCGGCGCTCCCGAACTCCGGGCGCGTATCCCCCTAAGCGAAATGGGGCATGACCTTGGCCGCGAACAACTCCATGCTGCGCATCACGCGGTTATGCGGCACCATCCCACCGGTATTGAACCAGACAATCGTGCGGCCCATCCTGAATTGCTCGTGCAGGCTCGCCAGCCGCTCGACGCAGCGCTCGGGCGTATCGAGAATCGCCATGGTCTCGCTCATCCGCTCGTAAGTCAGGCGCCGCGCCCGTTCGGTGACCTTCTGCAAGTGTGCTGCGACCTTCTCGGGCACGTCGGCGTTTTCGAGCAATGAACTCGCGGTCTGCAGAAAATGCCTGATGCTGGGCTCGGTGTCCTGGCGGATTTGCGCCTGGTCCTCGCCGACATAGAACGGCGTAAGGATACTCACGTCTTCGCCGTCGGCCGGCCGATGACCGGCGGCCGAACGGGCCTGATGATAATGAGGCAGGAATTCGGCGATTTTGCGGTACGGATTGACCTGCGACGCGGCGAAGATTGGCAGTCCCATCTGGCCCATCAATTCGAAGGTCTCGACGCTGTTGGCGGCGACCCGAATCGGCGGATGGGGCCGCTGCACGGGTTTGGGGACGACCGTGAGATTCTGGACCTTGAAGAAGCGGCCATCGTAGGAGACGCGCTCGTTGCTCCAGGCGGCGAGGATCAGTTCGAGGCCTTCGAGGAAGCGCGCGCGGTTCTCGCCCTGCGGCACGCCGAAGCCTTTGAAATGACTCGGTACCGCGCCGCGGCCGATACCGAATTCGACCCGTCCGTTGCTGAGCACGTCGAGCGTCGCGATCTCTTCCGCCACGCGGATCGGATGCGATAGCGGCAGGAGCACGATTGCGATCCCCAGGCGCAGCTTCGTCGTCCGCTCGGCGATCGCCGAGAGCAGCAACAGCGGCGCCGGCAGGATCGAGAGATCGGGAATGAAGTGCTGCTCGACCGGCCATACTGATTCGAAGCCCAGCGCTTCGGCATGGACCGCCTGCTCGATGGTATCGCGATAGCGCTGCACCGCGGATTGCCCGCCGAAACATGGCAACTGGTAGTGAAGACCGAATTTCATAGTGGGTCTGTAGCGCTGGATCGTGCACAAGTGCAACCGCTGAGCGGGCCGGTGAACCGATGTCAATTTCCGGCCGGCGTGGTAAGCTCCCGACCAATTAGAACTGTGAGGAGCAGATTATGAACGGACGTCTCGGCTTCGGCGCATTTCTCGCCCCGCATCATCCGATCGGCGAGCATCCCACTTTGCAGATTCAGCGTGACCTCGAGCTGGCCGAGATGCTCGACGAGCTGCATTTCGACGAATTTTGGGTCGGCGAGCATCATTCAGCCGGATGGGAGACGATCGCCTCGCCCGAGATGTTCCTGGCCGCCGCGGCCGAACGCACGGCACGTATCAAGCTCGGCACCGGCGTGGTCTCGGTACCGTATCATCATCCGTTCCACACGGCGCAGCGAATCGTCCAGCTTGACCATTTGAGCCGTGGGCGCGCGATGCTCGGGGTCGGTCCGGGCGCGCTGCCGTCGGACGCGGTAATGCTCGGTATCGATCCGATGACCCAGCGGGAACGAATGGACGAGGGGCTGGGCGTCATCCTGCGGCTGCTGAACGAGGAGGAGCCGATAACGGTCAAGGGTTCGTGGTTCGAGATGAACGAGGCGGCGTTGCATATCCGGCCGCTGCAGGAGCGCATTCCGGTGACCGTGGCGTCGACGATTTCGCCCGCCGGGATGAAGACCGCCGGCAAGTACGGCGTCGGCGTGCTCTCGATCGCTTCGTACTCGGAAGAAGGGCTCGCCGCGCTGCCGACGCAGTGGGGCTTCGGCGAGACTTCGGCGCGCGAGAATGGCCTGCAAATTGACCGCAAAGACTGGCGGATCGTGATGCCGTTTCATCTGGCCGAGTCGAAGGAAGAGGCCTGGCGCGACGTTGCCGAAGGCCTCAAGCGCTGGGAGAACGAATACATCGTTGGGATCCTCGGCTCGCCGCAGCGCGTGCCCTTTCCCGACGGCTACGAAGCGGCGCGCAAGCTCGACGAGCGCGGCGGCGCGATCTTCGGCACGCCTGACGATGCACTCGAGAAAATCTCGAAGCTGGAGGCGCTTTCGGGCGGCTTCGGCACGATCCTGTGCTTCGCGCACGACTGGACGTCGCTCGAGAAAACCCGCAAGAGCTACGAGATGATCGCCCGTTACGTGATGCCGAAATGCCAGGGCCTGGTGCGCTCGATCCAGGCCTCGGCCGACCGCGTGCAGGCTAACAAGGCGATGTTGATGGAGAAGTCGGTCAACGCGATCATGAAGGCGATTCACGATTACAACGCGGTCCATCCGCGGAAAAAGTAGTTCGGCGAAAATGGTTCGCTGATTTCGTTCGTCCCCCGGAGCGTGGCGTGCGGTTGCCGCGCTGCGGCGGTTTTCGGAGGATCTCGCAATGCGTATCGCAGTCGGCGGCTACCTGGTCGCGGTCAACACGTTCGCCACGCAGCCAATTGAACTGGAGCAAGTCCAGCGTGCCACCCTCACGGGAGACGCGGTGCTGAGGGCAGGACGCGGCGAAAGCGCAATCGCCGGGTTCCTCGACGGCGCTCGTCAGCGTAATTGGGAGATCGCGCCGCTCCCGTTCGTGCTGGCGCCGATCGCCGGCGCGCTCACCCGCGACGCGCATGAATGGGCGAAAGAAACCATGCTCGGCGCGCTGCGCAAGGCGGGCACGGTCGATGGAGTGTTTCTCCAGCTTCACGGCACCGCGGCGGCCGCGCACGTCGGCGATTGCGAAGGCGACCTGCTGGCGGCGGTGCGCACCATGGTCGGCGATAAAGTGCCGGTCATTGCCTCGTTGGACGGTCATGCCAACGTCACCCCGTTGATGGCCGAGCGGGCGACCATGCTGATCGGCGTCAAGACCAATCCGCACTACGATTTCGTGCCGGTTGGCCACCAGGCCGCCGACGTGATGGCGGGTATCTTCGATGGCTCGATTTCGCCGACCGCGGCCTGGGCGCAGCCAGCGATGGCTCCGGCGCTGCAGAAGCTCTTTATCGCGCCGGGTTGGCCGATGGAGCATCTGATCCGCCTGGCGCGAAATCGGGTGACAGCCGACGCGCGGGTGCTCGATATTTCAATTCTGGGCGGGTTCTTCGTGTCGGAGATCCCCGAAACTGGTATCAGCGTGGTCGCGACGACCAATCGCGAGCCAAACCTCGCCCGCGAACTTGCCGAGCAAATGAAGCAAGCATGCTGGGAGCGGCGGCAAGCCTTTCTCACCGATATGGTGCCGGTCGCGCAGGCGGTGCGCGAAGCGATCGCTTGCGAAGAGGGCCCGGTGATCCTCGGCGACCTGGCCGACAGCGGCGGGGCGGGCACTCCGGGCGATGGCACCGCGATCCTCGCGGAACTCCTAAAGCAGAACGCACGCGGCGCGGTTGTCGGAAATATCGCGGACCCGGCCGCCGTGCGCGAAGCGATTTCCGCGGGCGTGGGCAAAAGCGTGACCGTGACCGTCGGTGGCAAAGTGGATCGGTTTCATGGCGATCCGGTGCAAATCAGCGGGCGGGTGCGGATGATTCATGACGGGGTCTTCAGCAGCGCGACGCCCTTCAACGCGGGACGCTATCATCGCGGGCCGACCGCAGTGGTCGATTGCGACGGCACCGAAGTAGTACTGACATCGCGCCCGGTGCTGGTGTTCGAGGCGAACCATTTCCGTAGCCTCGGAATCGAGCCGACCGAGCGCAAAATCCTGGTGTGCAAGTCCGAGTTGCAACATCGGGCCGGTATGGCCGGGATTGGCCGCACCTTTATCGACGTCGATGCGCCGGGGCTCGCCACCCAGGACTTGCGGCGGCTGCCGTTCAGCAAGATTCGGCGCCCGGTTTTTCCATTGGACGACGTCTGAGCACGGACGCCGCGGCGCTTTACGGATTGGCGCGACTCGGCTAACAGATTGGCTGGGGCCCGACGATAAACGCTTCCCAGGAGAGAAACGCGCCAATGGCGAATACACTGATTTCGAAACCGATTATTTCCGCCGACTCCCATATCATGGAGCCGCCCAATACCTACGTCGATCGTATCGATAAGAAGTACAAGGACACTGCGCCGCGGGTGGTATGGGACGACAAGCGCGGTGACACCTATGTCGTCAACGGCATGAAAGACACGGTGCCGATGGGCCTGGTGGCGGCGGCCGGCAAGACCGCCGAGGAACTGGCCGGCGCAGCAGCGCGCGCCAAGTTCGACGAATTGCATCGCGGAGGCTGGGATCCGGAGGCGCGGCTTGGCGACCAGGATCGCGATGGGGTCGCGGCCGAAGTCATCTACCCGAGCGTCGGCATGATCCTCTGCAACCATCCCGATCCGGACTACAAGAAGGCATGCTTTGACGCCTATAATCTGTGGATCGCCGATTACTGCGGTACTCATCCCGAGCGCTTGCTGGGCTTGGGGCAGACCCCGATGCGCTCGCCCGACGAAGGCATCAAGGACCTCGAGCGTGTCAAGAAACTCGGGTTGCGGGGCGTCATGATGTCGGGATTTCCCGTCATGGAGGACTACGACAGTCCGATTTACGACGAGTTCTGGGAAGCCGCGGTCGAAATGAAAATGCCGCTGAGCTTCCATATCCTGACCTCGAACGAGGGCGTCGCACGTCCGAGCCGTGGACCCAAGCTCAACGCCTTCATGTCGATCATCCGTGGCAACCAGGACATCATGGGCACCTTTATCCTGGGCGGGGTCTTCGAGCGCCATCCCAAGCTCAAGATCGTATGCGTCGAAGCCGATGCCGGCTGGGCGCCACATTTCATGTACCGGATGGATCACGCCTTCGACCGGCATCGCTACTGGATGACGGCGGGCAAGCTGTCGAAGATGCCGAGTGACTATTTCCGCGAAAACATCTACATGACGTTCCAGGACGACTGGGTTGCCTTCAAGATGACCGACATGTGCAATCCGCATCGCCTGATGTGGGCTAACGATTTCCCGCATAGCGACTCGACGTGGCCGCGTTCGCAGGAGCTATTGAAAAAGCATACGGCAAGCTTGACCGAGGATGAGAAGAACTGGATTCTGCACGACAACGTTGCGGAGTTGTACAGCCTGTAAGAATTTTCGACTAGGTCTCGTGGCCGCGAGTTGTTTCGCGGCCACGATGATTCCCGCCGCGTCCCGGCAGCTTGTTCGAGGGCAAGCTCCTCGCCGGTCTCTCGCTGGCAATTAGACCCTTGCGCCGCGTTTCCAACCGGGAGACCATGACCTCGCGATTACAACGTAGACGTGTCAACGTCGACGTTCGCCTCAAGGAGCGAGAGATGCGGTATGACAAGTTGCGCCAAGGCGCGGCGCAGATTGCAGGTGTCGCGCTAATTGGCCTTTTGGTGGCGTCGGGCACACCTGTCGTGGCGAACGCGGTGGTCGCCTGGAACGCCAACCTGCAGCTATTCGGCACCAGCCTGGCGATCAAGACTCAATCCGGCGACGGGTCCCTGAATATCAACGCAACCTTCAATAGCAGCGATTTCATCCCGGATCTGATTGCCAACAACGTCGGGTCGGGCGGAACTCTCTACGTCGGAGTCGAACCCGCCGGATCCTGCAAGAGCGGGAAACAACCAGTAGCGCCGATCGGAATTTCCCTGGCGACCCCCGGAACCACGGAGTCTTTCGATTCGGGTACCGATACGTACAGTTTCAGTTTCACCGGCAACGACACCGCGGGCAACGCGATCAAAGCGGTCTGGAGCGCGTCGCCACCATCTTCAAACGGGGGCAACACCAACCAGACGACCACCGTCACATGCCCCGGCGGCAGCAGCGTCACCAGCACCAATATCGTGATCAGCGGCAGCGGCAATCAACAGACCAGCACCTCCTGCAATGCAACTGGTGGCGGCGTGATTGTGAGCAATTCGCAGAGCAACAGCGGCGGCAAGAATTCCGGCGCTCAGGGCAGCGAGCAACTCGCTTTAACCATAAGCACCTCGGTTGCCAACACCCTGCCCAGTCCGAATCGAGCGGTCGACCTGTTCATCGAGTATCCGGGCACCAGCGGGGACGAAGGCGCCTGTGTCACGCTCTCCTCGACGAGCGTGTCGAAAATCATCCAGAACGGCAGCACGGTTTATTCGTTCTCGGCCCATTAACGGACGAGAGCCAGAGTCCGGACCGCAACTTCATGAGGGTTGGGGTCCGGCCCGACTGTCGCGGCTCTGGCCACTCGTTCCGCGGCGCGAACAGCGTCGCCGTTAACCGCTACTCGACTTCCTGTTGCTGCTTCAGATTCTCGATCTCGCGCCGCTGTTGCTCGATCTCGCGCTGCTGGGAATTCATCTGCGATTGGGTCTGTTGCTGCCGCGTCTCCTGGTTCTGCATCTCGTTGCCGACCAGGAAACCGCCGCCCGCACCCAACGCGCCGCCAATTGCCGCGCCCGCGCCGGGTGCACCTACCGCGGCGCCAATTATCGCGCCGGTGCCGGCACCAACCAGCGCACCGATTCCGGTGCCCTTCTCACGCGTTGACAGCGGCTGTCCGGAGCATCCCGCGAGTACCGTCAGCATCATCAATGCCACCACCACCGTGATTGCTTTGCCGATGAAAGATTTCTTAGCCAATTTCCCTCTCCCCGCTGTTTAGGGCGTCCTGCCCACAGGCAGACCCCGCCGGAGATCCGCCGGCGGGTTTGATCAGTTGCGACTATGGTTGATTGGGCTGTTCGGGCGCTTCGCGCATCGGCATGCCGGCTATGGATTTGCCGCTCTCGTCCGCCAGCGCGATACCCGGTTTGCCTTCCCGATTGATATGCACCTCGGCGCGGTCGCGTCCCTGTTGGTCGAACAGCACCAAGGCCGGTTCGCCATTCGATGCAACCCCAAGACCGGCGCGCGCGCGGCCACTATTGGAATCGTAGAGCGTAAGACTGGCCTGATTGTCAGGCGCAACCGACAGACTGGCTAGCTGGCGGCCACCGTTGTCATAGACCGCGATCCCGTTTCTTCCCGAAGACGCTTCGCCGACCAGCACCCGGCGGGTACCCTTTTCGTCGTAGAAGCCGATTGAGGCGCCGCCGTCGCGGGCCACGCGAAATTCGGCCCGGTCGTTGCCCATGCCGTCGAACATGGCGAAGTCGGCCATGCCGAGCGGCGTTATGTCGAGCAGGGCACGCCGTTCGCCGTCCTTGTCGACCAATTCGAACTGTTCGGCGCTAATTGTGCGCATCGCATGATGCTTGGCGGCGATCGCCTCGCCGGGCGCGAATTGCATCGCGGTCAAGCCGCCGATAAAGCCGCCCACCAGCACCAGTACCCCGTAGAGCCAGTTTCTGCTGTTCACCATGAGTAGGGCCTCCTCCTGTTTCCGCACGTTCCCTAACTTTTCAAGTAAACCATAGCGCCGGTCAACCGTGGAAATGTTCCTCCCGCCCACTTCGCAGCATCTCGTTCAGGCCGGCGCCAATTCTGAATCGAGCGCTGCCAACCGTCGCGCGTCAGCGGCGTTGAGCGCCACAATGAAGCGGCCTTCGCATCGATGTTCGCATACCAGCGTCGCGCCGCCGCGCCGCGCGGCCACCACGCTCAACGCCAGAATCGCCGCGTCCGCCTCGTCCATCCGCCGGATAGCCTCGCATCCGTAGGCGCCGCCTCTGAGTTGGCCGAGAATACGCACGCGCGCCGACAGGGCGGCGGCTTTGCCGCCCTTGCCTGCCGAATTTTTCGAAGGCAGCGCCAGCCGTCCGCGCCAGAGCCTGAATTGAAGATCGGGATATGCCTCGTAGGCCTCAGCTCCGATCGACTCGAGCACGCGATAGACGGCGAACCCGGCGATCATGAACCGGGTAAAAATGCCCCCCGCGGGCTGGCCGAATTCGCCATTGACAGCCTCGCCAAACAGCGCGCGGCCGAGCATCTGCAGATGGGCTTTGCAGGCCGGTGCGTTCAGATGAGCGCCGAAGTAACGCAGGGCGGGGGTCGGGAACATCGCCAACTGCCGGAGCCCGCTCGCCGCTCCCGCATCGCGGAGATTTGCCGTCAGCGCCCGAAGTGCGACGTCGATTGAACGACCACGGCTGCCGTCGATTCGCGGCACGACGCCTGGGCGAGACCAGTCCAGGTCGCACGGCCAGCGCGGCGAATCGACCAGGGCAATGGCGCCGCGCAGCTCCGGCGCCGCCTGGCTCAGCCGCTCCGCCAGCAGGGTGATCGCGTCGGCCGCGCGCGAAGTTCCGCTGTCGTTTGCGGCCAGCGCGCGAAGGTCAATCCGCATGAGGCTCATCCGCTTTATCGGCAGCGGCGGAACTATTGCGATATCGAGGAAATTCTCGCCGATGTCTATCCCGGCGATCGGGCGGCGGCGGTCGAGGCTGACGCGGCGGACGGAGACCGGTAGAGCAGGCGATACTCGCGCATCCCGCCGATCACATGCTTGACGTAATCGCGGGTCTCGCGATAGCCGATGTTCTCGACCCATTGATCGTCGTCTCCGGGATGACTGGCGTTCCATCGTTCGACTGCCTGCTCGCCGGCATTGTAGGCCGCGACCGCCTTGAACTTGTCATCGCCGAACATTCCCATCAATCCGCGCAGATAGACCGCGCCGATCTGGACGCTGACGTTGGGATCGTAGAGATCGAGCGAGGCCCCGCCCAGTCCGGCCGAGACCGCGTAACGGTCAGCGGTGCGCGGCATCAGTTGCATCAGCCCGCGCGCGTCGGCAGGCGATCGGGCGGCGGGGTTGAACCAGCTTTCCTGCCGAATCAGGGCTGTCATCAGGTAGGGATCGAGCTGGTTTCGAGCGGCCGCGCTGTTGACCAGGTCCCAGAACGCGCGCGGATAACGAATCCGCTCGGCCGTGGCCGCACTGACCTCGCCAGCCGCAGCCATCCCGGTCGCCATCTCGATTGCGTCGTACCAGGCGCCGCAGTTTTGCAGTTCCGCAAGAACGAAGGTGCGCAACTCAGCGTTGCCGTCGATATGAGGCTCGATCGCGCGCAATTCGGGCGCTTCGAGTTCGCGCAAGCCCAGGTCACGCAATGCGGCAACGCGCGTCAGATGGAATTCGACCAGGCCCGCCACTACCGGCGTCGGTCCCGCCACCAAATCGGGCGCCGTAGCCGCCGCCAGTACCGCGGGCGCGGCGCTGAGCCGCATTTCGGCCAGCGCGGGGTAATAGTTGCTGTCGGTGCTGAGCGCCAGCGTGTGCAAGACCTGCTGGGCCTCGGCGTTCTGTCCGCTGTGTTCGAGCGCACGCGCCTCCCAGTAGGCGAACATGTCGCGTTGCGAGGCCGCGCGTGAACGCACTCGCGCGTCGCCCATCTCAGCCGCGGCAGCCTGGTAGCGCTTCAGCATGTAGAGCATGAAGGGTGCGCGAAAACCCGCGTCCTGGGCAGATTCGGATCCCGGGTAGCGTGCGATCAGCTTGAGAAACTCGGTGCGCGCAGCTTCGAGGTCACCGTCGTCCTCATAGGTGCGCCCGCTTTCAAATATCGCAGCTGGCGCCAGTTCGTCGTGCGGAAACTGCTGTACCAGGCGGGCAAAGTAGAGCCGCGCCTGCGCGGTGTCGTCCTCATGCCAGCAAACATGGGCGAGCCGGTTGAGCGCGCGCCCTGCCTGTGGTCCGCGCGGCGCCAATTCAAGATAGCGCCGCAACTCGGCTTTCTCGACGTCGGGATTGGCGCGCTGGGCCTCAGCCGAGAGCCATGCCAGCTCGGCGCGAATCGGCAGCGAAGGCTCGAGCGCCAACGCGTTGCGGATCTGCGTGAGCGCAGCGGCGCTTTGCCCTTCGCGCAAAAGCAGCGCCGCCTCGGTACGGTGATATTCCAAAGGTGGGGCGTCGCTCGCACTCGGATGGGTCCGCAGGATGGCGTAGGCCAGCTGACGCGCCTGCGCGTCCGCGGCGCCGTTGGGGAACTTCTGCCGGACTATCTGCGCCTGGTTGTAGGCCGCACGCCATGACCCCATCGAGTTCAATGCCTGCGCCATCAGCAGCCGCGCGCTTTGTTCGAGCGCCGTATCGCCGGTGTCGTCAGCCACCGTGGTAGCAGCCGCCAGGGCATAGTCCGGATGGCCGAGCGTGAGTTCCAGCCGCGCGTATTCGACGCCCGCCGGGTCGGCATAGACGCTCTGCGGATAAGACACGGTGAGACGGCGGAAATCGTCCGCCGCACCCTGGAGGTTGCCGTTGGCATGCTCGGCCGAGGCCAGGTAGAAGAGCGCGTAGTCAGCCAGCGCCGGCATCGCCGACGATACGAATTGCATCCGCCCGATAGTCTCCAGGAAATCTCGCCGCTTGAAGGCCTGATAACCCTCGACGAAGGACTGCCGAGGATCGATCGGCACAATCTTGTTGCGCTCGAAAGGCAGCCGCTGCGCCAGCTCGAGGCCCGCTGTCGCAGTCGCCGCAACTTGCGGGTGACCGGCGATATTCTCGATTGGTGGCCGTCCGGCGGCGATCAAGAATCCGCCGGCTAGTGCAAGAGCTAAGGTTGCGAGAGCACGTCGAACAGGATGCATTGAAAATTGGTTAGCTGACTGGCCGCCGCGCTTCAATCAGGATTGCGCGGAACTTGGCTTCTTTCGCTTCGTGCTTTTCATTCCTGCAGTTGTTCATCACGTCATGGTGCAGGCTGGATCCCTAACTTCTATCCACTTGGATGGTTGGATTGTTTCGGCGGACAGACGAATTCATGTAATTTGAGCGTTCGGCCTCGCTCATGCGCCCCCTCAAGTTGATTCTGGCTTCCGGTTCGCCCCGGCGTAAAGCGCTGCTCGCCGCGTCCGGGCTTCTTTTCGAGATCGTTGAGAGTGGGGTCGACGAGACCCGGCAGCCGGGTGAATCAACCGGCGTGTATGCGCTTCGCGTGGCTCGTGAGAAGGCGCTGGCCGTCTCGGTAAGGATAACTGACGCGCTGGTGCTCGCGGCCGATACGGTGGTCGAGTGCGATGGTGCTATTCTCGGCAAGCCGGTTAACGCTCGCGACGCTCAGGAGATGCTGGCGATGCTGTCGGCCAAGACCCACACCGTAGTGACGGCCTACGCGCTGGCGGTCTCTGGCGCTATCGCCGAGAGCGAAGCGGTCGTCAGCCGGGTGACTTTTCGCCCGCTCAGCGCCGAAGAAATCGCCGCTTACGTCGCCACCGGCGAACCGCTGGATAAAGCTGGCTCCTACGGAATCCAGGGGCAGGGTGCGGACTTTATCGCCAAGGTCGAAGGCTCGCGCGATAATGTGATGGGTCTGCCGATGAATGAGGTTCTAAGCGCTTTGGCCCGCTTTGGCTTCTCATCAATAGCTTAACCATAATATTAGAAGCTAAACGACCCTGAGATGCTGAGTCCGGAAGAGATTGCAGACCGCCTGCACGCCGTGCGCGAGCGTATTTGCTCGGCGGCATCGCGCGCGGGGCGCCCTGCGGAGGCGGTACGCCTGGTGCTCGCCAGCAAGACCCAACTGCCAGCGACGTTAGCGGCGGCTTTTGCGGTCGGCGCGCGCGATTTCGGCGAAAATTACGTTCAGGAAGCGGTGGCCAAACGCGCCGCACTGGCAGGATACGACGTTCGATGGCATCTGATCGGCCATCTGCAGAGCAATAAAGCCCATATTGCCGCCCAAACTTTCGATTGCATCCAAACGCTGGACAACCAACGGCTCGCATCGGCACTGTCGCGGCATCGCAGCACGAAGATGCCGGTTCTGATCGAGATAAACATCGGCGATGAGTCCACAAAGGATGGCATAGCACCTGAAAGCGCCGAATCTCTCATCAATGCTATCCGGCGAGACGTCGAGGTGAGGGGATTGATGACCATACCGCCCGCAGTCGCCAACCCCGAAGCCGCGCGCCCTTACTTTTGCCGGCTGCGCGAATTGCGCGACCGGCTTGCATCGACCACTGGGCTGGCGCTAAGCGAACTTTCGATGGGAATGACAGACGATTTCGAAGCCGCGATCGCCGAAGGAGCCACAATCGTGCGGGTCGGGCGCGCAGTCTTTGGTGAGCGAACAACATGAAGAAACTTGGCTTCATCGGCGGCGGCAACATGGCCGAGGCGCTGATTCGCGGATTGCTAGAACGGCGAGTTTTCGCTCCGTCGGACCTGATTGCTTCGGATATCGACGGCGGGCGTCGAAATCGGCTCAAACGTCTTTTTAAAATCGTCAGTACGGCCAGCAATGCTGACGTTGTACGTGATGCTCGCGCGTTGCTGATTGCCGTAAAGCCCCAAAATATCGACGAAATCCTTGGTGAGCTGAAATCCGCAACCACTCCGCCGGATGCGCAGGATCGAGACCGCAAGCCGCCGAGGCGGACTTCCAAAGCGGTCGCC
>DATEGX010000038.1:0-9959 GCA_035279875.1 Binataceae bacterium (SeqCode)
GGACTTCCTGATCGAATCGGCCGGACCCGGCCATCTGGAGAGCTACGGCCTCGGCTACGCTGATGCGGCAGCGCTCAATCCCGCGCTGATCTACGTGTCTATTTCAGCCTTCGGCCAGAGCGGCCCCAAGGCGATGAACGCGGAATCCGACTTGACCCTGGTGGCGGCGGGAGGTCCCCTGATGCTTCAGGGCGACGCCGATCGGCCGCCGCTCCGAATCGTCGTTCCGCAGGCGTTTCTCCATGCGAGCGCCGACGCCGCCGCGGCGGCCCTGATTGCCCATCACGAGCGCGTGCGTTCCGGACAGGGGCAGCATATCGACGTCTCGGCGCAGCAGGCGGTCGCAATGGCGGCCTTTTCGCAGCCGTTGGTGCCGGCGATTGGAGCCACGCCGACTCATCGAATGTCCGGTGGAGCGAAGGTCGGTCGACTGATCGCGCGGCAGGTTTGGCCCGCCAAGGACGGCTACGTCGTACTGGTTCTTTGGTTTGGTCCGGCGATCGGTCCGGCAACCCGGCGGTTGATGGAATGTATCCATGACCATGGGTTCTGCGATGAGGCGACGCGCGACCGGGATTGGTTTACCTACGACGCACGTCTGGGTTCCGGCGAGGTGAGCGCCGAGGAATACGAGGAGCTCAAGGCGATCGTAGAGCGCTTTACCCGCAGTTTCACGAAGAGTGAATTACTTAAGCTCGCCCTCGAGCGGGCCCTGCTAATCGCGCCGGTTTCGACCATCGAGGAAGTCACCAATAGCCCCCAGCTTGCCGCCCGCGAGTATTGGCAGCCGTTGCGGCATGCCGAAGTTGGTGACGAGATTCGCTATGCCGGCCCTTTTGCGCGGTTCAGCGCGACCCCGATTAGATACCGGCACCGGCCGCCGACCATCGGCGAGCACAATCGCGAAATTTTCGCAGACGGCGACGGCGATCGTCCGCGCGACGAACGCGAGTCGTCGAGCGTGCCGGCTCCTGCCAGGCAGCTTCCGTTGAGCGGGCTCAAAATTGTGGATCTGTTCTGGGCGATGGCGGGTCCCGCGAGCACGCGCGCGCTGGCGGATTACGGCGCGACCGTGGTCCGAATCGAATCCGGGCGCCGGCTCGACACCTGCCGTACGATTGGCCCCTACGTCGGAAACCGGCCTGGAACCGAAACTTCCGGCATCTTCATTAATCTCAACGCCGGCAAACTGGGAGTGGCGCTCGACCTGGGCAAGGAAGAAGGCCGCGCGGTGTTCCGCGATCTCGTACGCTGGGCCGACATCGTCACCGAGTCGTTCTCCCCCAAGGCGATGCGTGCCTGGGGACTGAACTACGACGCGCTGCGCGAGATCAAACCCGACCTGATCATGGTCAGTAGCTGTCTGATGGGACAGACCGGGCCATTCGCGAAGTTTGCCGGCTATGGCAATCTTGCCGCTGCGATGTGCGGGTTCGGCAACCTGTGCGGATGGGCCGACCGCGCGCCCGCTGGGCCTTACGGTTCGTACACCGATTGCGTCGCCCCGCGTTTTACCATCGCTTCGATCCTGGCGGCTCTCGAATACAGGCGCCGTACCGGGCGCGGCCAATATATCGAAATCTCGCAGGCGGAAGCCTCGATGCACTTTCTGGCGCCGGCGCTGCTGGACTTCATGTGCAACGGCGAGGTTCAAAGCCCCATCGGCGACCGCGATCGACAGATTGCCCCGCACGGAGTTTATCCATGCGCGGGCGACGATTCATGGATTGCGCTGGCGTGCGCTACCGACGATCAATGGCGCGAATTGAGCACGCTTATCGGGCGCACCTCCAGCGATGCGCGCTTTGCCAGCCTTGCCCAGAGGCTCGCCAACCAGGCAGCGCTCGACGCAATCGTCGCGGAATGGACGGCTGGTTTTGCTGCCGGCGAACTCGAGGCGATCCTGCAGGGCCGTGGAATCCCGGCGAGCACGGCGGCCACCAGCCAGGATATGCGCGCCGATCCGCAACTCGCATGGCGAGGGCATTTCGTCGAGGTGCCGCATCAGCGTTTGGGCAAGGTCACGGTCGAGCACTCGTCCTATCTGCTCTCGCGCACGCCCGGCCGGATCGAACGTGCCGCGCCAATCCTCGGCGCCGATACCGGTTCGGTGCTCGAGAAAATACTTGGATACAGCCCGGCAAAGATTGCCGAACTCGAGGCGCTGGGAGTACTCCGTTAGCCGCCGCACTCTACTAATGATGCTTTTGGCGAACCCGGAAATTCGCCAAGACAGGTTCCGGATGTTACGCTTGGAGCGCACTTACGGGGGATGAGACAAAAGATGCGGCTTCGCGCGATGTGGCTATGCTAGTCGATAGTTGCGAGGTTCGGGCCCAGCTAACGGCGATAGCCGCGGAAACCTACCGACTAGGATTGCAGTCCCAGCGTTCGGGTAATCTCAGCGTTCGAATCGAACCGGGCTCTCATTTTCTGATTACCCGGGCAGGCTCCAAGATGGGCAGCCTCCATCCGAACCGCGACTTCGTCCTGGCCGAGGTTCACGGGACTGTGCCACCGGCCGCTTCTTCGGAGGCGTTGGTGCATCAGCGCATTTATCAACTGACCGATCACGATGCGATCCTGCATAGCCATCCCCCGTGCGCGATTGCGATCGCACTAGCGGCGGGCAGAATTCCGTTGGTTTACAACGAGGCGCGGGCCGTTTTTGGGGACGGGCGGGCCATCGCGGTGGTCGATTCGACGGCCAGGAACGAGGGCGGGGAAGAACCGGACGCGGTCGGCGGCGGATTCGCCAACTCGGACGCGGTGATGGTCAAGGGCCACGGTCTATTCGTCGCCTGCGCGGACATGGATACCTGCCTGTATCTGTCGACCCTGGTCGAAATAAACGCGAAGATCTGCTCGATGGTCGAGCGATACGGAGTTGCCGCGGGCCTAAAATGATCGACTTGGATTTGGTCCCACGTGCGCGTGAAGGACTTTGACAGCCCCGATCTCACCCGATTCCCGCGCCCGCCTCGACATGAACGATGTTCGCTCCAGGGCTTTCCATGGGTGGGCCAGAGTTGCGGCTGCGCTGTGGTTTATCGCCTGCGCGGTGGTGGCCCTGACGGTTTTGAGAGTCAATCCTGTGCGGTACCCTCTCGCAATTGGAATCGCAATGGTTGCGTTACCCGGTCTTATTGCGGCCGTCTCAATTGGACGAAAGCCGAGCTAGAGATCGCCGCGTAGCGAAGCCCAGAGCAGGAAGGCAGACCAGGCGACAACCGGATCATCGGAAACCTTGCCTTCGCCGGGGACTTCGGGAGCGGGCGGCAGGGTGGCAAATTCCTCCGGGGTGAGAGCCTCGCGAACGATTCCGCAAATCAGCGTGATGCTTGGGTCGCGCTTCGACTCGGCGAAGGCCCTCATTACCGCAAGCATCTTCACCACACCCGGCGCCTGGCTCGGATCGAATTCGAATTTCATGACAGCACCTTAAAAGTCGTCTTTGACTATCATCTAATGTGGGTGGGCGCGCGGCTGCCTAAGCCAAGCGCAGCTGTGCGCGCACTTCTTCTAATTTTCATCGGGATTCTTGGTCGCGCAACTGGATTCGTTCGAGCCATCCGCGCTTGCCGCAAATATTCCTGCGCTAACCACGTCGGGATGCAAAAAAATCCTGCAGGACCTGTGCGCATTCGGCGCCCATGATGCCGCCGTATACTTCCATGCGATGGTTCAGGCGGCCGTCACGGCCGATATCATAAACCGAACCCATCGCGCCCGCCTTTTCGTCGCGCGCGCCGTAGTAGACTTTTGCGATACGAGCGTTGATGATCGCCCCGACGCACATGACGCAAGGTTCAATCGTAACGTAGATCGAAGTATCGGGTAGCCGATATTCGCCGCGATGCGCCGCAGCGTCACGAATAGCCAGAATTTCGGCATGGGCGGTCGGATCACGAAGCCCGATAGGCAAATTGTGAGCAGCCGCGATTATGTTTGCTCCCTCCGTCACGACCGCGCCGATCGGCACTTCGCCGTCGCGCGCGGCGCGCTCCGCCTGCTCGATAGCCAGCCGCATCGCCGCCTCGCCGAAGGTATAACGCCGCTGCAACGCAATCAGGCGTTTTTGATATTCGGCCAGAATTTCGGCGTGGTCGTCGTAACTCATGAACTGTTGATGGTGCGCCGCCCGGCGCCAAATCGATTATCGGATTAGCCGAAGCTTATGTCCACGCGTGAGGGCCGCAGTGGCCGGGAGGGATGACATGGACGAGGTCGAGAGCCTGTCGCCGTGGTGGCGACGCTCGGTAGTTATCACGATCGTCGGATGCTTTGTGGTTCTTGGCTGGATTTCACGTCGCACTTACCAAAGCGCTCCGCCGATTCCAAAATACGTTCGCAGCGCATCCTCGGGCGCGGTCATTTTTACCGGCGACGATATCCGCGCCGGCCAACAGGTCTTCCTGAAGTACGGCCTGATGGAAAACGGCACGATCTGGGGTCACGGTGCCTATCTCGGCCCCGACTTTTCCGCACAGTACCTCCACACGCTCGCACTCGACGCGAGGACTGCGATAGCCGCCCGGCGTGGCTATGTCAGCGCGGTGGCGCTCGCGCCGCCGCAGCAAGCCGTCGTCAATGCGGAAGTCGCACGGCTGTTGAAGCCGAATCGCTACGATGCGTCGACCGATACGCTGACCTTCACCGACCTCGAGGTCGCGTCGTACCGGCAGCAACTGGAGAACTGGCGCGAGTATTTCGCCAAGCCCTCGGGCAATGGCGGGCTGCCGGCGAATTGCATCACGAATCCCGACGAATTGAGGCAACTGGTAGGATTTTTCGCCTGGAGTGCGTGGGCTTCGGTGGCCAACCGCCCTGGCCATAGCTCTTCTTACACGAACAATTTTCCCTATGAGCCTGCGGCCGGCAACCTTCCGACCGGGGGCGAAGTACTGTGGAGCGCCCTGAGCCTCGTGTCGCTGCTTGGTATGACCGCGGCGGTGCTTTTCGCCTTCGGGCGCTGGGACTTCCTGGGCTGGCGGGAACGCGGCCGCCACGTCCATCCGCATCTGCTGGCCCGAGCGCCGACGGCGAGTCAGCACGCGACGATCAAGTATTTCGTCGTCGTGGCCTTGATGTTTCTGGCGCAGGTTCTGGTCGGCGGCGGGATCGAGCATTATCGCGCCGACGCCTCGAGCTTTTTTGGCTTCAATCTGTCGGCGATATTTCCAAGCCAGTTGCTTCGCACCTGGCATCTGCAACTCGCGGTGCTGTGGGTGGCGACGTCGTACGTGGTTGGCGGGATGTTCCTGGCCCCGGCGGTCGGCGGACGCGAGCCGCGCTACCAGGCCCAGTTGGTCAATCTGCTGTTCGTTCCGTTGGTCGTGGTGGTGGCCGGAAGCTTGCTCGGCGAATGGCTAGGCATCAGGCAATTGCTGGGCAAATGGTGGATGTGGTTCGGCGACCAGGGTTGGGAATATCTTGACCTCGGACGCGCGTGGCAGGCATTGCTCGCGGTCGGTTTGGTCTTCTGGCTGATCTTGCTGATGCGCGCGATTCGGCCAGCGCTCAAAGACCAGGCGCGTGGGGAAATTTCCTGGCTCTTTCTGTTAACCGCGGCGGCAATACCGATCTTTTACCTTCCAGCGTTTTTCTACGGCCCGCGGACCAACTATGCGGTAGTCGACCTGTGGCGTTTCTGGATTATCCATCTATGGGTTGAGAGCTTCCTGGAACTGTTTGCGACCGCCGCCGTCGCCTTGATCTTCTTTGAACTGGGGATGGTTACGCGCACGACGGCATTGCGCGTGATCTACCTCGACGCGCTGCTCTACCTGGGCAGCGGCATCATCGGCACCGGCCATCATTGGTACTTCACCGGCCAACCGGAAGCGACCATGGCGCTGGGCGCCGTGTTCTCGGCCATGGAGGTGGTGCCTTTGACGTTGTTGACCCTCGATGCCTGGGATTTCGTGCAACTCACCCGCGGCGATTGCGGGATCTGCGGCGAGACAATCACCGTGCCGCACCGATGGACCTTCTATTTTTTGATGGCAGTCGGGTTCTGGAACTTCGTCGGTGCCGGGCTGTTCGGATTTCTCATCAATCTGCCGATCGTGAGCTACTTCGAGGTCGGCACCATGCTCACGCCTAATCATGGCCACGCCGCCTTTGCCGGCGTTTTCGGGATGCTCGCGATTGCACTGATGGTGTTTGCCTATCGCCAGGTTTTGACCGAGGAGGCCTGGGCGGGAGTCGAGAAATACGTGCGGGTGAGTTTCTGGGGACTCAATGCCGGACTGGTGCTGATGCTGGCGGCCAATCTGTTTCCAGGTGGTGTGCTGCAACTTTACGACGTTCTCCAGCACGGCTACTGGCATGCGCGCAGCCCGGCCTTCAGGCAGCAGCCATTAATGGATTGGATCGAATGGGCGCGGATGCCCGGCGACCTGGTGTTCATTTTCGTTGGGGTTGTACCGATCGTGATCGCCAGTCTGAAGACCTGGGTTGGCGATCGTGCTCCCGGCTCCGCGGCGGTGAGCAATTAGCCGACGAGCATTGCATTAGGCTCAGCTATGGCGGGCAGTCCCTTGAAACTGGCCTCACGTCTGGGGAGCGTATCTCCTCAACCCGAAACCGCGCCACGAGGCATTCGTACTCGATTATAGCCAGGCAGCAGAGCGGCTTTGGCAAGGAGGTCGAGGTATGCTCGGAAAACGGGCAATCGTGATGGTAGGCGCCGGTGCGTTGATGGTTGCAGTCGCGGCGGCAGGACGGGCATCGGCGCAAGGATTCGGCGCAAGGAACGGTGGCCACGAAATGTGGCTCCTGGCGCGCGCGGCGGGGTTGAACAAAACACAAGTCATGTCGGGCTTCCAAGGCGACACCAACCTGCAGACCGACCGTACGACCTTAAAGAGCGCGCATCAGGCGATGCTTGATTGCCTGCTTTCAGCGAATTCGGGCACTTCCTGTACCAGCCAGATAGCAGCTTACGCGAGCGCGAAGAGTGCACTCGAGCAGGAACGCATGACGGTCTGGGCCGGATTGTTCAAGACGGCGCCCAACCTTTCCCAGGCGGCAAGCGTGCGCTCGCAATTGGAACAATTGCATAAGCAACGGCAGGCAATAGTGCAGCAGGTTTTTGGCGCTGCGGCCAACAACGCGAGTTCATCCACTTCAAGTGGCGGTTCCACGGCCGAATAAGTACTCAGCTTCGTGAACTTTGCCGTTAGACCACGCCGCTCGGCCTCCAACAGCCGAGCGGCGTCGAGTATCGCGCTCTATCGCAGCTTGGCGGCGAGCGAGGCGTATTGATCGAGCATCGGCAGGACTTTGTCGGCCTTGGCCGGCGGCAAGCCGAATATCAGGTGTGAAAAACCCCAATCGATCAGTTGTTTGGCGCGGTCCTCTTTGGGTGATACACCGAAAACCCCTAGATGAAGATCTTCGAAACGGCGCCCGGATTGTTTGGCCGCCTCGCGAAGTTTCTGTACGCCCTCTTTGAGCTGGTCGCCCGGGCGATTGATGGGGATCCATCCGTCGCAATAGTCGACCGCCCGCTCGAAGCATCGTTTGGCTTCCGAACCCAGCAAAATCGGCGGGCCACCCGGTTGCACCGGCTTGGGCCAACTCCATACCGGATCGAAGTTGACGAACTCGCCGTGAAACTCCGCCTTTTCGTTGCGCCAGAGCTGACGTATTGCCAGCACCCGCTCGCGTAGCAATTTCCAACGGGTCTTGAAGGCGGTGCCGTGATTCTCCATCTCCTCAGCGTTCCAGCCGCCGCCGATACCAAGAATCACCCGGCCATTGGAGATCTGGTCGAGTGAGGCGACTTCTTTAGCCAGCAGGATTGGGTCGCGCTCGATCACCAGGCAAATACCCGTGCCCAGCTTGATCCGCTTGGTCGCCACCGCCGCGGCGGTCAAGGCCACAAACAGATCGTGCGTATGTGAGTATTCCATCGGAAGCTCGCCGCCGCCCGGCCAGGGCGAGCGCCGGCTCGTCGGAATGTGCGTATGCTCAGGAAAAAAGAGCGAATCGAGGCCGCGTTCCTCGACCGCTTTTGCCAAATCGACCGGCTGAATTGCGTAGTCGGTCGCAAACATCATCGCGCCGAATGTAGCCATAGATCACCTCGGGTAGCTGAATCGCAAAGTGCGCCGGGCCGCGTCAAGCGCCCGGGTCTGCGCATGAGCTTGCTTCAGGCTTTGGCGCTTGGCCGCGACGAAACTTCCTGATGCCAGCGTGCAAGGTTCTTTTGGTCTGGTCCGATCCTGATTCCCGCGATACGCCCGAAATCGAGCGCCACCATTGCGGTGATATCCGCAATACTGAAGCGATCACCGGCGATAAAGTGCCGATTCGCCAGCTCGGTGTCGAGCCATTGCAGCCGCTCGAGCGCGTTTTCCTTCTGAACGGCAGCATATTCGGGGCATTGGCGGATTCTTCCCTTGAAGAACTCGTGCTGCAGGCGGAAAGCGTCGGCGGTTGGCCCCAATATGTTGAATTCCATCCGCCGGTTCCACATCTCAACCACAGCCAACTCCTTTGCTCCGGCCCCGAATAGGGGCGGCTCGGGATGCAAACCTTCGAAGTACCGGCAGATCGCCACGCTCTCGGCGATATGAGTGCCGTCGTCGAGCTCGAGCACGGGTACGCCAGCGAGGGGATTGATTTTGCGGAATTCGGGCTGACGGTTCTCGCTTTTGGCCAGGTCGACCTCCTGCATCGGGACCTGGACCCCTTTTTCGGCGAGGAAAATCCGGACCCGGCGAGGATTTGGAGCAACGGAGCTGTTGTAGATCTTCATCGAGCGTTCACTCTCCTTGGCGGCGCGAATCATCCGCCGCCTCCGTGTCTTATAACCGATCGTTGACCGCCTCGAAAGGGTCAGTTGCATCATGCTACCGATTTCTCGCCGGCGAGGATCAGCGCCGCACGATCGTTCAGGGAGCCGAGACTTTACAAAATCGCCCGTACTGCGGCAGGGTAGGCTGGCGCGCAACGTGATCTGACGAAAAGGAGGAAGCGTGCGTGACACCGACTGAGAGTTTCGTCGAGATAGCCGGCGGCAAAATCCAGATGTTCAAGGGTGGCAGCGGCCGCCCGCTGGTGGTCCTCCATCACGACATCGGCAATCCGGGCTGGCTGCCTTTCTACGACGAACTGGCACGTGATTTCACGGTTCATGTCCCGTCGCATCCGGGTTTCGGCAAATCCGACCGCCCTGAATGGATGCGCTCGGTGCGCGATCTCGCGATGGTTTATCAATGGCTGCTCGACGAGCTTAAGCTGGGGCCGGTGGCGATCGTCGGGCTTGGGTTTGGCGGATGGATCGCGGCCGAGATGGCAATGATGTGCCATCACGGCGTCTCGCACCTGGTGCTGGCCAATCCGATGGGATTCCTGCCCAAGAATGGCGAGATTCTCGACCAGTTCTTGATCAATACCATCGATTACGTCCGCTCCGGCTTCGAGAACCAGGATTGCAACGTAGCGCGCTATTCGGCGGAGCCGACGCTCGACCAGCTCGAGCAATGGGAAATCAACCGGGAGATGACGAGCCGGATCGCGTATAAGCCGTACATGTACGATCAAACCCTGCCGTATCTGATCGGTGGCGTGAGTGCACCGACACTGATCGTGTGGGGCGCACAAAACCGGATCGTGCCGGCGGTGTGCGGGGAGCAGTATCGCCAGGCGATCAAGGGGGCACGCCTCGAGACGATTGCCGGAGCTGGCCATTTCATCGAAATGGAGAAGCCAGCCGAACTCGCCGGTCTGGTCACGGGTTTCGTGGCTCGCTGATCAATTTGCCGCCGGCGCCCGCGCGCCGCGACTGGAGGAATTGCGCGATGCATCTGATGTATTTCACCGAGCAGCCGATGTCAGCCTACCCGGAAGAAGAGGGCCGCAAATTCGGCTATACCGCACTGGTTTTTCCCAACAAGTATTTCGATGCCGCTGCCGGCAGCCGGCTCTACGAGGAGCGCATCGTCGAA
>DATEGX010000039.1:0-2638 GCA_035279875.1 Binataceae bacterium (SeqCode)
AAGCTGACCGAGGGTGACCCCGAAAGGCTGCGTCGTGCGCAGGAATTTCAGGACAATATCGACGAAGTATTCAGCTTTCGCGGCGCCCGCCGTGCGCTCGAAGACGTGCCTGGCGGCAACGACAGCATCATCACAATTGCGCGCGAGGCCCGCCTGCTGGCCGGTTTCAGCGAGGAAGAGATCGAACGGCTGGTCAATGCTGCGCGCAAAAGCGCGGCATATTAGAACGACGCGCGAAAGCGTTCCATTTTGGGCGAATCTGCCCGCTACGGCATGAATGCGCTGCGCCAGTGTAGGCGGTGCGCCCTGCAAGGCGCGCTAATGCGTGAAGCGCTGCTTATAATCCTGCCCTAACTCGCTAGCGAATCTCTAATTTCGATGCTACGCTCCACTGGAGGGCCCATTAAGGTGGGACCCGGCATTCTAAAGCTGATGCTCGGCTTCGCGGCCGAGCTCAGAATTTGCGGGGGACGAGGGACGGAGCACGCCGAGTGACGCTAGACAGTACCGCCGACACTGCCAGGAACCACACGCTCGCGCGATGGGTCGCTGAAGCCGCGCGACTTACTCAGCCCGACTGCATCGTATGGTGCGACGGCACGGCCACCGAACGCGAAGCGCTGACCCGGGAGGCGGTCCAGCACAAGGTGCTTATTCCGCTTAACCAGCAAAAGCGCCCCAGATGTTACCTGCATCGCTCGAACCCCAACGATGTCGCGCGAACCGAGCAGGTGACCTTCATCTGCACGCCGTCGGAACGCGAGGCCGGCCCGACCAATCATTGGATGGCGCCGGACGAGGCCTACCGCAAACTCGGCGCGATGCTCGAAGGCTCGATGCGCGGACGAAAGATGTACGTGGTCCCCTACGTTATGGGTCCGCTCGGTTCGCCCTTCGCCAAAATCGGCGTCGAGATCACCGACAGTATCTATGTTGCGCTCAGCATGGGAATCATGACGCGGATGGGCCGCGCCGCACTCGAGATGCTGGGCGATTCCGACGAATTCAACCGCGGCCTGCATTGCACACTGGATGTTAATCCGGAGCGCCGCTTCATCTGCCACTTTCCCCAGGACAACACTATCTGGTCAGTGGGCAGCGGCTACGGCGGCAACGCGCTGCTGAGCAAGAAATGCTATGCGCTGCGAATCGCAAGCTGGCTCGGCCGCCAACAAGGCTGGCTGGCTGAGCACATGCTGATCGTCGGGTTGCGCAACCCGAGAGGCGAAACCCGCTATATCGCGGCCGCGTTCCCCAGCGCGTGCGGCAAGACCAACCTGGCGATGCTGCTGCCGCCGGCCGCGCTGGGCGAGTGGAAAGTGTTCACGGTGGGGGACGATATCGCCTGGCTGCGTCCCGGTCCGGACGGCCGGTTATGGGCGATCAATCCTGAAAATGGCTACTTCGGAGTGGCGCCCGGCACCAGTGCCAAGTCCAATCCGAATGCGATGCGAACGGTCGGGCACGATTCGATTTTCACGAATGTCGCAGCGACTCCAGACGGCGACGTGTGGTGGGAAGGTATGGACGCCGAGCCGCCCGACCATTTGATCGATTGGCGAGGCCGCGACTGGCTCAAGGGATCGAGCGAAAAGGCGGCACATCCAAACAGCCGGTTCACCACACCGATGGTCAACAATCCGGCACTTTCTCCACATGCCGAAGACCCCGCCGGAGTGCCAATCTCGGCAATCGTATTCGGCGGCAGGCGCGCCACCACGATGCCGCTGGTGCTGGAAGCGCGGGACTGGACGCACGGGGTTTTCATGGGCGCGACGATGGGCTCGGAGACCACCGCCGCGGCTTCAGGACAGGTCGGCGTGGTGCGGCGTGATCCAATGGCGATGCTGCCGTTCGTTGGTTACAACATGGGCGACTACTGGCAGCATTGGCTTAATATGCGCGCGAAGATCACCGACCCGCCCAGCATCTTCATGGTGAACTGGTTCCGCAAGGACGAGCGCGGCAATTTCCTGTGGCCGGGCTACGGCGAAAATCTGCGCGTGCTGAAGTGGATGCTCGACCGCATCGACGGACGCGCGAGTGGCCGCGAAACCTTCGCAGGCAAGGTCCCCGACCCGTCCGAGATAGATCTCGGCGGGCTGGAGATCGCGCCGGATCAGTTGCGTCAGGCGCTGTCCGTCAATGGCGCGGAATGGAAGGGCGAAGTCGCGTCGGTGGGCGAATTATTCGATCGTATCGGCCCGGCCTTGCCGAATGACTTGCGCCAGATTCATCAAAGCCTGGTGGCTCGGCTCGAAGGCAACGGCGCGGCCGAGTAGAGGGCCATCACGCCTCCCTCGTAATTCGAATCTGAGCGATTTGCGTGCGCAGCGCGCGATGCTGCGAACAATCAGAAAACAGTGGGCGCCCGAAGCCTAGGCTTGGGCGTTTTCCGTCCTTGTCGACCGCCGACTCGCGGCGCAGTGACGCTTCACAGCGGCGGCAGTGCCGACTAGGCTCGAACGCCCGATGCTTCAATTCGACCCGCCTTCATCCCCGGTTGATGCGCAGAGGCAGGCACCGCCGCGCCACGAACGCGATTCGCCCCACGCCTGGCGGATCGTCGTTGCGGGATTTATCGCGACGTCAACACTATTCGGCGCGGTTTACAGCTTCGGGGATTTTTTTAAGCCGA
>DATEGX010000040.1:0-2305 GCA_035279875.1 Binataceae bacterium (SeqCode)
GGCTCGAATCGATTAAATCCGCTCGGCTAACGTGCCATTGGCGCGCATCAATGATCTGTGCGTATGTGCGTTGCCGGGTCTGCCTCGAACGCCTGCCTCCCCGTCGCGACCCACAGCGCTCGCGCTTGTTCGCCTTGATCACTCTTGAGCTTGCCGGCCATCCAGAGCAGCGCGCCGAAGATCATGGCGCGGTCGTCGCCGGTCAGATCCACGATACCGGCTTTTACGACGAGGCCGCCGAGTTCGATGAGGTGTCGCGTGCGCCTGCGGCGTTCGACCTGCCAGGTATGCATGTCACGTCGCGCCCTTGCGGCTTGATGCCGGTTGCGCGCCGCTCGGTTGCGCTGGAGGGCCGTCCGTATTGCGGTCAGTTGTCGGTACAGTTCGCCGCGCCCGTCCTTGAAAAAACGCGGCACCGCGCCTGGCCCAAGCCTCCCTCTTCCCGGCTTCTTTTGTCTCGGCGAGTACGATCAAAGCACCCGCCAGTTCGTTCGCATTAAGCCCGTCTGCACCGGTGGCGATGACGAGTTCGCCGAGCTGCTGCACCTTTCGGCTCTTGAGATCGCGCGCTTTGTCTTGAAGCGCTTTCAGTTCTCCGTCAAAATCCCTTGGCTTGCGCATGTCGTCTCCATCAGTGTTGATGGAGAAATGATAGTCGAAGGCCCGGCACAATGCTGTAAGGTCGTCAGTACGGCCTGGGACGCGGTAGTCCCTCCCGAGATTTTTTCGAGGGAGGGCGCACTTATACGTCGTTCCGACGTGCGCTCCGCTGTGCCACTGATCCGATCGCGATGGCGATCTATCATCTTCACGTCAAGGTCATTGGCCGCAAGTCTGGCTCCAGCGCGGTGGCCTCGGCGGCCTACCGCTCGGCCTCGCGGCTGCGCGATGAGCGGCTTGAGCGTAGCCACGATTTTTCCGGAAAGCGCGGCGTGGTCCATTCCGAGGTGATGCTGCCGAAGAACGCGCCGGAGGGATGGAGCGACCGCGAACGGCTGTGGAACGACGTCGAGGCGTTCGAGATCCGGAAAGATGCCCAGCTTGCCCGCGAGGTCGAATTCGCCATTCCGCGCGAGATGAGTGAACGCGACGGCATCGAACTTGCCCGCGACTTCGTTCGGCGCGAATTCGTCGATCGGGGTATGATCGCCGATCTCAATGTGCATTGGGACATGGCCGAAGATGGCGTGCCCAAACCCCATGCCCATGTCATGCTGACCATGCGCGCGGTGGACGAAAACGGTTTTGGCCAAAAGGTCCGGGACTGGAACCGCACGGAGATGGTGGAGCGCTGGCGCGAACGCTGGGCGGAGCTTGCCAATGAGCGCCTGGCCGAGCTCGACATCGACGCGCGGATCGATCACCGCAGCCTGGAAGCCCAGGGCCTCGCGCTGGAGCCGCAAAGCCAGATCGGCGCGCCCGCCAAGCGCATCGAGGTTCGGGGCATCGAAGGCGAAGGGTTTGAGGCCGCCGACCGTGCCGAACTACACCGCGAGATCGCGCGCGGCAACGGCGAACGAATCATCGCCAATCCTTCCCTTGGGCTGGACTCAATCACCCAGCAACAATCGACCTTCACGCAGCGCGACATGGCTGTCTTCGCACACCGGCACAGCGACGGAATTGATCAGTTCAACGACGTCATGGGCGCGATGCGGGGCGCGCCAGATCTGGTCGAACTCGGCAAGGACGCTCGCGGTGAGGACCGCTTTACGACCCGCGAGATGATTGAGGCCGAACAGCGCCTGCATCGCGCGGCGGTATTGATGGCCGAGCGGGAGCGCCATGAGGTGCGTGACAGAGATCGCGAAGCGGCGCTGGCGCGAGCGGAAGCGCGCAATCTTGTCCTTTCGACCGAGCAGGCCGACGCGCTGGCCCACAGTACGGACGGGCGCGATTTGAGTGTCGTGGTCGGCCATGCCGGAACGGGAAAAAGCGCGATGCTGGGGGTGGCGCGGGAGGCCTGGGAGGCGGCCGGCTATGAGGTCCGGGGCGTGGCGCTGTCCGGCATCGCGGCGGAAAACCTCGAAAGCGGATCGGGCATTGTGTCACGCACCATCGCCAGCATGGAGCATGGCTGGGGACAGGGCCGCGACCTGCTGACGTCGCGCGATGTGCTGGTGATCGACGAGGCGGGCATGGTTGGCACGCGCCAGTTGGAGCGCGTGCTGTCCCATGCCGCCGAGGCTGGCGCCAAGGTGGTGCTGGTCGGCGATCCCCAACAACTGCAAGCCATCGAAGCGGGCGCGGCGTTCCGCTCGATCCATGAGCGTCGCGGCGGGGCGGAAATTGGCGAAGGTCGCCG
>DATEGX010000041.1:0-10915 GCA_035279875.1 Binataceae bacterium (SeqCode)
CGCCGCCGCCCCATCGCGCAGGCTGAAGGCCGCGGATAATTCCGCTAGCAATCAGGTCCCGCCAGGTGGCGTCGGGCATCCGCCGCAATTGATTGGTTTCCGCGGCGCGCTCGCGAAGCGTTGGGCCCAGTGCCTTCGCGCGCTCGACCAGGTTCGGTCTCGCCCCAAGTTTCGTGCCACCTTGGTTGTGGCTGTTATCGCTAGTCGTGCTGCTCACGCGTTCCCCTCCTTGCGTGCGTCGAGGGCGACTTCACGGGAGATTACACTTCGGCCAATATCAAAGGCGAGGAGTGCCGACGAATCGTGCGCCAGTCAACTTTCGTTCAACCCGGCTCCAGTGGCTGACGCGGCCCTCCAATTTGATTCGGCCTAGGGACGCGTAGAATGACAGACGCCCTGGTGCCGGCGATGGATCGATCGAGCGCATTCTCCTACCTGTGCAATCGCTGCGGGCGATGCTGTCACAACCAGGTAGTAGCGCTGTCGCCCTACGATCTGGTCCGCCTCGCGCGCGCTGCCGGTGTTTCTACCGGCGAGGCGATTCGCCGCTACACCATTCGGCGCGGATCTATCTTGAAATTCGACGCGAGCGCCGGATGCGCTGCGCTTGAGGGCGCAGCCTGCACGCTGCATCGTGGGCGTCCCCTCGCATGCCGGCTCTACCCGCTGGGGATGGAACATCGCACGGCGGGCGGCGAAGAATTTGCGATGCTCGAGCCGGCGCGCGGTTCGCTCGGCGTCTACGGCGGTAACGGGACCGTTGAGGATTTCCTCGAAGCACAAGGCACCGAAGCTTACCTTCGGGCAAATCTGTGTTACGCCGAATTACTGGGCGTGTTGCGCGAGCGTATCAGGCGATTGGTTGATTTTGAGATAGTCGAACCACGCGAGTTCTGGCGCGTCGCGGCGCGCGAGGCGTTGGCCGAAACCGGCTTCGACCCGAATCCGATGATTGACGCGCTGTTCGACCCCGACAGCCTCGGATGCGCCGGTGGTTGCGGCCAGGAGACCGTCGTCACGCACGTCAATGCAATCAAAACTCGGATTGGCCTAGAAACCGACGCCGCGATGTTGGCCGCCGCCGCAGTCCTGCTGGCAGTGAGTCTTGGTTATTCGCCTGCGGTCGTGCGTTAGCACCCTGGCTGCTGATAGGCGCAGCCGCGCTGGCGAATTAGTGGAAAGCTACTCGAGGTCGTTGTCGTTGGGCTCTCGTGGTGCGATCGGCCCCGGCTTCCCCGGAGCGGGTGCGCCAGCCGCCCTTGGCGTCGCGGCCACGGTCGCAACTGGATGCGGTTTGTCGGCGCCGAGATCATGGATGATTTGCTCGGCATGGGTGCCGGGGTCAACTTGCGGGTAGACTCCGACGATTCGCCCGTCCTCGCCAATCACGTAGGTAATTCGCTTATCCAGACCGAGAATCGGGATGCCGTTTTCGGCGCCATAGGCCTGGGCGATTTTCTTGTCGGGGTCGAGCAGCAGCGGAAACGGTAAGCCGTACTTTTTGGCGAACGCGAGGTGAGCATTGGCGCTGTCGATGCTGCATCCGAACAGCGCAATCCCCCAATTCTGCAGCTTCGCGTAGCCGTCGCGGAAGGCGCACGCCTCCTTGGTGCATCCGGGGGTGTTGTCCTTGGGATAGAAGTAGAGAACGACCCGCCGGCCGCGATAGTCGATCAAGCGAAATGGCGTAATTTGCTCGCTGACTACGGCCTCGGTGGTGAAGTCGGGCGCCTGGTCGCCGACTCGAAGCATCGCGGCCCGTGCGATCCGCGGCCGCAGGATCACGATCGCCAGGCTGACTACTACGATTAAGCCGATTACAACGGAAGCGAATCGCATCTCAGACGTAGTGCAACCATGAGGTGTAGCGCGAATCGCGTCCATGCAGAGCGGCGCGGAAGACCTCCATCACCTTGACGGTGATAGGCCCGGGCTTGCCCTCGCCGATCTGGCGGTCGTCGAGTTCGCGTACAGGCGTAACCTCGGCGGCGGTGCCGGTCATAAAGGCCTCGTCTGCAATATAGATAGCGTCGCGCGGAAAGAGCTGTTCAATCACCGGAATCCCGGCGTCGTTAAGAATCCGAATTACCGACGCACGCGTGATCCCCGGCAGGCACGAAGTAACCGGCGGAGTTCGCACCTCGCCGTCGCGGATATAGAAGAAATTCTCGCCGCTGCCTTCCGCCACATAGCCGTTGACGTCGAGCAGCAGCGCTTCATCGTAACCATGGCGACGTGCTTCGTAACCCGCCAGGATCGAATTGATATATGGGCCCGACGCCTTGGCGTTGGGGGGAATCGAATTGTGATGGAATCGCACGAAAGATGACGTTTTAAGACGCACGCCCTTTTTGGTCGCCTCGTCTCCCAGGTATGCGCCCCATGGCCATGCGGCGATTGCCATCCGCACCTGGTTGCCGCGCGCCGACAGACCCATTTCGCCTTCCCCATAAAAGGCAATCGGCCGGATATAGCATTCGGCCAGCCGATTTACGCGCACCACGTCGGCGCAGGCTTTGACGACCTCTTCCTGGCTGAACGGCATCGGCATCTCGACGATGTGGGCGGAATCGAACAGGCGGCGAATATGCTCGCGAGCGCGAAATATCGCCGAACGGCCGTCGTCGCCCTCATAGCAGCGCATCCCCTCGAATACAGCGAGACCATAATGGAGGCTGTGGCTAAGGACATGGATGTTTGCCTGGTCGAACGGCACCAGATTGCCGTCCATCCAGATTTTCTCTGTACGCAAGCCGTTGGCCGCCAATTAGCTACCCTCGCTTTGCAGTCCGGCGCGCCCGCCGTGACTGGAGAACGCGCGCCCGCAAATGCTTCGCGCGCCAGCCATCAAATCGGAATGTACTATTCTAAGGCGCTATCGAGGTTAATTGAAGGTTGCCGGGGCGACAAGGGCAAACTTATCAGCCGTGCCGCCGGTAGTCGTCGGGCGGAGCGCTGCCGGCCGTGGCGGGCGAGTCGTCCAACTCGCCGCCCGGATGGACCGACGCCTCCGCTGCTGCCGCGTCGCCCGCTCGAGGTCCGAGCCGATTGCGTCCGCGTCCACCCCGGTGCCCGCGCCGCCGGCGCGAACGTCGCGATGGCGCGGTTGCGGCCCCATCGGCTGCGGGATGCGGCAAATGGCGGCGCCGAGACCCAGCCGGCTGATGACCAGGCGGGGTCGATAGAAAACGCTCCAATTCCGAGGGGTCGACACCAAGAATCGGCGCCGTCAAGTCAAACAAGCGGCGGGCCAAGGGGAAGTACGGGCGCCGCATGATTCGCCGCGTAATTCGTGAGGGCTTCAACATGTGCGTCAAAGCGTCAAGTAGCAAACGCATCTGCTCGGTATCGGCTCGCGAGTAGCCTCGGGTTCGCAGCCGGGTGCAGATGTCTGGTCCGGAGGCCTCGGAAGCCTGCGAGGTTTCGGCGATGTGCAAGTCCGCGAACAGGCAGGCGAGCAGAAAGCCGCGCGGGGGCTCGGAGCCATTGGTCAGGCTCTCGCCCAAGGCTTTCAAGGTGCGCACGGTGGGGGTCGATTCGAGTTCGCCCGAGCAGCCACTCAGATGAGCAGACAACACCGGCAGAGAGGACTGGAGAAGGCCGAGTCGCTGCATCAAAATCAGCGCGCGCGCCGAATTGGAGAGGGACAAGGTGCGATAGACTTCCTCGACCAGCCTCGCTACCGACGCCTTGGCCAGGTCGTCGGCGCACGACTCGATCGCTGCGCGGGTCATGGGTTCGATTTCAAAATCGAGTTTGGCAGCGAGCCTGACCGCCCGAATCATCCGCACCGGGTCCTCGCGCATCCGCAATTCGGGCTCGCCAATCGTGCGAATCAGCCGTTCGCGCAGGTCCCGCACGCCACCGGCGAAGTCGATTACTTGAAAGCTGCGCGGATCGTAAAAAAGCGAATTAACGGTGAAATCGCGGCGAAAGGCATCCTCTTCGGGGGTGCCGAAGGTGTTGTCGTGCCGGATCATCGGATCGGCGGCGTCGGCTTCCTCACCGCGCCTTCGAAAGGTTGCTACCTCGATATTCTTGGCGCCGAAAAAGACGTGAACGAGCCGAAAACGACGCCCAATCAGTCGAGAATTGCGAAATAGCGTCCGAATTTCGTGTGGATGGGCTGAAGTCGCTACGTCGAAATCCTTGGGCTGGCGTCCCACCATCAGGTCGCGCACGCCCCCGCCGACCAGGTACGCGGTGTGATTGGCGTTTATCAGACGGTAGAGCACCTTGAGCACATTGGGATCGATATCGCGGCGCGATACCGGATGCTCAGGGCGTTCAAGAACGAACGGTTCCACAGCAAAAATCCACTAACCGGGCGGAATCGCTAGGCGCCGCCGTCCGCCGCTAAAAAAAAGGGGTTAGCTGCCGAAATCTAGCACGACGTACGTCCCAATACATCGTCCCCGCGCGACGCCTTCACCAGTGCCTAACCCAGCAAGAAGGCCTATTTCGCGGTGCTTCGGGCAAACCGGGTCCGGCGCTCTGCCTCGTCCCGGTCCGCGTCCTCCTTGGCCGGCCGTGGCGGTAGAAACCCGTCGGTGTAGTCGGTCTCCTCCCAGCCGCGATCGTGCGGGTCCCAGACGTATGGCAATTCGACGATCGTGCCTGGTTTGGCGATAGTCCCGAACGCAGTCATCGCATCGCCCACGATCTTTCGCTGAAGTTCGGGCTGATTGGGCTTGCCGGTCTGATGGCCCAAGGGAAAATTGACGAAAACCGCGCGCGGCGGGTTCACCGAGCGAGTGATATCGATGGCTGACGTCATACAGAGGGTCGGGATTCCGGCGGCTTCGACGACCCGCGCAATCAGTCCAACGGACTGATGGCAGACGGGTCAAGCAGGAACCAGGTAGAACGCGTCAACATGTGCTCTCTTTAGCTCGTCAACGATTTTAGGCGCTAATTCGTCGCGTACCTTGCGAGCCGAGTAGACGCCACCCATAAAACTGTAAGCGGGGTCGGACAACTCTCCGATAACCCCTTCGGTCTCGAGCTCGCGCATTCGGGCGAGCGGAAAAACGCAGTTATGATCGGCCTTGGCATCGCGGGTCGGGTAGCCGAAGTGCCAAACGTCGAGGTCGGCTTGGGTCGCGTTTTTGGGGATTACCCGATACGAGGCATCCTCGCGATGGAACCGTGGCTGATCGCGATAAAGAATCCCACCCGAGCTCATCAACGCGACTTTGCATCGGGTGAGCGGCTTGGCCAAGGGGGTCCACGGCGGGGTATCGCTATTGACCACCCATCGATAGGGCAGGTATTCGCGATAAAGTTCCTTAGTCCGTGGGATGTATTCGACTGGCATGAGCAGTCTCCTCGGCGGGCATTCTAGCGCTGGCGGCGAATCGATAGCCACCGCCAGCGATCTTAGCTCGCGTCGGGCGGAAACATCATTTTGCCGGCGTGAAACTCACGTCCAACCAGGTCGATAAAGCCGTGGCGGACCGGCCATTCGAGGCGGCTGTCGCGCCAATGAATCCGGCCGTCCGGGCCCTCGAACTCCGCGGCTATATTGTCCGCCCCTTGCCAGGCCTTGGACGCCCGCTCGCGGTCGCCGGCCACCGCCGGAATATCGCGCATCCGGCGCATCCATGCGGTCACCGCGGTCAGGTCCTTAAGGTCAAGACGCATCGAGATTGCGAGCGGCGCATGGCAAATCGCGGCGAAGTCGGCCAAAGTTGGTTCGGAGCCGCAGAAATAGTTGCGTCCGCCCAACTCTCGCTCCAGCACTTCCATCAAGGCCCGGCATTCGTCCTTCGCGGCCCGCTGGATCGCGGCTGATTCCGCCGCATCCTTGCGCAGGATTCCGAGGTAATAGCCAAACCCGACGGCGTCGAAGCTACGGTCGCACAGGTCTTCGATAGTGCGGGTGCGCACGCGTTCCCAGGCGTCGCGCGGGAAGATCGCCGGCGACGGGTAAACCTGTTCGAGGTACTCGCAAATGATCGTGGAGTCGGCGATCGCGCGGCCGTCGTTGAGCACCAATACCGGGACTTCGGCGCGTTTGCTCGCGGAGCGCAAATCCTCTTTGCGGTCGAGCGAGTAGCAGCGCTCGACGGAATCGTAGGGCACGCCCTTGTAATCCATTACCATGCGGACCTTGCGTGCATAGGGACTGGTCGCGAAGCTGAAGAGTTTCATGCTTTCCTCGTTGTTGATGCCGGGGTTTCGAACACGCTGTTTTGCCTGTGCGCGACCTAGCGTCTGATTGCCGGCAGAATTTCCTTACCGAAGGTTTCGAGCGAACGGATCGCTGCCAATGACCTTTATCTCGCTACACTGGCAGACGTACAAACTTTCTCACAGAACTGTAATTGCGGCCACGTTCGGCTACTTCATAGCCGTCGCGTCCACCTCCAGGATTAGTGTTACCCTCGATCGCATAAAAATCATGGGTCGAGTCGCCTTCGCGAGATACAATTCCCGTGTGGGAAAATTCGTAAACAACTATGTCTCCGGGCTTCGCCTTTATATCCTTTTGAGGATTAACTGGCGGGTTGAACACTTGAAAATGATTGTCATTACCCCAAGTGATTAGTCCGAAAGCGGAAGGTGTCCGTGGAACATGGGTGATTTTGGTCCCCCCCTGGGCAGCAAATTGTTGCACGCACCAATCGACAAACGCAGCGCACCACGGCCATCCCTGACCGGCAAGTGTGGTAGAGGCCTGGTATTTCCTGATCGATGATCCCGTGTTTTGATGCTTCGGATCTTCTTCAGTTCCGACTTCTTTTTGTGCGATTTTTACCAAATCATTGATGTCTGGCATCGGGTTATCTCTTTTCTCTTGTATGGCGGACCTAGGCCGATCTGAGGTTTGAGATGAGTAAAGGTCTTTACCATCAATGTATCCTGCTCTCCGAACGGTGCGAGCAGCACAAAGCGAAGCTCCGTCCCGACCCCGGCGGATTACGGAAGTCGAATTGGTAGCCGAGCTTAACGTTCCGCACGGCGCCGCATCCCTTCGCCGGCGGTGATCCCGCCATCGACGATAAGCTGGGTGCCGGTGATATACGACGCCTCGTCGGAGAGCAGGAACACCACCGCTTTCGCGATTTCCCAGGGCGTTCCCTGCCGGCCCATCGGGATGCGCGGCGCGACGCGTGCTTCGCGGTCGCCGATTTCCCTCCGCACCATCGAGGAGTTGATGAGCCCGGGCAGAATTGTATTGACCCGCACGTTATCGCGCGCATGGCGCACTGCTACCGAACGTGACAAGCCGAGCAGCGCCGCCTTGGTCGCTTCATAGGCGATACCGCTGCCGGACAACAATGCCGCGACCGACGAGATATTGACGATCGCGCCGCCGCCGGCCTTGACGATTTCTGGCAGCGCGTACTTCATCATCAGGAAGTGGCTGCGCAGGTTGACCTGATACATGCGGTCGAATTCGTCGGTGGTGGTATTAAGCAAGGTGCGGCCGACCGCGATGCCGACGTTGTTGACCAGCAGATGGAGCGCACCGAAACGGCGCTCGGTCTCCTCGACCGCGTGGCGGCAATCGTCCTCGCGGGAGACGTCGGCTTCGACCGCGTCGGCCTTGCCTTCTTCGGCGCGAATCGCTGCGGCGGTCTCGTAGGCGAGTTCGCGCTTGCGATCCGCGACCATCACCGACGCGCCCTCGCGCGCGCACAGGATCGCGGCGGCGCGGCCGTTGCCAATCGACAGTTCCTCGCCGGTGTTGGGTGGACCGTCGGCGCCGCCGCCAACAATCAAGGCGATCTTTCCATCAAGGCGTCCCATCGCGTGGTCCTCCGTGAGTAAAGACGTTGCCACGAAATGGCCCACAGATACCGCAAAGTGGCCGCGAATGCACGGCGCCGGTGTCTGGACTTGAAGGCGCGCAGTTCCGGATAATTCACCGCCGGAGACTTGGTTGAATATCGGCGCCTCGGCCACAAGGGCTTTGGCTTACCTCTCGTTTGTTGATCCGGTGGAGCGTTCACACGAATGGGCTTGCGAATCGAAGACTATGCGCTGATTGGCAACACGCAAACCGCCGCGCTGGTTGGCCGCAACGGCTCGATCGACTGGCTCTGTATGCCGCGCTTCGACTCCCCGGCCTGCTTCGCCGCGTTACTCGGCACCGCGCAGAACGGGCACTGGTCAATCGCGCCGACGGACGAAGCGGCGGTCAGCCGGCGCCACTACCGCGGCGACACGCTCGTGCTCGAGACCGAGTTCGAACTGCCGGGCGGCGATTGCGTCGCAGTCATCGACTTCATGCCGATTGCCGAGCACGGAGGACGGATCGATCTGTTCCGGATCGTCGAGGGCCGGCGTGGGCGCGTGCCGATGCGGATGGAGGCGGTGTTTCGCTTCGATTACGGGCGGATCGTGCCATGGTTGCGGCGGCGCGTTTACGGACTGAGCGCGGTGGCCGGTCCCGACGCCCTGCGCCTGCGGACCCGCGTGCGGATGCGCGGTGAAGATTTCAGAACCGTCGCCGATTTCAGCGTCAGCGCGGGCGAGAGCGTACCCTTCACCCTCACCTGGTACCCGTCGCATCTGCGCGAATCCGGTCCGCGTCATCCGCTGAAGGCGTTGCACGAAACCGAGCAATCGTGGCGCGAATGGTCCTCGCGATGCACGATCAGCGGCAAATGGCGCGAGCCGGCGATACGTTCGCTAATCACGCTGAAGGCGCTGACCTATAGTCCGACCGGCGGAATCGTTGCCGCGCCGACCACCTCGCTGCCCGAATGGATCGGCAGCGTGCGCAACTGGGACTACCGCTTCTGTTGGCTGCGCGACGCGACCTACACGCTCTACGCGCTGCTGACCTCGGGCTATACCGAGGAGGCCGGGCTTTGGCGCGACTGGCTGCTTCGGGCGATCGCCGGCCAGCCCGAAGAGTTGCAGACCATGTACGGGATCATGGGCGACCGGCGGCTTACGGAATTCGAGCTCAACTGGCTGGCCGGCTTTGAGCAGAGCCGCCCGGTGCGCATCGGCAACGCGGCGCATAGCCAGTTCCAACTCGACGTCTATGGCGAAATCATGGACGTCTTCCACGCCGCGCGCTCGCATGGCGTACCCGGCGGCGACGATGCCTGGCGGGTCCAGCAGCTTCTGATGGACTTCCTGGAATCGCAATGGAAGCAGCCCGACGAAGGCATCTGGGAGGTGCGCGGTCCGCGGCGCCAGTTCACGCATTCCAAGGTGATGGCCTGGGTTGGGGCGGATCGCGCGGTCAAGGCGGTCGAGCGTAGCGGACTGCCCGGTCCGGTCGAGCGATGGCGCGCGCTGCGAGCGGAAATCCATGCCGACGTTTGCCGCAACGGTTTCAATCCGCGGCGCAATGCCTTCGTGCAGTATTACGGCGCCGACACGCTCGACGCATCGGTATTGCTGATTCCGCTGCTCGGCTTTCTGCCACCCACCGACCCGCGCGTGGTGAGCACGTTCGAAACGATTCGCCGCGAGCTTTCGGTGGGGGGCCTGATCATGCGCTACGCCACCGAGATGGGCGTCGACGGGCTGCCGGCAGGAGAAGGCGCCTTTCTACCCTGCACCTTCTGGCTCGCTGATAACCTGGTACTGATGGGACGCTATGACGAAGCGCGCGAGATCTTTGAACGGCTGGTCGGCCTGCGCAACGACGTTGGCCTGATGGCCGAGGAATATGATCCGCGCAGCCGGCGCCTGCTCGGTAATTTTCCGCAGGCTTTCACCCACGTCTTCCTAATCAATACGGCACACAACCTGACCCGCTTCGCAGGTCCGGCGCATGCGCGGGCACAAGCTGTACCCGGCAACGCCGAAGCCCGGCCCGCCGGCGATGAGGAGCCGGGCCCCAGCGGCTCGTAGCGTTGATCCGCCGCCGGGATTGATTAAGGTTAGGCGGGCTTGCCAGCCCAACATGGAGGAGGAAGGGGCCCGGTGGCTCCACCGGTCTTCAAAACCGGCTAGCGGCAGTGCGTCCGCTGGAGGGTTCGACTCCCTCCCACCTCCGCCACGCCTGATGCCGCGTTTTGACGATGACGTTCGCGATCGCAGAGCATTTCATTTGAGCCGAGGCGTGGACCCCCACGCTGCTCCGAGCAATCAGCTGACGCCATCGGCTAGGGGCCGTTGACCAGACGCACTCGCCGTGCGAAACACAATGCAGACGCGAGGTGAATCTCGCGCCGCCAGCGACCTCAACGGGAGTGTAATGATGGCCCAGAAAATCGGTTTTGGACTGTTCTCGCCTCAGGCCGGGATGCCCTGGAAAGGGGTGATGGGGCGTGCTGCGAGCCTTGAAAAGCTCGGCTATCATTCGATTTGGCTGGTGGACCATTTCTGGAACCGCGGAGTGCCCGAAGCCGACGTACTGGAATGCACCGCGACCATGAGCGCGCTGGCCGCCTCGACCGAGAAGCTGCGTATCGGCTCGCTGGTATTGTGCAATTCGTTTCGCAATCCGGCGCTGCTCGCGAAGCAGTTGACCTCGATCGATAACGTGAGCAATGGACGGGTTGAAATCGGTCTCGGCGCCGGCTGGATGGACGAGGAATACCGCGGCTACGGCTACGAATTCCCATCCACCGGCGTGCGGCTCCGGCAGCTCGACGAAGGCGTGCAAATCCTCAAGCTGCTGATGACGGAAAAACGTTCGAGCTTCGAGGGACGCCACTATAAGCTCGCCGAGGCTTACAACAACCCAAAGCCGGTGCAGAAACCTCATCCCCCGATCACGATCGGCGGCAGCGGCGAGAAGGTGATGCTTCGGATTGTCGCCAAATACGCGGACCGCTGGAATTGCCCGGCTGGCTATCGCAGCTTCGAGCACAAGCTCGACGTGCTCAAGGAGCATTGCCAGGTGGTCGGCCGCGACATCAACCAGATCAATATTTCCGAGCAGCTTCTGGTTTGTATCGGAGCCAACGAAGCCGAGGTCGAGAACAAGTGGAAGATCGCC
>DATEGX010000042.1:0-14788 GCA_035279875.1 Binataceae bacterium (SeqCode)
GGCAGGCAATCCAGCGCGCCTTATTATCTTCGCGAAAGGTGAACGGCCCCAGCAGGTACCACGTACCCTTGGCGTAGTCGCCGTCGATCTCGATGCGCGGATTGAAGATATTGTGTTGCGAAAAGCTGATTAGCTTTTGGAAACCCTCGAACAATTTGCGAATCGCCGCGTGACCCTGGGCCTTGCCAAAGTCACCGCCCTCCCAGATGCCGTCGACCGCGAAGATTTTGACGATTCTGTCCGGGTTGTGATTATCGTCACAAATGTCACAGTAGAGCGCTTTCAGTTGCTTGATCGCTTCGATATCTTCGAGTCGATTGATTCTCTTCTTGTCGAGTTCAGTGTTGTCTGGCATTTGGCTCCCTCGCTCTATGCGGCCAGCATGGAATCGAAGCCCTTCCAGAAAAAGCGGGCAAGCGTTCTCGCCTCTGCGAGGAACTCCTCTTCGCGTCCGGTGCCGGTCACGAAACGATCGATCATCCGATGGCCACCTTCGCCGTGTTCCTTGTCCGCCTCGTAGTGTACCGAGAGGAAGCGGGTATGCTCCGGCTTGAGGCCATAGTGGTGCTCGAGCCCCTCTTGCAGCTTCTTGTATGCTTCGACTTCGATCTCTTCGCACAACCCGATGCCACCGACGAATTGCGGCTTGAGCTGAATAATGCGGTACATACAGGCGTTGAACGCTCGAGCGTCGTCCGATCCGATGGAATGGACCAAACGTTCGCGTGGCAACCCCAATCCACCTTCCCACAATTCGAATAGCAATTCCGTATGGCCCGCCGAGTTGCTATATAGCCCGAGTGCCTCTTCGGCAAAGCCCTTCGCGGATCCGTGCGCCACTTTCTGGTCAATCTCGTACATCTTAAGGTAGGCCATCGCCGAGAGCGGCGCTGAATCCCGCACCGTCATCTCGTAATGCTGAATTGGATAGCCCTTGAGTTGCTCCCGGGTCGCCTTGCCCTCGTTTACGAGCTTGACGTAGGGATGTTGGTCGAGCCGGTGCTCCGCAACGATCTTGTTGATCTCCGCGTGGAAAGTCGTCTGGTCCATCGTGCACCTCGCCGATTGGTCTCAGCCGGAATTCATGTACGTTCAAGAAGACGCATAAGCCAAATCTGCCACCGAGTGCAACCGTGAGAAAAAGCGGTCTGCATGGTCGCCGTTCCGGTCAGCGGTAGGCGTCGCAGGTCTACACGAGGGCGAATCGTCTGGGTCTCTGGGCGACCTGTTCCGAGCGGCCACCCGGTTGCGAGTCGGCACGCAGGCGCATATACAAAGCTCATCGACAAGGCCGAGGTGTTTCTTCCATGGCGACAGGGGACGTTGCGGTCAATCGTGATCACAAGACGATCGTGCGCGAGGAGTTCACGCGCCAGGCCGACTCGTATGCCAGTGCAGCGATCATTACCGATGAAGATCGGCTCGCAAAGCTGGTCGCGGCGATCAATCCTTCAGTTAGCGATCGCGCGATCGAAGTTGCGACCGGGCCTGGCTATGTCGCCATGGCGCTCGCGAAGCGTTGCGCGGAAGTGGTCGGCGTTGACCTGACCGAAGCGCCGCTCAAAATAGCTGAACGCACGCGCCAGCAGCGCGTCCTTGGCAACGTCAGCTTCAGAACCGGCGACGCGGAAAACCTTCCGTTCGGCGATGCGGAGTTCGATATCGCCGTCTGCCGCTTCGCGTTTCATCATTTCGAGGAACCCGCCCGAGTTCTCGGCGAGATGTGCCGGGTATGTCGTCCCGGCGCGACGATCGCAGTCGAGGATCTGTACTCTAGCGAAGTTGCCGAGCGCTCAAACTACTACAACCACTTCGAACGTTTACGCGATCATTCCCACACGCGAGCGTTGCCGCCGAGCGGACTGATCGCGCTGCTGGCCCGCAGCCGCGTGGAAATCCAGCGCCTGTATTCGGATGAATTGGTCGTTGACGTGGAATCCTGGCTCCAGACCGCGCAGGATTCAGCGGACGCGGCCGAAGTGCGGCGTCTGCTCGATGACGATATGCGAACGGACCTGAGCGGCACCCGCCCATTCATGCGTGAAGGCAAGATGCTGTTCCATCAGCGCACGATCGCGCTGGTGGGCCGTAAACTGAACTGACGGCGCCTCCGACCACAATCGGGGTCACGGCCGTTCTGATACCAGCGCCAGGACCCCAGAGTATTGCAGCAGACCGGTGCCGCTCCCGAGCGGACCGATTTCCAGACCGGTGAAAAATCCGGCGACGGGAAGTTGGGGAAAAAACTGCCCGATATAGGCGGAATCGTGGTCGGGAATATTGTACAACCCGGCGCCGCGCGAGATGCAGTCGAAGTAGAGGCCAAATCCCGGCGGATTCTTGAGACCGGTCTGCAGGGCCTCGAGCGTCACCTTGAGTTCGTTGCGTGACCTTTCGCCGTCACGTAGTACGAATCCCACGGTATCGCCCAAAGCTGGCCGATGCGCTACCGCGATAGCGCCGTGCTCCTCACTGGCACCGATGATATTGCGAACGTAGAAATGGCCACGTTGCAGACGCTCGCCGCCGCTCTCGAGTGGTACGCCGAGAAAGACGAACGCGAGCGCGCGCCGCAAATCGGCTGCCAATGGACCCGCCGCTGCCGCAAAGACCTCGTAGGCGGAGCGTCCGTCCAGCTCCAGGATTATGTTTTCGCGCACCGCGGTCACCCGATGAGCAGCGCCGAGCGGCGCACATGCCAACGCTGCGCCGGTATTGATCTCGAAATCCCCGCTTATCAGCATCCCCGCGACCGAATTCGAGCTCACCACGTCGCCGCAGAACTGGAAGGTTTCGCCGACGCTACCGTCCTCGGTCGCGCCGCCCCCGACTACACTCACGCCCGGCAACTCGCGCGCCAGCGTCGTCAGAAAAGGATCGGCGTCGAAATTGTACGAATCCGGAAAAAGGCAGAGCAGATTGGTGCCTTCCAGGAATGGCCGCGCGAAGGCGGCCAATTCCTCCGCAGTTTCGCGTCCGCGCCCGCGCAGTTGCGGTACGAACAGGCGATGCGCGCGCAGGGTATCTCCGCCGAACACCAGGACTGCCACCGATGCGCCGGCCTCGATTTCTCGCCCGCCCGCGATTACGCCGCGACTCGCGCATCCCGCGATCTCGCGGGTTCCGGCTGTTTCCGCAACAGTTCTCACCAGCAACGGAAATGCGCCGCCCAGCGACGATGAAGCGAAGCAAATTGCCGAGTCAGCGGCACGCAAGCCCGCCTGCTTCAGCGCCGCCCGGGTCGCCTCGATCGCGGCCGTACGCGGATTCGCCAGCACCGACCATCCGACTCCCGCGTGTAGCATGTTTTTTCTCCGCTGGAGCGCGCCCCCGCTTGTTCAGTTATCGCCCATATACTGCAGTAATTGCACCATCCGGCGAATTCCAGCACCCAGTTCTTTCACTGGCAGATGCTCATTGACGCCGTGGACGCCGCTCTCTTCAGCCGGCGTCAGTTCGATCGGAATAAAGCCGTAGGCGATCAGGCCCTTCGCGCGAAAATAGTGACTGTCGGTAAAGCCCGCGATCATGGTTGGAACCACCGGCGCGTCTTCGCTGGTGGCCAGCTTCGAGATCGCGGTCATCAACTGAGAGTTTCGCGCCGAGGAAACCGACGGAAAGTTCAGGATGACATCCATCTTGATATTCTTGTCGTCGAGCACTTTCTGGATATTGCTCTCGACCGTCTTTGGATCTTCACCCGGCAGCAGCCGCGCGTCGAGCTGGGCCTCCGCGGTCGCCGGTATCACGTTGGTTTTGTCGCTCCCCGAGAGCATCGTAGGAGTAACGGTATCACGCACGAGGGCGTTGTTGCGGGGTTCGGCGAGGAACTTCTTGGCGAACTCGGGGTCATCGCGCAAAGCCTTGGCCAGATCGCTGTATTCCGGCTCGCCGCCTTCGAGTTGACCCATCTCCTGGTAGTAGTCGCGCACCGGGTCGATAATCCGGATAGGCGAGCGATATTCAAGCAGACGATCCAACGCTCGCACCAAGGCCGTCACCGAGGTATTTTCCGGCGGTGCGGCAGCGTGGCCCGCAGGGCCCTTTGCGGTCAGCTTGAGCCACAACGGAGTCTTCTCGGTGACGGACACGGCGTAAAAGCGCCGTCCGTTGGGCAGCACCGCGATTCCTCCGCCCTCGTTGAGCAGATAGCCCGCATCCTTGAATATGTCGGCTTCATGCTCGACCATCCATTCGGCGCCGTTGCGTCCGCCTGCTTCTTCGTCGCCGGTGGCGAGGAAAATGATATCACGATTGAGCAAAATGCCGGCGCGTTTGATCGCCAGCATCGCCATCATTTCGATTACGCCAGGGCCCTTGTCGTCGATCGCGCCGCGGCCCCAGATCGAGCCATCCTTAACCTGGCCGGAAAAAGGCGGCACCCGCCATTCATGCGGGTTGGCCGGCACCACGTCCATGTGGCTCAGCAGGACCAGCGCTTTAGTGCGATGGCCGACGCCATGTAACCGCGCGGCAATCACGCCGCGGCCCGGCTGAGGCTCCCACACCGTCGCGGGAATCCCGTCGTCAAGAAACTTCTCGCGCAGCATCTTTGCCACCGGCAATTCATGTCCCGGCGGGTTGGTAGTATCGATCTGGATATCCTTCGAAAGGAAGTCCACCGCTTCTTGCGTGAGCTTGTTATAGTCGATCGGCTTGGGCGGCGGCGCCTTCTGCAACAGTTCCTGCTCGGCGCGCCGTGGACTCCGACGTGTCCCCGGGTTGCCGTTCGATTGAGCAGCAGCAATCGAGCCTATCGCGATCAGCGAGGCGCACGTGATTGCGATCGTGATGCTCGATTTTTTCACTTCTTCACGACTTCACTTTCAGCTTTTGCGAATCCCCTTGGGGGTGCGAGCGTGGAATGACGATCCGCCGGTGTTCGGAGCGCACTCAGCGATCGCCATAGTTGAGGATGTCAATGGTTGTGCGCAGAAAGGCGGCGGCAGGAGCGCCGTCGATCACGCGATGGTCGAATGTCAGCGACAGCGTAAGCATCGCGCGTTTGGCGATCTCGCCGCGATAGACCGCCGGTTTCTCGACGATCCGTCCCACCCCGAGGATCCCGGTTTCGCCGCTATTCAGAATCGGAGTGAACGAGTCGACGCCCCAGGTCCCGAGGTTGGTAACGGTGAAGGTCCCGCCGCTCACGTCCTCCAGCTTGAGCTTGCCGGCCTTGGCGCGTTCGGCGAGTTCCCTGGTTTCGCGAGCAATCTCGCGCAGGCTTTTTTGCGACGCGTTGTGAACCACCGGGACAATCAGGCCATCGTCGAGCGCGACCGCCATTCCCACGTGCGCCTCGGGGAATATTGCGATGCCTTTTTCCGCCAGGCGCGAGTTCATCCGCGGATGCCGCATCAAGGCGCGCGCGACCGCATGAATAATCAAGTCGGTGTAGGTGAAATCGAATTCGCCGGTCAGCCGTCCGCGCACTTCGGTCGCGGCCGTAACGTCCGCATCGCTGGTGATCGTCAATTGCGCCGTATCGCGAAGACTTTGATGCATCCGTGTGGAGATGGTGCGGCGCATCCCGCTGAGCGCGATGATCTGAGGCTCGGTACTTTGCGCGGGCGGGGCCGGCGGTTCCGTCATGGCCGCTGCAGGGCCGCCGTCTTGCGCGAAGGCCCGCCCCGCTGGAGCCTGGGCGGCGCGCTCGACGTCTTCCCGGGTGATACGTCCGCCGGGGCCGGTTCCGTTGACGCGGGCTAATTCCACCCCAAGCTCTGCGGCGAGTTTTCGCGCGACCGGGCTAATCGGACGGCGCGCATCGCCCGCTGCACCATCAACGGCTGAGGTCGATCCCGGTGCTCCCGGTCGCGCGCTCGCTCCGGCAGACTGATTGCCGGCGGTTGAAAGCGACGCGGCATTGGTGGCGGGCGCGGCATTTCCCGCGTGACTGGCGCGTACTCCCGCGGCGTCTTCGCTCGCTTCGGCAATCACCGCTACGACGCCGCCGCATTCGACCACTGCGCCCTCTTCGTGCAGCCACAGGGCGAGGGTGCCGGAGCCAGGCGCTTCGACCACGTAGAGTACTTTTTCGGTCTCGACTTCGTAGAGCGGTTCGCCCGCGCTGACCGCCTCGCCCGCGCTCTTGAAGTAGCGCTGAAGGGTCCCTTCGTGCATGGTCAGCCCGAACTTGGGCATGGTGACTTCGATTGCCACGATCTTCCCCGCGATGAGCCGCTGAGGCGCATCGCTGCTTCAAGCCTGATCCGGATTCGACTGGCGGATTCGACTCAGACGCCCAAACTCTGGCGGATTGCCGCTTCAATCCGCGCTTCGTCGGCGATCGTCGCCTTTTCGAGCGGCGGGCTGAACGGAATCGGCACGTCGAGCGAGGTTACGCGCTTGACCGGACCGTCGAGGAAGTCGAACCCCTTTTCACCAATCATCGCGGCGATATCGGTTGCGGCGCCGCCGCGCAGATGGCCTTCGTCTGCCACAACCGCGCGATTGGTCTTTTCGACCGACGCCAGGATTGCTTCCTCGTCGAGCGGGATAAGCGTGCGCGGGTCAAGCACCTCGACGCTGATATTCTCTTTCGCGAGCTTCTCCGCAACCTTGAGCGCCTTGGGCACCATCGCGCCGATTGCGATGACGGTCACATTGTCACCTGCGCGTTTGATTGCAGCCCTGCCGAGCGGCACCAGATGCTCGCCGGCGGGGATCTCCTCGCGCAAGCGTCCCAGCCCGCCGTGCTCGAAGACGATTACCGGGTTGTCATCGCGAATCGCAGTCTTGAGCAGTCCCTTGACGTCGCCGGGGCTCGCCGGCACGACGATCTTGAGACCGGGCACGCTCAGGAATTGGGCGTACACGGTCTCGGAATGCTGCGCCGCCGCGCCGCCCATTGCGCCGTAAACACACCTGAAAGTGATCGGCAGCCTGGCCTGCCCGCCGGACATGTAGCGGAGCTTGGCGGCCTGGTTACACACCTGGTCGAACGCGCAATAGAAGAAGCTGGCGAATTCGACCTCGCAAATTGGCCGCGTACCGGCCATCGCGGCGCCGACCGCGGCACCGACGAAACCGGCCTCCGCGATCGGTGTGTTGCGCACCCTTTCGAGGCCGAATTTGTCCACCAGTCCCTTGGTGGCGCCGAACGCGCTCAGCACCACGTCCTCGCCCATCACGAAGGTGAGCGGATCGCGCTCCATCTCCTCGCGCAGCGCCTCGTTGATCGCTTGAACAAACGTGGTCATCGCCATCGCCGTGGTCCTCCGCGCGTTCTAGATGTAAACGTCGTCGGTAACTTCAGAGGCGTCGGGCAACGGGCTCTCGCGCGCGAACTTGACCGCTTCCTCGAGTTCGACAACGGTTTCGTCCTCGATTTTCTTGAGTTCGGCCGCGCTGATCTTGCCTTCCTCGGCGGCGAACTTCTGGAAGCGAATAAGCGGGCAGCGGGCCTTCCATTCGTTGACCTCCTGCTCACTTCGATAGGCGCCCGCGCCGAGAAACGCCTGCTCCCCGACCACGTGCCCTTCCCAGCGGTAGGTCTTGCATTCGAGCAGCGTGGGGCCTTCGCCGGCGCGCGCCCGGGCGACCGCCTCGCTAGCGTAGCGATAAACTTCGAGCACGTCGTTGCCGTCAACGATATAGCCAGGGATTCCGTAAGCCTGCGCCCGCAATGCGATATCACGCACCGACGTGACGGTTTGCATCGGGGTGAATTCACCGAAGCCGTTGTTTTCGCAAACGAAAACCACCGGCAATTTCCATACAGCGGCCAGGTTCAGCGACTCGTGGAAAGTGCCTTCATTCGACGCGCCATCGCCGAAGAAGCAGGCGGTCACGTCATTGCGCTTGGCGATAACCGAAGCCAGCGCCGAACCGGTGGCGATCGGCAGGCCTGCGCCGACGATACCGTTGGCGCCGAGGATCCCGAGCGAAAAATCGACGATATGCATCGAGCCGCCCTTGCCCTTGCAGTAGCCGGTGCGCTTGCCGAAAATCTCGGCCATCATTTCGGCAAGTCTGCCGCCCTTGGCGATCAGGTGCCCGTGGCCGCGATGGGTCGAGGTTATCCGGTCGGTCTTTTTCAATGCGGCGCAGGTGCCCGCCGCGCTGGCCTCTTCTCCGATCGAAACGTGAACGAAGCCGGGGATTTCATTGGCCATCGCCAGGTCGCGAACCCGGGACTCGAAGAGCCGAATCTGTGTCATCGCACGATACATATCGAGCAGCAGGTCTTTGCCGATATCCATAATCGTCGACTCCCTTTTTCCGCGGCATCGGCGCCGGAACTTAGAGCGTAATGTGCGCCTAGCAGACGCCATCGTCAAACGATCACTGCGAAGCTTTGCGTGTCACATCGCCCGCGTTGCAAGATGCTCGGAATGCCATCCGCAAAGCCAGTCACCGCGATTGCGCCACGCAGCGCTCAAGAGGCGCGATCAGCCGGCAGCCGGCAAAAAACCCCGAAAGTGAGCTCCGCGACCGTTGGCCGAATCCTGCGGGTCTTGCGTAGGGCCGCGCCCGGCTGGAATGCCCCCGTGCTGACCCTGATGGCGGCGGAGCATCGCGACCCGTTCCTGACGCTCATCGGATGTATCCTGAGTCTGCGCACCAAGGACGAAACCACGGCAGTCGCCGCGCCGCGGCTGTTCGCGCGCGCCGATTCAGCGCAGAAGATGCTCGCGCTCAGCGCCGATGAAATCGCGAGTTTGATTTACCCGGTCGGCTTCTATCGCACCAAGGCGCGGGCGGTACTGCAAATCTGCCGCGACCTGATCGAACGGTTCGACGGCGAAGTTCCGGGGCAAATCGATCAATTGTTGACGCTCAAGGGGGTGGGGCGCAAAACGGCCAATCTGGTCGTTACCGAAGCTTTCGGCAAGCCGGGAATTTGCGTCGACACACATGTCCATCGCATCTCGAACCGCTGGGGACTCGTAAAGGCCGCCACCCCGGACAAGACCGAGGCCGCACTGCGTGAAGTTCTGCCGCGGCGCTATTGGATCGAGTACAACTCGCTGCTGGTCGCTTTCGGCCAGACGATTTGTCAGCCGGTCTCGCCGTGGTGTTCGCGCTGTCCGGTCGAGCATCTGTGCCCACGGATAGGCGTGCTTCGGGCGCGATAGAGCGATTAATTCACCGTTCAGTCTTTGCATCCTCCGGATCGTCATGCGCATCCTGAGCGGGGCGCGGAGGTAATGATTTCATGAGCGAAAACGTTGGGTTTATCGGATTGGGCGCAATGGGTGCGCCGATGGCGGCGAATCTGCTCGCAGCCGGAATCGTCCCGACCGTGTGGAATCGGACCGCTGGCAGGAGCGAACCGCTGACCGCCCAAGGAGCAAGGCTGGCCGCTTCGGCCGCGGACGCTACAGTGCCTGGCGGAATCGTCATCACGATGCTGGCGGATGACGCCGCAGTCGAGAGCGTGACGACGGGGAACGAAGGCATTGCGGCGCGGCTAGGCCCCGGTGGCGTCCATGTCTCGATGAGCACGATCGGGCCCGCCACCTCGCGCCGACTCGCCGGGTATCATTCGGAGCGCGGCAGTATCTATGTCGCGGCGCCGGTGTTTGGGCGCCCCGACAACGCTGCGCAGCGTCAACTGGTCGTATGTACCTCCGGGCCAGCGGCGGCCAAGGCGCGGATAAGGCCTATTTTCGACGCAATTGGGCGGGCTGTCTTCGATTTCGGGGAGGAGCCGGGTGCCGCCAACGTCGCGAAGTTGTGCGGTAATTTCCTCATTGCCTCGGCGATTGAGTCAATGGCGGAGGCGTTCACGATGGCCGAGAAGAGCGGCGTCGAGCGCTCAAAGGTCGCCGAGATGTTGGGTAAAACCTTGTTTGCGTGTCCGATTTACCAACGCTACGGCGAGGCAATCGCCCTTAAGAGGCATACTCCAGCCGGATTCAAGCTTCCGCTTGGCTTGAAGGACGTTGAATTGGTGCTGAAGACGGGTGCCGAGGTCCGCGCGCCCATGCCGATCGCGGGGTTGGTGCGAGAACGGCTGGTCTCCGGGCTGGCTAAGGGGCGCGACGAAATGGATTGGTCGGCGCTGGCGTTGGGTGCGTTGGATGACGCCGGCATCAAATAAATGCTTAATAGCGCAATTATTTATCGTAACGGGCTGTTTGCTATTTATGGCAGGTCCGACGCAGGCAATCGACTTTTACGAGATCCAGATATATCCCACGGAAACTACCCCGGCGGGCGTCTTGAGTCTGGAGTTGCATTCAAACAGCGTTACAACGGCGACCGGAAGCGAAGCGCGCAGTCAGCTCAATCCGTATCAAATCCATGAGACGCTGGAGGCGACTTATGGCCTGACGCCGCATATCGAGGTCGGGCAATACCTCGCCACCGCGAAACTCGACAACGGCGATTACGAATACGCCGGCAGCCGTACAAAATGCCATTTCGGCATCGCAGCGACCGATTCGTGGCCGGTCAAATTCGGGGGTAATATTGAGCTGGACTATATGCGGCGTGCGGCGGAAGAACAGCCGTTTTCGCTGGAATTACGCCCGATCGTGGAAACTCGCCTTGGCAAGCTGCTGATCGTCGCGAATCTTCCCTTTGTAAAGCCGTTTCGTGGGCCGGGGACGCATCTAGGCTTCACCTTCTCGCCCTCTGGCGAAATCGAATACCAGTTGCTCCCATGGGTGGCGCCGGCATTGGAATACTACGGCGACATAGGTGCCGTCGCCGACTTGCCGAGCATCGAGAACCAGCAGCATTTTCTGGTCCCAACGCTCAATTTTTTCCTGAATCCGCGATTAGAGGTGAATGCGGGCGTCGGTTTCGGCCTGACTCGCGCCAGTAATGGGGTTTTCCTCAAGGCTATCCTTGGATGGGATTTCAGCGTCGGACGATTGATGTGATTCAAAGCGACGAGGGGCGCGCCTGAGCAGTTATCGCCGACGGTCTGGTGTAACCTTTCGACGGCAGCCGCGAATAATCGACTGGGCGGATTTTGGATTGCGCGTTCATTAAGCCTTGACTATTCTCGAACAATGCCCGCAGTGGCTCGTCTATAGTTTCAGTGGCTGAAAAACGCCGAGATCAACAAAAGCTCTGGCTGATCCTTTTCCAGATAAAGGCTATCCGCGGGCGCGTCAATTCGCTGGCAGCGCAGTTCTTCGCCTTTTCGACCCTTGCGGTGATAGTCGCCTCGGCGGCGGCCGTGGTGGCCGCGGCATTGTTGTTAGGCCCGCTCGCCTTTTTGGTCACGGCGGCGCTGATCGCGATAGCCGCGTTCGCCGGTGTGGTTCGGATTACGCGAACCGCGTTGCGCTCGATCGCGAACCCGCTTAAGGCAGCCGCGATCGCGGACGAGCGCGCCGGACTCAAAGGCCGACTAACGACGGTGCTTTTGACCGCTAATGTGCCAAAGCGCTCGGGCTTATGGCCCTACCTGCTGGAAGATACCTACGGACGCCGAAACGACTTCGAGCCGCGCAAGATCGAGCCGCGTTGGCTTTCGAATTCGATTGCCGCGCTGCTGGGCGCCTGCCTGCTCGCGCTTCTGCTGATTCCGCTCGCGCGTCTACAGGCCCGCGGTCCGCAGGTGATGGGCGGGCTGCCAGGCCGAGTGACGGCGGACGTCGGCAATCTCGATATTCGTCCCGCCGACCCGGCACTCGAGCCCAACGTCGAGGTCTACGCCGACGAGGCGACCATGCGGAAGCTGGCCGAAAAGCTGGCTTCCGAACAGGCGAAAGAAAGCGAAAAGGGCGCGCTCTCGCAATGGATGAACAAGGCGCGCAATCTCGCCGGCAACTTGCAGAACGAGATAGCCGGAAATCAAGGTCAGCAAGCACCTTCCCAGTTGAAACTCACCGACCGCAACCCAGGCAGCGGCGGCCGCAGTCCCCAAGCTCGCAATCAAGGTAAATCGAGCGGCAATCAGGCGAATAATCGGAGCAATTCGTCTAATCAAGCCAACGGTAATGGTTCCGGCAAGGGCGCTGGCCGGGCGCAACCGCCGGTCTCGCTGCCGCCTCAACAGGCAGATCAACTCGCGCAAAATAGCACGGGCTTCCCCGGCCAGTCGGGCTCGAATGCGGCCCAGTCAAATCCAAGCCAACCGGGTTCGCTGGCCGCCGAGGGCAGCGGAGGAGGTGGAGGCGAAAGTCATGGCGCCGGTACCGACCCACAGGGCCTGTTCGGTCCGGAGGCCTCCGAGCCCCTCGGCAGCGACAACTTCAAGATCACCATCGATGCGCAGCCGTCCGACGAAAGCTCCAGCCGCGGCGCTCCGGCCTACATTCCACCCAAGGTCAGGGTACCGCTGGCCGACCATCAATCTCCCGACGAACCGATCGCGCGGGCCTCGGTGCCGGCCAACGACCAGATGACCATCAAGCGAGTGTTCGAACGATGAACGACGTCCAATCGACACCGGCCGAGCAGCCGAGCATTGCCGATTTCGCCCGTATTTTCCGCCGAATCCAGGCCGAGATTCACAAGGTCATCGTTGGTCACGAGCAGGCAGTCGAGCAATTGCTGAGCGCCCTGTTCGGGGGCGGGCACGTGCTTATCGAAGGGGTACCGGGCACCGGCAAGACCACCCTGGTCAAGACCTTGGGATTGGCGCTCAATCTGAGCTTCAACCGCATTCAATTCACGGTCGACCTGATGCCGGCCGACATCACCGGGACGCGCGTGATCCTGTCGAGCGTGGAAGGCCGGCGCGAGTTTTCCTTCCAGCCGGGCCCGATTTTCTGCCATATCCTTTTGGGCGACGAGATCAATCGCGCCACTCCCAAGACCCAGTCGGCGCTCCTCGAAGCGATGGCCGAGTTGCAGGTGACGGTCGCTGGAACCACCTACCCATTGCCTCCGCCGTATTTCGTGATGGCCACGCTCAACCCGATTGAGATGGAGGGAACTTATCCTCTGCCGGAGGCCCAGCTCGACCGTTTCCTCTTCAAGGTGCGGCTGGGATATCCCGGCGAAGAAGAACTGGTTCGGATTATCAGCGCCTCGACCGGTCCGGAAGAGGCCGGCGTCGACCCGGTTTTTGGGGTCGAGGAAGCAGCGGAGCGAATCGAAGGCCTCAAGCGCCTGGTCCGCGAAGTGATCGTCGCGCCGCCGATCGAGCAGTACGCCGCCCGGATGGCGCGCGCGACCCAGCCTGAGAACGTGCGGATTATCGGCGACCAGCGGATGCCGGTGCGGGTCGATGCGGTCAACCGCTACGTCAGTTTCGGTTCGAGCCCGCGCGGCGCGCTGGCGTTGATTATGGGCGCCAAAGTAGAAGCGCTGCTCGACGGCCGCGCCAATATCTCATACGACGATATCGACCGGGTCGCGCCAGCCGCGCTCGAACATCGGATCATGCTCAATTACGCCGCCCATTCTGACAACGTCGACACCATCCGCATCGTCGAGCAGGTGGTCAAAGCCGTGCATCAAACGCGCGCCTGAAGCGGTCCTGCATGCTCGCCGCGCGTGCATTCGAGCCTGAGTTTCTCCGTCAACTCGATGGACTGGTGCTTGGCACCAGGCATTCGCGAACGATCCGCGCAGGTCGCCGCAGTATCGGTCGGGTGCTTGGCTCGGGGATCGAGCCCGAAAACTTCCGCGAATACACCGAAGGTGATGACCTGCGTTTTCTCGACTGGAACGCCTTCGCCCGCTTCGACGACTTGACCATCCGCACATATCGCGCCGAGCGCCAGGTCGAGCTCACGATCCTGGTCGACGCCAGCGCCTCGATGGGGATTCCCGAGCGTGACGACAAATTTGGCATGGCGTTGCTCCTGGCCGCCGCGCTGGCCTACGTCGGGATGAGCGAGAATGATCCCGTGCGTCTGGCCGCACTTTCCGGGCGCCGCGGCCGGCAGCGGCTCGAGGCCACGCCGTTCTATCGCCGGCGCGAATCGTACATGGCTTTTCGTCCGTTCGTGTTCGATCTCAAATGCGGCGGCGAGACCCGGCTGGCCGCTGCGATCAGCGAATTCCTGCTGGCACGGCGCAATCACGGGATCGTCATATTGGTGTCCGATTTCCTGGTGAACCCGACCGACTACGAGGAAGCGCTGAGCCAATTGGTCGCCGCTCGCCACGAGGTCAAGGCGGTCCACGTGATGGGCGAGCAGGAATGTTCCGGTAGCTATCCGCCGGGGGCCTATCGCGTGCGTGACTGCGAGACCGGCGAGATGCGCGAGGTCACCTTCGGCGCCCGTTCGGCGGAACTCTGCCGCGAGCGGGTCAAGAGTCACGCCGAGCGGCTGAGCGGCTTCTGCACCCGCCGCGGCATCGTCTATTCTCCGGCGTTTGGCGCCTCGAATCTGGACACGATAATCAAGCGTGAATTCCCGCGGCTCGGGGTCATCGTCTGACCGTGGGCTTCCTCAATCCAGCCAGCCTGCTGTTTGGCCTGAGCCTGGGCGTGTTGGTCCTGATCTACTTGCGCTCGCGCGCGCGGCCGTCGATTGAAGTCTCGAGCCTGATGCTCTTCGAGGAAATTCCGGCGCCGGTCGCGCACAGCCGCCTGCTGAGGCTCGACCTGCTTTTCTGGCTTGAATTGCTCGCTTTGGCCGCGATGACCATGGCGGTGGCGGGCTTTTACATTCATGGACGCCAGCCCGCGGGATCCCATCGGATGCACGCGCTGGTTTTCGATCTTGGCGCCGGGATGGGCGCGACCGACGGACGGGTTTCGCGGCTTGACGAGGCGCGCAGCAAGGCGCGCGAGCTGATCTCTTCGGCGCCGGCGGGCGATACTTTCAGTATCGTCGGCTATGCGCTCGAAGCCCGGACCTTGCGCGCCGCGACCGCGCGCCGGAGCGAATTGTTCGCGGCGCTCAACGAACTTCACGCAATGGCC
>DATEGX010000043.1:0-8489 GCA_035279875.1 Binataceae bacterium (SeqCode)
GCGCGCAGCTGCGAATCCGGCATGGTGACCTAACTGGTGCAACTCGCATATTGGAAGATCTGGCCTCCGCATATCCAGACGACTCGCAGGTCTGGTATCTCCTGGCGAACTCTCAGTTCGTCAAGCAGGACTACTCTGGCGCGGCTACTTCTTATCTGCGAGCAATTGCACTCGCGCGCAACGAGTTTCCCGAGGCCCGCTATCGCGCCGCACTCGCGTTTCATCATGCCGGCCGCGACGCCGAGGCTCTGGAGCAATGCAAACTTGTACTAAAAGAGTATCCTCGCGACCGTGGTACGCTGGCTCTCGCCGCCGAAATTGAGAGTCACCGTCAGATCAACAAATAAATTCGGGCTTCGCGGTGAGTCTGCGTGCTCGCCGTCGGAGCTGCGGAGCTAGTGCCCAGCATCGGTGTCAGTCAAAAAAAGGCGGATGCGACTGCTCGGATCGAACTTCGGTCGCTCCTAGTAGCCGGGCCGTCAGTGCTGTCGCCGGGCGAGCCTTGAGTTGGTCCCATGAGTCGTGCTGGACGACCTGCCCTTTTTCGATGACCGCAGCCTGAGAACAGAGCCGCGACAAGACATCGACCCGGTGATCGACCGCAATCAGAATAAAATTGAGGGTTCCCTGCCATTCCAACAGCGCATCTATGAGTTCATTGGTGGTGGGGCGGTCGAGTGCGATGAAGGGTTCGTCGAGCAGGACCAGCGGCGGCCGTCGTGCCAGCATCCGCGCCAACGCGACCCGACGAGCTTGGCCCCCGGAGATTCGCCTCGACGACTCGTGCCACAACGAGCCCAAGCGCAACCGGTCTCTTAGTTCCAGCACCCAACTTCGCGAGCCGTTGCGATGATAATCCGAAATTCCAAAGCAGATGTTCTCAGCCACCGAAAGATGCGGGAAAAGAAAATCCTGTTGGGTCAGGTATGCTAGAGGCCGTTGATGCAGCGCGAGACTGGGAGGGAAAAGACTCAGGTCGCCCAAGCGAATCTCGCCCACGTCCGGTGTCTCGAACCCCGCAAGGCATGAGAGAATTGTGCTCTTGCCCGCGCCTGAAGCACCGAACAGAGCGAGACGTTCTCCTTGACGCAGCCTGAGGCGAACATCGACCGTAAACTCCTTGCGAGCTTTGACAATGTGCGCTTCAAGCATCGGCGGAACGCCTTTGTGCCGCCAGGTGGGCGAGCCAGGGGAGTGGCAGGGCGGTGAGAATAAATATGACCAGCAACGGCATTACTGCCGGAACGCCTGCGTCCTGCAGATTGACCCAGATTTGGACCGGCATGCCACTGGGATAATATGACGTTACTATTACTGCGCCGAATTCTCCCAGCGCGCGCACCCAAGCTATGCTCACCGCGGCTGCAAGTCCGAGCCGGGCCAACGGGAACGTAACGCGTCGAAATACCTGCCACGGCGTCGATCCCAGCAATCCGGCAATCTGCTCAAACTTCCGTGGCACCGAAGAGAAGGCAGCGCGCGCCGCGACGATGTAATAACCAATACTCACATAGACTTGCGTCGCCACGAACGACAGGCGCGAGTTGCTGGTCAATATCCCGGCGCGGAACAGCAATCGACCAGGCGTGTTCTGCGGCCCGAAGGCAAGCGACAGCAGAATTCCCAGTGCAAGCGGCGGCATGAGGACCGAAATCAGTACCGCCCCTTCCCACAAGATGCGATCCGGGCCGCGACCGCGCGCCAGGTAGAGCGCCACCGGCGTGCCGATTGCGATGTCGACGAGCAATGCAAGGCCCGTCAGCACCAGCGAAATTTTAACTGCCGATTCGGTTGACCCCGGAATTGTTCCGTTCCATTGCCACGGTCCGACTCGCGCAATAAGCCCTATGAGCGGATATAACACCGCGACCGCGAACGCGAACATACCGAGCTGGCCCAAATACGCAGATCGCACGTTCTTAGGATTTCAATGTTCGGGACCTGGCTGTTGCACCTGAGGCGGATCCGGTTTCGCGAAATCCGACAGCTCCAACCTTATGCCATGGCAGCTTCCTTTTGACAAGCATTATGGCCTAGCTGCCGGTGCCGATGAGCGGAAGTGGCTGCTTGGCCTCGTGGCCGCGCCGGGATGGACGACGGAGGACCGCCCGTGCTTGCACGAGGCGGGATTAATTTTCATAGGCCGGCGGAACCAGTTCAGCCAGATGCCCGTGGCACATTTCACAGCTTGAAATGCCGCGTGCGGCGGCCGTGGGATCAAGGGTGACGTCCACCCACTCGCGGAATTTCCGGTAGTTTTTGAGCACCGTCTTAGGGTCATTGCTCACGCCGCCAAGGTTATAGTGCGGAGCGTCGATTTCGGCAGCGAATGGGCATGCATGAAAGCGTCCGCGAGTGGTCAACACGGGGAAACAACGCACGCATCCGGTCCCCATTCCATGAAATTGCGCTTCGCGGTCAATCGCATATTTCTGAGCTAAGCCGGCTCCGGCATGGAACAGTACCTTGTAGCCTTTGAAGAGCCGGCCGGGATTGGCAGCCGCCCATTGTTCGAGCAAAACCTTGGCGCGCGGCGGCAACGGTTCGGCGTCACGGCCGTTGTAAATGGAATAATTGAGTATTGCCTCGCTGCGCGAGTCGCTCTCGAGGATCTTGATCAGGGCGTCGGCCTTGACGCCGTTCGAGTAGACGGTAATTAAACCAGCAAAGCCCTTATCGCGAAGGTATCTGATGCTATCGACGATCTCAGCGGCGTGAAGGGTCGGCTCCCCGCCGTAGAATTTCAGATTGCCGTCACGCGCCACTGCCGCGAGCGCTTGGTCAAGTACCGCGGCGCTGTATCCTCTGTACCAGCCCTGCGGCGAGCCATTGATCGTGCACCATTTGCAAGCGCGGTTGCAGAAATTGCCTTCATACAGATGCAATTCGCGAAGTTCCCCATCGCCGGCGGCAAAGTGTTCGACCGATTCGTGGAAAAGGATTGACCCCAGATGAGGTTCCCGATGAATGTCGTTCAGACCCCAGTCGTAGGTATTGTAGACTAGTTCGTATTCGGCGATTTGTTCCAACGCCACGCCAGTATGCTCAGCGACAAAGCGCAGTACGCCGGTTCTGTACCCGCTGGTCGAATCGGCATCACCGGCGAAATCTTGCGCGTACATCTTGAACAACCGCGAGATATGAATTCGGCGCATATCATGGTCGATTCGGCAATTCCATTCGCTGGCCAGAAACCGGCGAGTTGCGTCGCGCAGAGTATCGCGGAGGCCTTCGCCTTCGAATGCGCTCGGGCGAACTGGCGGACAGCCATTCGATCCGCAGTTTATCGCGAAATGAATCAGCGGTTCGGCGAAGCGCCCGCGCAGAATCTGATGCTCAATATCATCGAGGCTTACTGCTCTGCCGCCCGCCACGTGGCGCCGCCGCTGGAAGAATTCGCCGTCGCGAGTCTTCCATACCGAGCTGATCGGATATTCCTCCATGATCGCGTGAAGTGTGAAAGCATTGTAAGCATTGAGCCAGTACGCGAGTTCGTCTTCCTTGCCGGCAAAGGAGCCCGTGTCATTGTCGGGGCCGGAAGCGGCGAGTTCGCCGATGACCTGTTCCAGCAAATCGCGCCGGGCGGCGAGGCGCAAATAGTCCACCTGTCCACTTTCAGTCACTATCTCGGCCAGCAGCCTGTTCCAATTCTGGTAATCCATCGAGAGCTCCATGCAGTCACAACCAGCTTCAATTCGCGCGCGCTGTATTGGTTAGGTATCCTCAGCCCGAATCGGCAATCCGGCGCTCCGCTCGAAGGTGCCATCGGCGCAATCGACTATGCCGTCGATTCGCACGCCGTCCAGTTGAATTGCACCGATCGAATGAAATCCATCGTTCAGCAGCACGTTGCCACCAAAATGCGCGGACTTGGCCGAGAGCGCTATGCCTGCGCGATTATCGAAGGTCGCATCACTACAAACCAGTCTACGAATTTGCGCATCATCGAGTATCACGGCGCCTCGCGCCCGGAAACCACCGTTAAGTATCGCATCTTCACTTATGCTGGCGCCGCGGGCAGACAAAGCAACAGCCCCCGGATTCGTAAACGAGCCGCCCGCACAGTTAAGGCTTCCTCTGATGATCGCTCGATCGAGATCCACCCCGCCATTGGCGGTGAAGCGGGTATGCATCTGAAGGCCATGCGCTGACGCGATCCCGTCAAGCCTGAGTGCACAGCCGCCCGGATTCTCGAAAGCGCCGCCGACACAACTGAACCGTCCGCTCACTCTCGCACCGCTGAATCGCACCGTGCCCTTCGCATAAAACCAGTTTCCGAGGAAAACGTCGCCGTCGATCGATGTGCCGTCCGCGGCCAACGCATCACCTTCGGAACCGTCGAAACTGCAGTTGCTGCAGTATAGGAATCGCTGCACGCTCGCGGACGTCACTCTGAAACCGCCGCTCAGCTTAAATCCATTGGTGAAGAGCAGACCGCCGGAGAATTTCGCAAAATCCGCGGCGAGCGCTTCATGGCCTGGGTTTTCGATAAGGCCATGCGCGCAATAAAAAAGGCCACCGACCTGGGCGTGCGCGAAGTTGACGTGACCGCTGGCCTTGAATTGGTTGCCCAGCAGAACGTGACCTGTGATGACCGCGCGCTCGGCGGATAGCGCTCGCCGCGAATCGAAGCTTCCACCAACGCAGGAAAGATCGCCGCCGATCCGCGCCTGCGCGAAACACACTTCGCCGCTGGCTGCAAAGCCTTCGCTTAACGAAACATCGCCCGAGACTTCGCTCGCTCGTGCATCGATCCCGGCAACACGCGTTCCCATCATACACAGCGAGGCGAGCGTCGAGCCCCGAAGACTTATCGGTTGCTGGAAGCGGCATTCGATGAATTCCAGAGGAAAAGGAATCGTCAGGCCATCGAGTTTCAGCTCATTCAGGACGTTCGCACCACGTATGCGCACACCGCCGGCACCGATGTTGTTATCGCTGAGCGAACGGCCGATCAGTTCTCGGATAATTTCCGCTGAGATCGTTCGCTCGGAGCCCCAGACGATGCCGTCCGTCTCATCGACGGTGGGAACGCCGGCACCGCCAAAATCTGCGATCTGGCCGGAATGCACGGCTGAGATCAATATTCTCTCGGCGGGCGAACTGCTTCGCGCCTTCGTGGTTGGTAAGGTCATCGATTCGCGATGTTGCGGTCCATAGCGCGCGATCTTATTGTCGTGGAGGGATTTTCCGAACGCAACTGGAGGAACCGTAGATGCGTGCCGCCGTGATGCGCAACAAGAAAATCGTGGTCGATGACATCGCTGTGCCAGCGCCGGGTCCGGGTGAGGTTCTGGTGAAAACCCTGGCGTGCGGAATCTGCGGTTCGGACCTGCACACGCTCAAGCATGCGGAGAAACTGGTCGAGGGCGCCAAACGCTCCGGCGGATTATTCGTCATGGACCTGGACCGCGACGTCGTGATGGGCCACGAATTCTGCGCCGAGATAGTCGATTTCGGAACCCAGACGGAACGCCGCGTGAAAGTTGGCGCGCGAGTCTGCGCGATGCCGGTATTGCTGCGCCCGTCGGGCATCCAGACCGTCGGTTATTCGAACGACCATCCGGGCGGTTACGGCGAGTACATGCGGCTCAGCGAAAAATTACTGCTTGAAGTGGCAGAACGGTCTTTCGACTGAGCATGCCGCGCTTACCGAGCCGATGTCGGTCGGCTACCACGCGGTGCAGAAGGCACGGCTGGAAAAGGACGACGTTCCACTGGTGGTTGGCTGTGGTCCGGTTGGGCTGGCAGTCATCGCGGCGCTGAAGCTAAAGGACGTGCGCCCGATCATCGCGGCGGATTTCTCGCCGCGCCGGAGGGCGCTCGCCGCAAAGATCGGCGCGGACGTAGTAGTCGATCCCAAGGAGCAGTCGCCGTACGAAAGCTGGAAAGAGATGGCCGTGGACAGCGCTCCTGCGAAAGCACCGCGGCTGCCGGCAGGGTTCACCGGTCCTGCCCGACGCCAGGCGGTGATTTTCGAATGCGTGGGCGTGCCGGGCATGATCGATTCCGTGATGGCCGGGGCCGCGCCCAACAGCCGGCTGGTGGTGGTCGGCGTCTGCATGGAAAGCGACCGCATCGAGCCGATGCTCGGCATCAACAAGGAACTCAATATCCAATTCGTGCTCGGCTACTCCGGTGAAGAGTTTGCGGCGACCCTCCACAACCTGTCGGAAGGCAGGATCAACTGCGATCCGCTCGTTACTGGCAAGGTCGGCGTCGAAGGTGTATCGCGCGCTTTCGACGACCTCGCTTCGCCAGAGGAGCACGCCAAGATTCTGGTCGAGCCCTGGCACAGCTAGATTGGGCTCCGTTGGTTCGTTGCCGCGGCATTGACTATAGACATTGGCGCACGGCTCTCAGGCCACGCCTGACAGAACTACGAATCAAACTGCCGTCATGACGAAGCTTCGGAGCGCGCATTCTCGAGCGGCGTCAACTGCTCCGCGAAGAGGGTGCCGAAGACCGGACAGGTCTGGAGCAGTTCGAGCGCGCCGCCATCGCCGACGATCGTTCCATCCTCAAACGCGACGACCCGGGGAAAACGCGTCACCGTAGCGAGCCGATGGCTCATGACCAACACGGTCCGCTGCGCCAGCCACGATTGCATCCGATCAAACACCGCGCGCTCGGTTTCACCGTCGAGGGCGCTGGTCGCTTCATCGAGTACCAGGACGGCCGGGTTGCGCACGATCCCACGAGCCAGGGCAATCCGTTGTTTCTGCCCGCCCGACAGGTTGCGGCCCGCTTCGGCGAGAAAGCCGTCGAGGCGGCCAGGCAGCGCTTCGACGAATTCGTCCAGGCCGGCCAGTGAAACGGCGTCCTCAACGTTCTTTCGCGAGGCCTCGAATGATCCGTAGCGGATGTTATCTAGCAGCGAGCCGCTGAAAACGAACGATTCCTGTTCGATCACGCATACCACTCGTCTGAGCTGGTCGAGCCGAAGCTCACGCAAATCAATGCCGTCCAGGAGAATCCGCCCGCTTGGAGGATCGACGAGCCGCAGCAACAGATTCGCGATGGTGCTCTTGCCGCCGCCGCTGGCCGCCACGAGCGCGACCATCTCGTGCGGCGCGATTGCAAGGTCGAAGTTCCGCAGGATCTGGTGCTCCGGATCGTAGTGAAAGTTCAGGTCCTTGAAGTTGAGTTCGCCGCGCACCGGGACCGCCAATGAGCGATTCCCTGAGCGTTCCGGACAAGGCAGGTCAATAACCTCGAACACACGCCCGGCCGCCGCCAGGGCGCGTTGCAGGAGTCCGTGGACTTCGCTCAAGCGGCGCAGTGGCTCGACGGTCTGCACCGCGTAGAGGCAAAAGGCCAATAAGGCGCCACGGGTGGTGCTGCCCGCGAAAACCTCGCTCGTGCCGTACCAGACCACGCCGATCAATCCGGCGCACGTTACTGCCCAAACGGAGGACATCATCAGCGCCATCCAGACCTCGGTGCGCAGCATATGGGCTCGGTAAAGCGAGTCTTGGGCGCCGAATCTCCGCGATTCGTAGGGTTCGGTCTGAAACCCTTTGATAGTGCTGAGGCCGGAGAGTTGTTCACTCAATGCGGAACTGAGGGTGCCGAGCTCGCGTTGCGCATATTCGCTTTGGCGGCGGATCATCCGGCCCCAACTCGACAGAATCACGGCAACCAATGGGCCCACGAGGCTCATCACGAGGGCCAGCCGCCAGTTCAGATAGAACGCCATCGCGAGGGCGCCGACCACGACGACACTCTCGCCGATCGCGCGCCGCAGGATCTCACGGACGAAGTTCGTCAGCATCCCGGCGTCGTTGAACATCCGGGAAATCAACTCGCCGATCGCCAGCCGGCGCGCCGAAGACAGTTCAACGGCGAGCACATGGCGTTGAGCTCGATCGCGCAGGCTCTGCACCAGGAGCTGATTCAAGCTCCGCAAAAAGTAACGCGAACCGAACAGGCTCAGGACGAAGATCACGGAGGTTATCAGGGCTTTGAAGAGCAACCGCGCCATCACATGGCGATTGCCATCGACGAGCGGGCCTTCACTCCAAAGCTTCGCCAGCCATGTGAGGTAAAGCTGCGAACCTCCCAGCGCGCCGAGGCTGAACGTAATCAGGAGCAAATGACCGGGAAATTGCGTGCATTCATTGACCAGCCGCCGGAAAACGCTCCGGCTCGGCTCGGCGGGGTTTGGATCGTCGTCGGTCGCGCTGCTTATACCCCCCGCTTCTGCTGCAAACAGCAACGCGGCGATCGATGTAAAGATCCGTTTCCAATGGCCCACGATATCCCAGAAGAGCCGCACAGCCGCCTTGCGCGAGTCGCGGTCGACCGTGCTGCGTCCGGTTAACACCACCACCTGCCGGCTCTTGCGCAGAGTCTGGCTTCGCAGATCTTCCAACCATCGCGCGATCGTCCACAGCTCGACCATGACATGGCTCATGTTTCGCTGCTTACACGCGGTCAAGCGCTTATGGCCATCGGTAACAATGAATCGCCGACCGACGCGAATCACC
>DATEGX010000044.1:0-6332 GCA_035279875.1 Binataceae bacterium (SeqCode)
TGCAGGCGGTCTTTCTCTCGATCGCGAAGGCTTTGCCATCGTTCGCCGGACGAGCGCGGTGCACGACTTCTACAACGATGACGAAGTCAAGGCGGTGTATTATCCGGAGTGCGAGCGGCTGTTGCGGGAAGCGACCGGCGCCCAGCGGGTCGTGGTGTTCGACCATATCGTGCGCAATGCCGCGCGGGCCAAGCTCGATAAGATGGTCAAGCTGCCAGCGAAAGGCGCGCACAATGACTATACGATGGCATCGGGACCGCAGCGGGTGCGTGACTTCTTTCCCGAGACCGCCGACGAACTGCTTCGCCAGCGCTTCGCGATCATAAACGTATGGCGTCCAGTTAGTGGACCGGTAATGGAATCGCCCTTCGCGATCTGCGACGCGCAGACTATCGTGCCCGGCGATTTCGTGCCGAGCGCGCTGATTTATCCGCATCGCCGCGGCGAAACCCTGGCGATCAAGTTCAACCCAACCCATCGATGGTACTATTTCCCGCTGATGCAAACGGACGAAGCGGTCATGCTCAAGTGCTATGATTCCGCCAACGACGGCCGTGCGCGCATGACGGCTCATACCGGCTTCGATGATCCCACGAGCCCGCCCGACGCTCCCCCGCGTGAAAGTATCGAGACCCGCGCGTTCGTCTTTTACGGCTAACTGAAACAAGCCCGCTCCAGGCGTTTCGCAAGTAGTTGCGGCGGACCCTCTCGTCGGGGTTCGCCGCAAATGCATTCGGCTTGTAATAGCTCCCTCAGGATGCGATGTCTGTGCGCCAAAGGGAGGTCGCCGATGGCTGAGCTCAAGCACGTTCTCGATGGCTACCGGGTTCTGGATTTCACCCAGGTCCTCGCAGGCCCGACCGCCACGCGCATGATGGCCGAGATGGGCGCCGAGGTTATCAAGCTCGAGTTGGCTCCGGCTGGCGATCCCAGCCGCGCGCTACCGTTTTTGCGCGACGGCCGGAGCGCCTATTACATTCAGCAGAACCGCGGCAAAAAGAGCCTCTGCGTCGATTTGAAAAACCCCGCCGGCCTCGAACTCGTCAAGGCTTTGATTCCGAAGATGGACGTGATGATCGAGAATTACGCTCCCGGGGTGATCAGACGGCTTGGACTCGGCTACGAAACCGTCAAGGCGCTGAACCCGCGGATCGTGATGTGCTCAATTTCGAGCCTCGGGCAGACCGGGCCGCTGGCTAATCGTCCCGGCTACGACACGGTCGGAGCCGCATACGCCGGTGTGCTCGATATGTCCGGCTACCCGGATCGCGCGCCGGTCTTTCCAGCCCTCGGAATCGGTGACGTCAGCACCGGCGTGCACGCACTGGCCGCGATAACCTCGGCGTTGCTCGGACGCGCGAGGACCGGACACGGCCAGTTTATCGAAACCTCCCTGCTCGATTGTTACTTCGGGTACCACGAGCTCAATGTCCAAATGTTCAGTGCCAGCCGCGGTGCGATGGTGCCCCGTCGGAGCGGCGAACACCATTACATGGTCGCGCCGGCGGGCATGTTCAAAGGCAAACATACCTACATACTGATTATCGGTGGTCTCGATCGCCAATGGCCCGCGATGTGCCGTGCGATGAACCGGCCGGACCTCATCGATGATCCCCGTTACAACTCGATTCCTGCTCGCGCCGAACATATCGGCGAAGTAATCCGCCTGGTGCAGGACTGGGTCGATGGGCGTTCCGACGAGGAAGTCGAGCGGATTCTGGAGGAGCATCGCGTGCCCTTCGCCCCGGCCCTGACCGTCGAGCAGGCGATAAACCATCCGCATCTGCGCGAGCGCCGCACCGTCAGAACGATAACCGACCGCTTCCTCGGAGAATTCGAGGTGCCGGGCTTCCCGATGCGTTTCTCCGAGTTCGGCGAGCTTACGCTGGAGGCGCCGACCCTGGGCGAGCACAACGCCGAGATCCTGCGCGATTACCTGGACTGTCCGCGGGAACGTATCGAGCAACTCACTGCCGATGGCGTGCTCCATCATGGTCCGCGTTAAGGCCACCCGGTTTCCAGGCCGATTATTTGAAATTCGATAGAAAGTGCGGTACTCAACCGTAAGAGCGTCATAAGTAAAGGAATTGCTTTCGTCGGCAGGTCACTAATAACCACCGAACGACCTCCGGCCCAGCCTTCGCGCAGTGCGGGCGGGCCAGGATTCGGTACTCAGGTGGCTTAACAGGAGGAGACGGCATGGCAGACATGGATATTCGCATCAAAGGCGGGACGGTGGTCGATGGCACCCGGGTGCCGCGTTACCGGGCCGATGTATGGATAAAGGATGGCAAGATCGCCCAAATTGGCGGCCGCGACCCCGGTTTCGCCAAGAAGACTATCGACGCCGACGGCCTGATCGTCGCCCCCGGCTTCGTCGATCTGCACACCCATTACGATGCCCAGATTCGCTGGGACCCGTACTGCACGATTTCCGGATGGCATGGGGTGACCTCGCTGGTGCTCGGCAACTGCGGCTTCGGCTTTGCACCGGTCAAGCCGGATTTCCGCGAACGCTCGATGCTGACTATGACCCGCACCGAGGCGATCCCATACGCCGCGATGAAGGCGGGGATGAACTGGGATTGGGAAACGATTCCCGAATATCTCGATTCGCTCGATCGCTCACCCAAGGGCGTTAATTGCATTCAATACATGCCTACCGCTTCCTTGATGACCTATGTGATGGGTCTGGAAGCGGCCAAGAGCCGCCCTGCCAACGAGCGCGAACGCGCCAAAATGGCGCGGCTTCTGTCCGAAGGCATGGACGCGGGACTGTGCGGGTTCTCGATTCAGCGGCTCGGTCCGGATTCGGTGCAGGCCGACTACGACGGCACACCGATGGTGACCGACACGATGGTTGACGAGGACATCTTCAACCTCGCGCGCGTTCTACGCCAACGCGACGAGGGTTTCATGGAGATTACCCAGGCGAACGACCCGGCCGACATCGCGCCGGACCTCGCGTTCGTCAAGCAACTCGCCGGGGTCGCCCAGCGGCCGATCCTGTTCCAGGCGGTTGTGCCAACCCGCAAAAATCCCGAAATCCATCGGCGTATCCTGCGCTGGATCGACGGATGCCGCGCCGAGGGACTGCCGATTTTTGGACAGGGCGCATCGGTTCGCAGTGGTTTCGCTTTCACCCTCGAGCATTGGAATCTCTACGATATGAGCCCGGCGTGGCGCGCGCTCACCACCGGCACGACCGAAGAGAAGATTGCCAAGATGCGCAATCCGGAATTGCGCGCGGCGGTTATCAGCGAAGCCAACGCTGCCGACAAGCGTATCCAGGCCTTCCAGGCCGGAGTCGGCGGCGCGCCCAGGAACCTGATTGTGCAGTGGGTCGAAAATCACGAGGAACTGGAAAAATACGTCGGCAAATCGCTTGGCCAGATCGGCATGGAGGAGAACCGGCATCCGATCGACGTGATGCTCGACCTTTCCGTGGCGACCAACCTCAAGGCCGAGTTCCTGGGTCCCAATAAGGGCTTCAATGCCGACTACATGGCGGAGATCTTCAACGCCTCGCCGTTTACCTTCCCCGGCGTGTCGGACGGCGGCGCGCATACCAAGTTCTTCACCGGCGGCGCCTTTACCACCGACTTCCTGCGCTGGCTGGTGCGCGACGAGCAGAAGATCACGCTCGAAGAGGCGCATTACCGGATGTCGGCACTCCCGGCCCACGCCGCCGGCTTCCGCGACCGCGGGATGCTGCGCGAGGGTCTGGCCGCCGACGTGGTGGTCTACGACCTCAAGGGCCTCGACGTCGAGCCCGACTGGGTGGGCGAAATCGTCCACGACTTTCCGGGTGGTGAATGGCGTCGAGTGCAGCGCGCCAAGGGTTACCGCTCGATTATCGTCAACGGCGAAGAAACCTTTGCCGACGGCAATTGCACTGGCGCTACGCCGGGCAAGCTGCTGCGCCATGGCCATGCCTGAGAACGCTTAGGCTCGTTCGATAGAGGCCGCGCGTCGCAAGGCGCGCGGCCTTGTTTTTCTTCGAGAATCCAACACCCCGCTGGACGTATTTGCGCGGCGCTGGCCGTGACGCGGTGGTTTATGCGATTGTCGCCTGACCCGCGAGGCCCGGGCGCGCGGCTTGGGTTATGCCGAAAGAAATCGACCTCAAGAACCTCGACCTCCCTGCGATAATCCGCGACTGCGACCATATCGTGTGGGGCAGCGGCACCGGCGAGCCGCTCCGGCTGGTCGACAAATTCCTCGAGCAGCGCGCTCAAATCGGCCGCACCAGCGTTTTCCTCGGCGGAATTTCCTATCGTGACGCGCTCAAGTCCGAGCACACCGAGAACGTCTCGTTCAGCGGCTTTGGGGCCATGGGCCGGCTGCGCAACTTTTGCCGAGCCGGTGGACTGCGGGTTATCCCGTGCCACCTGTCGGCACTGCCGGGTTACCTGGCCAGCGGAATAATCCGCAGCGACGTCGTGTTCGTTCAGCTCAGCGCGGCCGACGAATACGGTCAGTACAGCTATTCGCTGGAAAATGACTATCTGCAGGCCGCGATGGAACGCGCGCGGGTGGTGATCGCCGAAGTCAACGACCAGCTACCCTGGACCTATTTCGATGGCGTGCTCGACACCGCGCGGCTTGACTATATCGTGCGGGTTTCGGAGCCGCCGATCGAACTCGAGCCGGCCACCTTCGGTCCAACCGAAGCGGCGATTGCCGGCCATATTGCCCGGTATATCGAGGACGGCTCGACCATCGAAATCGGGATTGGTGCGATCCCCGACGCGGTGCTAGCCGACGTTGGCGACCGGCGCGACCTGGGCATCCATTCCGGGTTGATCGGCGACCGGGTTGCCGACCTGATGGAGCGCGGGGTCATCACCAACGCGCGCAAGCCGATCGATACCGGATTGACCACCTGCGGGTCGCTCCGCGGAACCAGGCGCCTGTACAAGTTCGCGCACAAGAATCGCGCAATCCGCCTGTTTACCTTTAATCACACCCATCGCGCCGAGATTCTGAGCCAACTCGATAATTTCGTCGCCATCAATTCGGCGGTCGAAGTCGATTTGACCGGGCAGGTAAATGCCGAAGTCGCCTCGGGAGTGCAAGTGGGCGGAGTCGGCGGCCAGGGCGACTTCCTGCGCGGCGCCAACCTCGCCGAACGCGGCCGCGCGATCGTCGCGATGCCCTCGAGCGCGCTTGGCGGGAAGGCCAGCCGTATAGTGCCGCGTCTGAACGGTGTGGTGACGACGGCGCGCAGCGACGCGGACCTGATTATCACCGAATTCGGCGCGGCTGAACTCCGCGGTCAGCCGCTCGGCGAGCGCGCCCGGCGGATGATCGCGATCGCGCATCCGGATTTTCGCGAGTCGCTCGAGCGCGAGGCCCGCGAAATCGAGCAGCGGGGCATTTGACGCGGGCAGTTGTTGAAGCTTTCCGTTATGGAGAACGTGCAAATGGCAGGCAGGCAATACTTTCGCGACGCAGGCCGACGCCGGCCGCCACAAAAGGTAACGCTTTAAAGCAGTCTGATTTTCGGCCGCGAAAAATAACGCGCCCCGTCCACTTTCGATTGGCGGGCCAAACTTGGCTGGAGCTTGCGATGGCCGGTACGGAACAGATCACAAAGGAACTCGAGGCTTTTTACAAATCTTATATCGACTCCTTCAATCGCGAGGATATCGACCTCTTCAGCGAGGCCTTCGCCTACCCCTATGCCTGGATTACCGGCGGCCAGGGGCTTAGCCAATGCGCCAGCGAGAGCGATCATCAGCGGGGTTTCGGCAAGATCATGGTAGCGCTCAAGGATCGTGGATGGGCCCGCTCGGCCACCGATCGGCTAAAGACCTGGGCATTTGCCGAGGACCTCGCGATGATCCTCGCCGATGTCACGCGCTACAAGACCGACGGTTCGGTGCTCGAACGGGTGCGCGCCTGCTACACCGTGCGGCGCGACCCGAAAGGTTGGAAAATTATCACCCTGACGGAGGTCAAACCGCCGTTTCTGGGACCCGGCGATATCGCGCGTTGAGATGGCCGTCCGGGCGATATTCGTTTGAAACCAAGCAATTCTAGCGGCAGGAGGGACAGCACAAATGGCGACTTTACGCGGTGAGGAGATAATCGCGCGCTGCTTTCAGCAGGAAGGCGTCGACACCATTTTCTTCATGATGGGCGGACCGACGGGTGGCACCGCTGGCGCGTGCCTCGACTTGGGTATGAAAGGCATCTACGTCCGCCATGAGCAGGCGGCCGCGATGATGGCCCATGCTTATTCGCGCGTGACCGGCAAACCTGGCATCTGTATCGCCCCAATGGGCCCAGGAGTCGCCAACCTGGTTACCGGGCTCGCCAACGCGTGG
>DATEGX010000045.1:0-5664 GCA_035279875.1 Binataceae bacterium (SeqCode)
AAATACACATGCGCCGACATCGAGCTCCTGAGAGGTCGAGTGAAGCACCTTGAGCGGGACATAGAGCGCAAACTCCAAGCGCACGAAGTTGGAAAGCTCCTTACCAGCATCGACGGCATCGGCTCGCGGACCGCCGCATGCCTCATCGCAGAGTTGGGTGACCCGAGTCGATTTCGGGATGCCGCCGCGCTCGCAAGCTACGTTGGTGTGGTGCCGCGTCTGCGGCAATGGGCAAGCGTGCGTTCTCCGGCGCAAGGGGCCTTCCGCTCGGAAATGCACGCCTCCGCCATTGGCTCCGGATGCCAACCTTGGTAGCCGTCCGGAAAAACTCTTGGTTGCGTGCGCACTACGACCGCTTGTTGGCTGCCGGAAAGCGGCCGAAGGCGCGATAGTGGCCTGCATGCGGAAGTTGCTTTGTGCGATATACAGCGTCGGACGCAACCGTCATCCCTTTGTGCCGATTTGCCCACAGCTGCACCGAGGACCCCGTGACGCTAATTTGATCGGGAAATGTGAGGCCTCGTTAACGGGACGTCGAGAAAACGCACGCTCTTCTTGATTCGAAAGCCTAGCGAATTGAGCAGTGAACGGCTCGGAATGGTTCATTTGGGCGCAGTCGTTGACACGCCGGTACATAGGTACATGTTACTTTCAATCGTCCTTCCCAAACCTTGCTGGTCCTTGGCTAACGCTTGGTGATAAGGGCATTGGTCACTTTCGTGCAGCCTATGATGTAATAGATGATCTATGGATGATGTAAAGGTTGAGCGCGAGGACGGCCGCTGGAACATCGCCTGAAAAAGGTCGCGCTCGTAGACAACGACGAGGTGATCGGCAATCTGTCGCTCATCGTCTTTGTGGAGCTTATCTGCCGATTGTGCCTCGGTTAAGGAGGGAAGAGCAACGATGCGCGTCACTCTCACAGTCAACGGCGAGCGCCGCGACGATATTGTCGAACCGCGGATGCTGCTGGTGCACTATATCCGCGAGGTAGCAGGTCTCACCGGAACGCACGTCGGATGCGAGACCACGCTCTGTGGTGCGTGCACGGTGTTGATGGACGGCAAGGCGGTCAAATCCTGCACGGTGCTCGCGGTTCAAGCAGACGGCTGCACAATAACAACGATCGAAGGCCTCGCAACGGACGGTAGCTACCATCCGATCCAAGAAGGATTCTGGGAGGAGCATGGCCTCCAATGTGGCTATTGTACGCCCGGGATGATCATGGCCTCGGCGGACCTCTTGAGTCGTAACGCCAATCCTTCCGAAGCCGAAATTCGACACGCTATCGAGGGAAACCTTTGCCGCTGCACCGGCTACCAGCACATCATCAAGGCCGTTCAGTATGCGGCGGAGAAAATGCGCACCTAGATTTCACGCCGTTCTGCGTCTGTCCTGGCAGAGAGGCTATGGGGGAGGCCAAAGTGGCGGTAGTTCCAAAATTTGTCGGCGAGCGGGTCAAGCGGCGCGAAGACCCGCGACTCATCACGGGCAGTGCCACTTACGTCGACGATGTGCGACTGCCCGGGATGCTCCATGCGGTCGTACTGCGCAGCCCGCACGCGCACGCCAAAGTCACCTCAATCGATGTAGACGCTGCGCGCAAGTCGCCGGGGGTGATTTGCGTGCTGACCGGCGCCGACCTGAAGGGCAAGATTGGGTCATTGCCATGCGTCGCCGTCGCCGAACACAAGCCATTTCACCCCGTCCTTGCGGCGGACAAGGTTTGCTATGTCGGCGAGCCTGTGGTCGTCGCGGTCGGGACCGATCCTTACAAGGCGCAGGACGCGCTTGACCTCGTTGAAGTCGACTACGACCCGCTCGACGCGGTGGTCGATCCCGAAATGGCGCTCGACGTAGGCGCACCGCTCATTCACGAGGAGTTCGGCAGCAATCTCGTCCACCGCGCCGAAGTCGCGAATCCCGCCATCGATGATGCGCTGCGCAGTGCTGATCGCGTAATCAAGTTCCGCGTCGTCAACCAGCGGCTAGCCCCCGTCCCGATGGAGCCGCGCGGTGCGGTCGCGCAATGGCATCAGGCCTCGCAGCAACTGATCCTCTGGTCGTCGACCCAGATCCCGCACATACTGCGCAGCGCCATCGCCGGGATGCTCAAGCTCGCCGAGAACCGCACGCGCGTCATCACGCCCGAGGTCGGCGGCGGCTTCGGATGCAAACTCAACGTGTACCGCGAAGAAGCGCTCACGGCCTATCTAGCGATCGCGCTCGGCAAGCCCGTCAAATGGATCGAGCGCCGCCGCGAAAATTTCGCCGCCACCACGCACGGCCGCGATCAGATCGCCTATGTCGAAGTGGCGGTCAAGAACGATGGCACGGTGCTCGCGATGAAGGCCAAATTTTTCTGTGATATGGGCGCCTATCTGCAATTGTTCACGCCCCTGATCCCAGGGTTCTCCGGCTTGATGATGAGTGGATGCTACAAAATCCCGGCGATCGCGTTCGAACAGCTCATGGTCTTTACCAACAAGATGGCCACCGACGCGTATCGCGGCGCTGGACGCCCCGAGGCTGCCTATATAGCCGAGCGCACGATGGATATGGTAGCTGCTGAGCTGGGCCTCGACCCGGTCGAGGTTCGCCGGAAAAATTTTGTCCCCAAAGACGCGTTTCCTTTTACGACGGCGACCGGTCTCGTCTACGACTCCGGCGATTACCACGCGGCGCTCGACAAGGCACTCGCAAACATCGACTACAAACAGGTCCGCGCCGAACAGGCCGAGGCGCGCGGCAGCGGTCGCCTGGTCGGGATAGGCGTCGCCTCATACGTCGAAATCTGTGGTCTCGGGCCGTCGACGATGATGCCGCCGGGCGTGCAGGGATGGGAAAGCGCGACTGTGCGCATTGAACCCGACGGTAAGGTGACCGTGCTGACCGGCATCTCACCACACGGCCAGGGTCAGGAAACTACCTTCGCCCAGATGACGGCGGATGCTCTCGGGATCGATATCGATGACGTCGCTGTCGTCCATGGCGACACCGCGATCGTGCAATACGGCGTCGGCACGTTCGGCAGCCGCGGCCTCACGCTCGGCGGCACGGCGATGATGATGTCGATCGGCAAGCTTCAAGACAAACTCAGAAAAATCGCCTCCACCATGATGGAAGCGCCCCCGGACCAGCTCACATTCCATAACCGAACTGTCGCGCTGGCCGCCGATCTGGAAAAGTCCATCCCACTCCAACGCGTGATTGCCGCTGCCTATGACTACAAGAATCCGCTTCCGGGGATGGAGCCCGGGCTCGACGCGACTAGCTTCTTCGAGCCGACTGGATGCACTTTTCCGTTCGGGACGCATATCGCAGTCGTCGAAGTCGATCCGGAAACCGGCGTCGTCAAAATCCTCCGTTATGTCGCTGTCGACGATTGCGGCCGCGTCATCAGCCCACTGCTTGTCGCTGGCCAGGTCCACGGCGGAATCGCCCAGGGCATCGCCCAGGCACTCTACGAAGAGGTTGTTTACGACGAGGGCGGCCAGCTCCTCAGCGCCACCCTGATGGACTATGCGGTACCGCGCGCCGGCATGCTGCCCCATTACGAACTGGCGAGCACCATCACGCCGTCGCCGCTCAATCCGATGGGTGTCAAGGGGGTCGGCGAGGCCGGCACTATCGGATCCACGCCCTGTGTCGTCAACGCCGTAATCGACGCGCTCGCGCCGTTTGGCATCAGGCACCTCGATATGCCGCTGCGGCCGGAAAAAATTTGGCGGGCGATCAAGGACGCGAAGAAAGCCTCATAGGAGATCGCGATGTTCCCCGCACAGTTCGAATACCATCGTCCCGCCTCGGTCAGAGATGCCGTCGCTATGCTCAAACAGTTCGGCGATGATGCCCGCATTCTTGCGGGGGGCCACAGCCTGCTTCCCATGATGAAGTTGCGGCTTGCGCAACCCGCGCATCTGATCGATATCGGGCGGATTAAGGAACTTCAGGCGATAACCGAGAACGGCGGCAAGATCACAATCGGTGCGGCCTCCACTCACGATCAGATCGCCAACGACGCGCTCGTGTGCGAAAGGGTTGGATTGTTGGCCGAGTGCGCGGCTGCGATCGGCGATGTCCAGGTGCGAAATCGCGGAACGATCGGCGGCAGCCTCTCTCATTCCGATCCCGCCGCCGATTATCCCGCGGGCGTGCTCGCGTTAGAAGCCGACTTGAAACTCGAAAGCGAATCAGGAGCACGAACGGTCAGGGGGGAAGACTTCTTTGTTGACCTGATGACCACCGCTGCCCGACCAGGCGAGATTCTCACTCAGGTCGCGATCACACTACCCGCCACGAACGCCGGCTATGCCTACTGCAAGCATCGCCATCCAGCGTCGGGCTTTGCGATGGTCGGTGTCGCCGCGCTCATAACCCTGGACGCTCGCGGAAATTGTTCAGGCGTTCGCGTCGGCGTTACTGGCCTCGGCGCCAAGGCCTTTCGTGCGAAGGCGGTCGAGGCCAGCCTCCAGGGTAAGGCACCCGACGCAGCGACGCTCGCCACCGCCGCATCGCATGCCGTCGACGGCATCGATCCGCTGTCGGACATCCACGCGTCCGGAGAGTTCCGCGCCGAACTCGCGCAGGTCTACACGCGGCGCGCACTCGCGACCGCCGCAGCGCGCGCGAAAAAGTGATCGAAAGCTTCTGGCGATGAGGATTTCTGGCGAGCAAACCCTGCCGGCGCCGCGCCAGCGAGTTTGGGATCTCTTCAACGATCCGAATCGGCTCGTACGGCTGATTCCCGGCTGCGAAAAGCTCGATCAACTGGCCTCGGATGAATTCGCCGGGACCATCAATGTCGGCATCGCCGGAATCAAAGGTTCCTATGCCGGCCGGCTCAAGCTCGAGGAGATGCGTCCTCCCGAGCACTACAAGATGATGGTCGACGGCAAAGGCAAACAGGGCTTCATGCGCGGCTTCGGTACCCTCGACCTCGCGCCGGCCGCCAGCAACGGCAATCAAACCGTCGTGAGATATTCGGGCGACGTCCAGATCGGTGGCCCGCTGGTGCAAGTGGGCCAGCGCGTGATCGACAGCGCCGCTAAGATGATGCTCGGGCAATTTTTCGCGGCAGCGGAGGCGGAACTCAGGGCTGAAGCGCAAGGCACCATAGCTCGCCAGGGTTTCTTCATCAATTTGTGGCGCTACCTGACCCGGATACTGCGTTCGCGTTTCAGCCGCGGTCGTTGAGCCGATGTCGTCACCCCGCGCATAGAGCCGAACTCTCACGTCGTCGGGATTGAACTCAAATCCAGACCCTTGACCATTATCAGATCGCCGAGGAAATCAGTCAGTGCCTTGCGCATGCCGCGGCCGCCGTCCGTCGCGCACAGGGTGGGCCATCCGCCTCGAGACCTCGCTCGATTAACTTTCGCAGCAAGGCAATCGAGACCGCAGCGTTCTGGGTTGAATTAGCTTGATCGACAAGACGGTATCTTCCCGAAGGGCAGGGCGGTTTGGTTCGTAAAAACCCGAACCTTTCTTTCCCCCTCCGCCCTTCACCCCCGTTTGAGGGCTAGGGAGGAAAGAGATCCGATGCGGAGCGGAGCGAAGCCAACCCACGAGCGACGCGGAGCAATTCACGGCCGCCGTGCCAGAGCGCAGCGGTCCATCGCACTGGCGCGGAGGACTTGAGCGGAGCGGCGCAAGGCGGGGCAG
>DATEGX010000046.1:0-2893 GCA_035279875.1 Binataceae bacterium (SeqCode)
AACAACGACATTGCGCACGCGCAGGCGATTGATTTTCCCGTTCTGATGAACGGAACCATCCGCGCCGGCGATTACGACTATTTCAAGTTCTCCGCGCGTCCAGGCGAGACTCTGGTTTTCGACGTAAGTGCCGGGCGAAATCAATCCGGCCTTGATTCCGTTCTGAGCCTGCTGGACGAGCGTGGAACCGAGCTCGCCTACATCGACGATTATTATTGGTTCAAAGACCCGCACCTGGCTTACACATTCCGCAGTGCAGGAACTTACTACCTGCGGATCTACGGTACCGGCGAAAGCGGATCGGAAAACGCCGACTATCGTCTGATTGCCGGGGAGATGCCGCACGTCTACCATGCGATGCCTTCGGGCGGGCAGCGCGGGAGCACGGTGGATGTTCAGCTGGACGGCGTCAATCTCGACACGGTCGGAGACGGAATTTTGGGCGAGGGACTGGCGACCGCCAAGTTGATTTCGCACGGCAAAGATTCGGCGATGCTGCGTATGTTGATTCCGCCGGATACACCGCCCGGGATCTACCGTCTGCACGTGCACGGGGCTTCCTTGCCGGTAGCGTTCGCCGTGTCCGATCTTCCGGAAGTGACCGTGACCGGCGGCGCCGCCCGTCATAAAAAGGATGCATTCCCGCTCAGTCTCCCCATGGTCGCCAATGGAACCATTGAGACTTCCCATGCGATCGACTATTTCAGTTTCAAGGTCGGTCAGCCGGAAAACGTCCTGCTGGCGGTCGATTCGTTTCATCTGGGATCGAAAATGGACCCGATCGTGATCGTCTATGATCAATCAGGCAAACGAATCGCCTACCAGGACGATCCCACCACCAATTCAGGCAAGGAGCCGGCCAACGTCGACCCGCACTTGGTGGTGCACCTCCAGCCAGGACGGTACACGGCGGCGGTGCGCGATAACTCGTTTCTCGGAGATCCGAACTTTCCCTACCGGCTGACCGTAAAAAAGGCCGAGCCGGACTTCACTGCGGCCCTGATTGGCACGGATGAGACGCTGTTTCGCGGCAGAAATAACGTGGTCCAGGTACAGGTCAGGCGACTTGAGGGCTGGAATACGCCGATCGAAGTTTGGGCCGAAAACCTGCCCGCCGGAGTCACCGGACCAGGCAAGATCCTGGTACCGGTCGAACCCACGCATTATAAAGGAACCTGTGGCGAAGACCTGATTCTTGATGGCACCCGCATCGACTATCCCCTGCAGGTGACCGCCGACGCACCCGTGGGCTTGAACCTCGTCCGTTTCCACGCGCGTGGCGTCATCGACGGGAAAACGGTGGACCATGCGATTGTTCCAAACTACTGGTGGTCCTCATCGCGTAAGATATGGGGGCCGGCGGAGAGTTCGGACTGGTATGCCACCGTCGCCGATCGGCCTCTGGTGGTGCTGGGTGTCCCCGACCGTGTGAATGCCCCGAAGGGCAAACCGGGGGCGATTCCGGTCGTCGTCACGCGGCTCGATGATGGCCAGGCGCCGCTGGAGTTGCGCGCGCCCCAGCCTCCGGCGGGCGTGACCGTCGAACCGGCGACGGTCCTTCCCGGAGGAACTTTGGCGAGTGTCAAAATCAGCGCTGCGATCGACAAGCCTGTCTCCATCGTGCTTGAGGCGGTTACCGCCGGAAAAGTCATCGGCCAAACGCATCGTATCTTGATTGATCCCGCCGCGCGTAGCGGCAGAACAGAGGCTCCCCGTGATGCGAATTAATATCGTGAAAAGCGGAATACACACTCTGGCAGCGTTCGTTTTCTCGGTTCCTGGCTGGGGTGCGAGTCTGATGGTTTACCCTTCGTCGATCGAGCTTACGGGCCGGAATGCGACCCAGATTTTGGCGGTCAGCCGCGAAGGTCATGAGGTCACGGCGGAATGCACGTTTACGCCCGACAATCCCGCCCTGCTGACGATTTCGAAAGAGGCGATCATCACCGCGCAGGCCGACGGTCAAACCAGGCTTAAGATCAGTTGCAGCGGTTCGCAAACCGTGGTCCCGGTGAAGATCGTGGCGGCTCGCCAACAACCCAAGCTGAGTTTCGTCAAGGATGTGGTGCCGATTTTTACCATGGCCGGATGCGCCGGCTCAAACTGCCACGGATCGATACGCGGGCAACACGGATTCAAGCTATCGCTGTTCGGCTATGAGCCCGATCTCGACTATAAGGCCATTGGACCGCGTATCGACCGCAACCACCCCGAACAAAGCCTGATTCTACAGAAACCGACCTTTCAGAAGCAGCACGGCGGGGGTCAGCGCTTCACCATCGATTCCTTGCAGTATCGCACCATCCTTGAATGGATAAAGGATGGTGCATCCTACGATAGCGCCGGCTCGCCGCGTATCGCCAAATTAACGGTATATCCGCAGGAGGTGACCCTGCGGGGCCAGGGCGACAAACAGCAACTGATCGCCACCGCCAGCTATACGGACGGCACGCGGCGGGATGTGACGCACCTGGTCGCCTATAGCTCGAATAACCCGGATACGGTGCAGGTCTCCGCCGACGGCAAGATCGAAGGGCTGAAGCCCGGGGAGACCGCCGTGATGGTCCGCACGCTTGGCCAGGCCGTGGCGGCGAAGATTTACGTGCCGCAGTCTCCGCTCAACCACCCATTCCCGGACATTCCTCGCAACAATTACATCGACGAATTTGTCTTTTCGAAGCTGAAGCGTCTGAATATCGAGCCTTCCGCGTTATCGAGCGACGAGCAATTTTTGCGACGTATGTACCTGGACACGATCGGTTTGCTGCCGACCCAGAAGGAAGTCGAGGATTTTCTCGCCTCAAAGGCGCCCAACAAACGCGCGGCGCTTATCGATGCACTGCTCGAGCGCCCCGAATTCTCGGAATACTGGGCGTTGAAGTATACCGAGTTG
>DATEGX010000047.1:0-19373 GCA_035279875.1 Binataceae bacterium (SeqCode)
CGAGGCTCCCCATTGGGACGGGTTTTCCAGCGCCGGTGGATCCAGTTCCAATGGTCCGGATGCGAGGCGATCATCGACTGGATCACCGAGGTGAAGCTCTGCGTGCTCGCGCGCACGCATTCGCGGCGGTCACCGTTGGAATGCAGTTCGATTATCGGCAGAAAGGTTATTTTGTGCCGCGGAGTCTGGCCTTCGCGAACCATGAAGGCGGGCAAGACCGGCGCTCCGGTCGCCATCGCGATCCGAGCCAGCGCCGGGCTGGTGGCGGCTGGCTTACCGAAGAAATCTACGAAAACGCCGTGGCGCGTATCGAGATCGAGCGGGACCGCAACCATCCAGTCGTCGCGCAGCAGACGGATAACCTCGCGCGCCGCGCCGCTGCGCGCGATGGTCCGGTTGCCGAAGCGCTGACGCCGGACCGCGACCGCGCGGTCGAGCAGCGGATTGCGGTTGGGACGCTGCACAATCGCGCACCGGTTGCCATAAATCGAATGGGCCAGGGATAGCAGCTCGAAATTGCCGAAATGGCCGGTGAGTATGAGAATCCCGCGTCCGGCAGATCGCTTGATCGCCTCCTCCCAATATTCGCGCCCCTGATAGGTGACATAGCGCTCGATGTTGGCGCGATCGAGGTCGAAGAAATGCACCCATTCGGCGATCATGCGGCCGAAATTGCGGTAAGTCGCCCGCAGGATCCTCGCTCGCTCGGACCTGGTCTCTGAGGCGAAGGCGATAGCGAGATTACGGCGCGCGATCGAGCGATTGTGCAGATCGAAAATCGAAGCTGCCTGGCCGATCGCCGCGCCTACCCGGACCGCGCGGTCAAACGGCAGCGCACGCAACATCGCCCACGGCGGCGCCAACGCCGCGCACTCAGCCCAGGCCCGCACCAGGCCAATCTGACGCGCCATGAAGATGCGAATTTTTCAGACCGCTTGGTCAGGCGCAAGTAGGAGTCGGGAACGAGATCGCGCAACCCGCGGGTAAGCTCACCTTCGGGTTCGTACCTATCAGCTCAGTTTCGCGGTGCCTCGGCGCGGCCAAGGGGCGATTGCCTTGACCGCGGTTGGCGTCGCTCAGCAGCCCGAATCAATGCGGGCTGTTGCCGCTTCCTGGTCCGAGCTGGATGCTCGCCGGTCCCGAACCGGCGCCCGGCATACCAGGCATCGGCCCAGCATTGGATCCCGGCGGAAGCTGCGACTGCATCAGGCTCTGTTGCGGTGAGACCGCTGCGTTGAAGGTCGGCTGGTAGAGTTGCTGGAACTGCGAAACCGGCATGTTGTTGACTTCGGTGCGGCCCAGCGAGCGGACGAACTTCTGCCGCTCGTCGAGTGCGAGGGCCTGTAGATCGTCGCGCGTCCGGATTACATGCGGCGTCAGGAATACCAACAGATTATCCTTGTTGGCAGTTCGCGAATTGTCACTGAAGAGGTTCCCCAGCACCGGAATATCGGAGAGGAACGGAACGCCCTGGCGACCGTTTTCGACATCGCTCGAAATCAAACCGCCGATAACCGTGGTGCGGCCGTTTTGCACCAGCACCGAGGTCGAGGCCGAGCGGATTGTAGTCGTCGGGCCGAGTGGGTTGGTGGCCTGATTCGAGGTTCCATTGACCACATTGGAAACCTCTTCGTAGACGTCGAGCTTGACGTAATCGCCGGCCGAAACCTGCGGTATCAGGTCGAGCGTGACGCCAACGTTCTGGCGGTCCACCGAGTTGAAGATCTGGCCGGGCAGACCCGCGTTGGCCGCGGACGAGCCGACGAACGGCAGATTTTCACCCACAACGATCATCGCCTCCTCGTTATCGGCCGTGAGCAGGGTAGGCGCGGACAACACGTTGCTGTGCGTATCGCTCTCCAGAGCGGTCATCAGCGCGATATCGCAGGGCGCCGTGACGGTGCTGCCGGTGGTGGCGCTGGTCACGGTATTGACTGCGGAACTGGCGATGCTGACCGGGATGCTGCAGGTGCTGCCGGAGGCCAGCCCGATGCCGAGACCGGTCAAGCCCAGCGGGTTGCCGAGCGCGGTCTGTAGGCTTCCGAAGTTCAAAGAGCCGATCGCGAGCGTGTTGCCCACTCCGGTCGAGGCCAGGAAGTTGACGCCGATATCGCGCGCGCGGCTGACACTGACCTCAACGATGATCGCCTGAACGAAGACCTGGACGCGCGGAATATCGAGTTGATCGATTACTTTGCGCAGAGTCTCGTAATCCTGCGGTGCCGCGCTGACCACCAGCGAATTGGTGGCAGGGTCAGCGGTGACGCTGACCGGGTTTTCAAAGTCGGCGGTATGGTTGTTGCCGGTGCTGGCGGTGCTCGCATTGGCGGCATTATTGCCGCCGCGGCTCGAACTCAGGGAGCCGCCCATGCCTCCGCCCATCGCGGACCCGCCAAAGCCACCCGACGAGCCGCCAAAACTGGAATTCGAGGCGCCGAAACTGGAGAGACCGCCGCTACCCGAGCCGCCATAGCCGCTCGATCCTCCTCCGCCAAAGCCACTCCCGAACGATGAGCCATTGAACATGCCGAGCGAGCTGCCGCGGCCAAGCGAATTGCGCCCGGTGGTCGGCGACAGGGTGCTGGGCCCGCCACCGCCGCCCAAGAGCCCGTTGAGCACGTCAACCATCTCACTGGCCGGCGCATACTTCAGATGGTAGACGTGAATTCGCGCGGTCTCGTTGGGCGGATGAATATCGAGCTTTTGGACCAGGTCCTTGATTTCGCGCATCTCGAGCGAGCTGGCCAACACCACCAGTGAGTTGGTGCGCTCGTCGGGCACCACGCTGAAGCTTGTGCCCGCGCCTTGCGCGGAGGGTGCAACCACGCCCATCCCCGGGCGAATGAACTGGCCGGTCTGCCCACGCGAGGTATTCTCACGCGCGGTCATGATCTTCTGGATCTGCTGGGCGATATCGTCGGCAAAGGCCAGCTTGAGCGGGATTACTGCAACGTTCTGCTGTACGCCCTGAACGTCGAGGCTACCGATAATCCGCAGCAGGCGCTGAACGTTGTAGGCGTCGTCGGTAATGATCAGGGTGTTGTCCTGGGGAAACGCGGCGACCAGCCCGTCATGCGAAATCATTGGCTGAACCACGCTCATGACCGAGGTCGCTTCGGTATTGCGCAGCTTGATCATCCGGGTAACGTACTGGTCACCTTGCGTCAGTCCGGGTTCCTGCGACTGGGTCAGTTCGGCGGACTCGCGGACATCCCGCGCGGGAACGATTTTAATGATCGCGCCGGCCTGCTGAGTGGTGAAGCCCTTCACCTGCAGAACCGATTGGAAAATCGCGTAAGCCTGCTGAGGAGTTACCCTGGTCGGCGAGATGATGCTGACCTTGCCGCGCACGCTTTCGTCGAGCACGAAGTTCTTGCCGGTAATCTCGCTGATGAACTTGGCCAGCACGGGCAGGTCAACGTTCTGGAAGTTCATCGTGATGAGGCCCTGGTCATCGGGATGCACAGCCGAACCGCCAGACGGATCGTCCGCGTTGGCAGTGACCGCCGGCGCGTCGCTGGTGTCGGAGGAACCGCTGTCGGCGGCGCCCGTGTCCCCGGTGTCACCCGAATCGGCCGAGTCATCGTTGCTGGCGACCACTCCGCGTCCTCGGTCAGTTTTGTTGGATTCGTCTCCGGCGTGAACCCGGGTGGCCATCACGCACAGAGATAGTGCGATTAGAAATACTCGCCCCCACACACGTTCCATGCGAAAAAGCCCCCCCGACGCCGGAGTTCGCGAGCGAGTCTATAGAGGAACCATCAGCGCGGCAACCCGCGTGTATTGCAAAAGCTGGATCATATGGAGAACGAGCAATGCGGTGAAGCGAAAGTTGGCATCGTGGCGTCGATTTGAAGGCGTTAGCGGCTGGCAGTCTCAATGCGCATCAAGGAGCGATTGACGTAGCTCCTGCGCGGTTCTTCATCCTGCGACAAATGCCGATAGCGAAGCTGATCAGGCAAAACGCTCCGGGAGCGCGTACAATCCTTCGAGGATGGAATCATTCGAGAAGACCGTGCCCCGGTGGGGCGGAACCGGCGCTGACCGTCGATGCGTTACGAATACTTGATCGGCGCCCGGTACCTCAGGGCACGCCGACGCGAACGCTTCGTTTCGCTGATCGCCGTTATTTCGCTGGCTGGCGTCGCGATCGGGACGTTTGCGCTCACAGTCGTGTTGTCGGTCATGAGCGGCTTCCAGGAAGACCTGCGGATGCGGCTGCTGGCCTTCAATCCCGAGCTTACGGTCGAGAAAACCGCCGCACAGCCATCGAACCTTGAGGAATTGCAGCGAAAAGTAGGCGCCATGCCGGGCGTTGTGGGAGTCGCGCCGTTCATCAGCTCGCAGGTTCTTGCGGTTTCGACCACCACCTCCGGGATACCAGCTTACGTATCCGGAGGCATTCTACGAGGCGTAATTGCAAGCAATAATCCAGTTCTAACGGAATTGAGTAGAACCTTGGAGAGTGGTTCGCTTGAAGCGCTCGATAAGCCATCTTCGCTTACGGAATTGGACCATGGCACGCGACGAACCGTTGAATTGCCCTGCGCGATCATCGGCAAATCGCTGGCCGAGGACCTCGGGATTCGAGTCGGCGATCCGCTGATCGTAATTTCGCCGGCGAGTATCGGGGCAGGCGCCGTCGCGCCGCGGCTCCGGCGCTTCGTGGTGGCTGGTTTCTTTCATTCCGGGATGTACGAATACGACTCGTCGTTGATTTTCGTCGCGCTGCGAAACGGCCAGGCATTATTGGCCAACGAACCGCAGCTCGAAAGCGGGCTCGAAATCCGGCTGCGCGACCTTTTCGACGCGCCGGCGCTGGGTCGGCGAGTTGCCGCGGCCGCGGGGCCAGGGTTTAAGGTGAGCGACTGGACACAAACCGACGCGCCGCTGTTTTCAGCCCTGAAACTGGAGAAATTCACCTACTTCGTGGTGTTGTTGTTGATTGTGCTGGTCGCCGCCTTCAACATCGTCGCGACCCTGGTGATGGTAGTCATGGAAAGGCGAAAAGAAATCGCAATTCTGCGCGCTATGGGAGCCCGAGCCGGTTCGATTGCCGCGATCTTTATTTGCGAAGGCGCCGCCCTCGGTGTGGGCGGCACTGCGATTGGCGTTACGCTGGGCTTCGTCGTCTCTTTTCTCATCGGTAAATACCATCTTATCCGCCTGCCGGCCGACCTTTTTATGGTCAGTGTGGTGCCGGTACGGCTCTATCCGCTCAATTTCATAGCCGTCGCGGTGGCGGCGATTCTGCTTTGCCTGTGCGGAGCGATTTATCCGGCGATTCAGGCGCGCTCGCTGCGCCCGGTCGAGATCATCCGGTATGAGTGAGGAAGCCCTCGCGGTACCACGCCCGGCGCAGACCCCCGGCGAACTGCTGCTCGGCGCCCAGGCGGTCGACAAGAAATTCGAGGACGCCGGGCGCGAAATCTGGGTTTTGCGCGCGCTCGACCTCGAGGTTATGCGGGGCGAAGAAATCGCGATAATCGGTCAGTCGGGTGTCGGCAAGTCGACCCTACTGCACGTGCTCGGCAGCTTGGAGCCTCCTACCGCCGGTAAAATCCTTTTTGAAGGGCGCGATCTTTTCGCCATGGACGAGCGGGAGATGGCTGAATTTCGCAATGCGCGGCTCGGCTTTGTCTTCCAGTTCCATTATCTATTGGCCGATTTCAGCGCACTCGAAAACACCATGATGCCGGCGTTGATTGGCCGGATGCCTGACCGTGAGGCTCGGCGCGAGGCCGAAGCGGTGCTCGAGATGGTGGGGCTTGGCGACAAACTCCATCGCCGGCCCGCCGAACTCTCGGGCGGCGAGCAACAGCGGGTGGCGGTCGCACGAGCAGTCGTCATGAGGCCGCGCTTGGTGCTGGCTGACGAGCCGACCGGCAACCTCGACCCGGTCACGGCCGACGAGGTCCACGCACTGTTCCATCGGCTTAATCGCGAACTCGGCCTGACCTTGATCGTCGCGACACACAACGAGCGGCTTTCCCGTAGCATGGGGCGGACGCTTCGGCTGCGAGAAGGCAGGCTATTCGACGAGACGCCCTCTCAGCGCCTCTAGGCGATTCTAATAATCATTCGTCTCGTGGCGAGGTGACTTGGCGCGAAGGTGGCCGCGTCTGTGCCGCTGGCCGCGCATTCACAGGAGTTTGTTTACTTCGCGGAAATGATTGGTTAGCTTGGTCGCGGCCTTGGGGTGATTGGTGACGGCGGCAAATTCTATTACGTCTCGACGAGGCGTCCTGCACCTGCGCAAACTGTGGCTGCTGATCGCCCTTTCGATGGTGGCGAACGCACGGGCACAGCCATCGGCGCCGCTCATTTCGCAAATCCAGATCGTCGGTAATCAACGGGTCGAAACCGACGCAATCCGCGTACATCTTAGCTCACAGGTCGGACAGCCGCTGAATGACGCGACCGTCGACTCCGATGTCAAATCGATCTATGGGATGGGCTTCTTCACCCGCGTCAACGCCTACGTCAAGCGCGAGCCGAGCGGTGCGGTAGTGACCTTCGTGGTGGCCGAGGAGCCGCTGGTCAGCGAAATCCGTTTCGGCGGAATGAAGAACATCAGCCCGAGTGACGAGCAGGTGGTCAACGCGATGGCGTTGCATTCGGGGTCTCTGCTGGACCGGGTCAGAGTAAAAACCACCATCCGCAATATCGCTGAGGTCTACCAGGCGAAGGGCTATCTTGATGCAAAAGTGACGAGCCGCACGGTCGCGGGCGCGAACAACACAGTCATCCTCGTATTCGACGTCGACGAAGGTCCGCAGGTCCAGATTTCGGCGGTGCATTTCGTCGGCAACAAGTTCTTCACCAGCCGCCAATTGCTCGGGGCTATCCAGACCCATCCGCATACCTTTCTCGTCAGTTACCTCTTCAAAACCGGGGTACTCGATCAGAAAAAGCTCCAGGAGGACGTCGATCACCTGACGGCCTACTACTACAACGAGGGCTTTCTCAACGCCCGCGTCGGCTATCCCACCCTGACCCGTCAGGGGAATTCGCTGGTCGTGACGTTCAATATCACCGAGGGTCCGCAATACCACGTTGGGACCGTTGACCTGGCGGGCAATCTGCGGGTGCCGAAGGCCGAGTTGAAGCCCAAGCTGACGCTCAAGGCTGGCGAGACCTTCAGCAGTACGACGATGCAGCACGACGTGCTGACGCTCTCGGATTTTTACTCGGACCGCGGCTACGCCTACGTCAACGTCGATCCGCGCACCTCGGTCGATCCGACAACGCGCAGGGTCGATATCACTTATAACGTCAGCCCCGGCCGCGAAGTGCTGGTCGACCGTATCAATATCACCGGCAACACCAAGACCTCGGACAAGGTCATCCGGCGCGAATTGCTGATCCAGGAGCAGGAGCCGTACTCGACCAGCGAAATCCAGAAGTCCAAGCAGCGGCTGGATGCGCTCGGCTATTTCTCGAACACCCGCATTTCGACTACCCCCGGCCCCGCGCCCGACAAGATCGACCTTGACGTCGCAGTACAGGAGGCCAACACGGCCTCGTTGCAGGTCGGCGGCGGATACGACAGCTATTCTTCGGTGTTCGGCAATTTCAGTATCGGCAATACCAATCTCTTCGGCGGCGGCGAGTCGATTTCGGCCAGCGCCCAGATCGGCTTCCTCTATCAAAACTACAACATCAGCTACACCGAGCCGTGGTTCCTCGACATGCCGCTGTCGGTGAATCCGCAGGTGTTTTACGACAAGCTATTCCTGTTCTCTTTCGACCAGACCAACGCCGGCTTCCAGCTTAACACCGGATATCCGCTGGCCGAGCTAGGGCTCAAGAAGCTCGGGCCGTTTTCGCTTGAAAACGTGACTGCGGGACTCGCCTACCAGTTTGAAAGCGTCGGCATCAGCGGACTCTCGCAACTAACGACGTTCGACATACTGCGTTACAAAGGTTACGAGCGGGTTTCGGAAGTCATACCCAGCATTCGCCGTTTCACGGTTGATAATCCGCTGGACCCGCGCAGCGGCTCGGTCACCAATTTCAACCTGGAGCTTGCGGGTCTGGGCGGCACTTCGTTTGTCAAGGGTTTGTTCCATTCGCGGTTCTTCTACTCGTACATAAAGAGCCCGCGATGGGGCGAATGGGTGGTTTCGCCGGGCGTCACCTACGGAATCGGCAGCAGTCTTGGTGGGAACAAGGGTTCGGAGCTGCCCCTCTATGAACGATTCTTTCCAGGTGGCCTCGGAGGCGGCGGCGACGTCCGCGGCTACGAGATCTATTCGTTGGGTCCGCAGGTCACCTTGTTCAACCAGCAAGGCTCGCCGTTCGGGATTGAGCAAGTCGGCGGGAGCCAGGAGTTGCTGCTCAGCGGCGAAACTACCTTCCCGATCCTCTCGGCATTCGGCATCCGCGGGGCCCTGTTTGTTGACGCAGGCAATTCGTTCTTCCTGAGCGAATCGCCCTCGATCAACAAGTTGCAAGCCGCTTACGGCTTCGGCATCAGATGGAAATCTCCGTTCGGGCCGATTGCGGTCGATATCGCACGGCCGATCAATCCGCGGCCCAACGATCAGAGTACGGTCTTCGACTTCGGCGCGGGCACGCCGCTCTAGGCTGGTTGCGCCTGCCGGGGATATCGGCCAAAGTTTACGGTCATCTGGCGCTGATCTCCGGCGGTTTCCGCATCATCGCAGTTGAAGGAAGTCTAATGGAGGATTGGAAGGGCGTATGAGGTATCGGTTGATTATCGGCGTGATGCTGCTCGCGATGGCCGCGGCGGCAACGGCGCGCGCCGACGTCAAGCTCGCGTATGTCGACATCCAGCGCGCGCTTAACGAATGCCGGGCCGGCAAGGCCGCAAAGGGCGATTTCCGCGGCCGGATCGATCACCTTCAGTCGCAACTCGAGGGCGAGCAGAACGACGTCGAGCGGCTCAAACGCGAACTCGAGCAAAAGGGCGCCCTGATGCAGCCCGATCAACGCCAAAATCTCGAGGACGAATACGGCAAAAAGCTCCGGCAGTTCCAGGACGACTACAAGAACTCGCGCGACGAGTTGCAGCAGAAGGACAACGAAGTCACCAGCGAGATCGTCCGTGATCTCGCGGTCGTGGTTCGGCAGATTAGCCTCAAGAGCGGCTACACGATGGTAATGGAAAAGGGCACCTTGCTTTGGGCGGTACCCTCGACCGATATCACTGACGAAGTGATCCGCGCCTACGATGCGATGAACGTCAAACCCGGGTCACTTAGCCAGGAAGCCGCTAGCGGTGCCGGGTTCGGCCGCGGCGGCGCTTCCGTCGCGCCTGACGCTCCACCCGAGGGCGACAGCGGTAGCAGTGGACGCTCGACAATTCTCAAATGAGGACGTGGATTGCCTGCACTGGCTGACAACGACCTCGAACGCCTGATCCGGCTCCTGCCCCATCGCTACCCGTTTCTGCTGGTCGACCGGGTGCTTGAGGTCGACGATGAGCGCGCGGTGACCCTGAAAAACGTCACCGTCAACGAACCCTTCTTCACCGGTCATTTCCCCGAACAGCCGATAATGCCGGGAGTGTTGATCCTTGAAGCGCTGGCCCAATCGGGAGCGGTTCTCGCGCTAAGCAAAATCGGCGGCCGCCGGGGGCTTTTCATGCTGACCGGTTTGGACAAGGTGCGCTTCCGCCGTCGTGTGCAACCGGGCGATCAACTCAGGATGGAGGTGCGAATCATCAAACATCACCATCCGCTGTGGAAAATGCGCGCCGAGGCCCGGGTCGACGGCGAACTGGCTGCCGAAGCCGAGCTTTCCGCTATGGAAGTGGAGGACCAGCGGCCATAAGCCTGATTCATTCCTCCGCTGTGATCGATCGGCGCGCGGACCTCGATTCGTCGGTTCGGATTGGTCCTGGTGCGGTGATTGGCGCCAAGGTCCGGATCGGGCCGCAAACGGTGATCGGTCCCTATGCGGTAATCGAGGGCGATACCACGATCGGCGCGCGCAATCGGATTTTCCAGTTCGCCTCGGTCGGCGCCGATCCGCAAGACCTAAAGTACCGCGGCGAACCGTCACGGCTCGAGATCGGCGACGATAATCGCATCCGCGAATTCACCACCATCCATCGCGGTACCGAGGGCGGCGGGATGGTTACGCGTATTGGCAACAGCGTGCTGCTGATGAACTACGCTCATGTCGCGCACGACTGCCAGGTTGGCGATCATTCGATTATTGCGAACTCGACCGAACTGGCCGGCCATTGCGTACTCGAGGAGTGGGTCGTGACGGCCGGGATGTGCGGGGTCCATCAGTTCATCCATATCGGCGCGCATGCCTTTGTCGCGGCAGGCTCCAAAGTCGCGCAGGACGTGCCGCCGTATGCGATGGTTGCCGGCGATCGCGCCCGCCTGGTCGGTGTTAATAGCATCGGGCTCGAACGGCGGGGTTTCGACACGGAAACAATCGCGGCAATAAAGGCGGCGCTCCGCACATTGTTTTATGGGAAGCTATTGCGCCATCAGGCAATTCCTCAAATCCTGGAGAAAAACGGACACGTCGCCGAGGTGCGGCGGCTGGTCGACTTTATCTTGAAATCTGAGCGCGGCGTGGTCGGCCGCGATCGTGAATAAGCTGGGGCTAATCGCCGGCAACGGGGTTTTCCCGCTCGAGGTTGCGCGAACCGCGCGGCGCAAGGGAATGCACATCGTCGCGGTTGCACATATCGGTGAAACCAACAGCACGCTGGCCGAATTGACCGACGAAATTACCTGGATAAGGGTCGGAGAACTCGAACGGATGATCGACGCGTTCAAGCGCGCGGGCGTCAGTCGGGTCGCGATGGCTGGCGGCATTTCACGCGCTCGGCTGGCGGACTCGTTTGCGCCGGATGCCCGCGCGGTCGCGATGCTCACTCGGATCGGCCGCTTGAGCGACGATGCGGTGCTGCGCGGCGTCGCCGGTGAAATCGAGGCCGACGGCATGAGCGTAATCGACCCGGTGCCGATGCTGGAGAACGTATTGGCCCAAACCGGGCTTTTGAGCGGACCCGCTCCGAATCCGGCGCAGCTGAACGATTTGCGTCTCGCTTTCGAAATTGCTCGCGCGCTCGGTTCCTTTGACGTCGGGCAGGCAGTAGCGGTTCGTGACGGGGTGACAGCCGCAGTTGAAGCAATCGAAGGCACCGACGCAGCCTTGCGCAGGGCGGCGGCGCTGTGCGGGAAGGGCTTGGTAGTCGCCAAGGCGGCCAAGCCCTCGCAGGATCTGCGTTTCGATCGGCCGGCGATTGGGCCGGCGACGATCGAACTGCTGCGCGAGATTGGCGCGGCGGTAATTGGTATCGAGGCCGGCACGGCCATGCTGCTGGAGCGCGCCCGAACGCTCGAACTGGCGCATGCCGCAGGAATCACGGTCTACGGCTATGAGTGAACTGCGGGCGGCAGTGGTTGGTGTCGGCCGCCTCGGCGCCCTCCACGCGCGCAAATACGCCGAATTGCCCGGAGTGCGGCTCTGCTACGTAGTCGATACTGACGCGGCTCGCGCCCGTGAAATTGCGGCGGCAACAGGGGCCGCGCCGCTCGCCCATCATAACGAGCTCGCCGACAGGGTGGACCTCGCCAGCGTAGCGGCACCCGGCCTTGCGCATTTCGAGATCGCGCGCGACCTGATGCTCGGCGGAGTTGACGTGCTGCTCGAGAAGCCAATGGCGGCGACGCTGCTGGAGGCCAACGAGCTCGCGTCCATTGCCCGCGGCCAAGGCCGGATTCTGCAGGTCGGCCATCTCGAACGATTCAATCCGGCGATCGTGCGGCTGCGCACACTGCTCAACCTGCCGCGCTTCATCGAATGTCACCGATTGGCGCCGTTTACCGAGCGCGGGACCGATGTCGACGTCATTCTCGATCTCATGGTCCATGATCTCGACGTCGTCCTGAGTGTAACGGCGGCGAAACTGGTCTCGCTCGAGGCGGTCGGCGTCGCGATCCTGACCGATAGGATCGATGTGGCCAACGCGCGCATCCGCTTCGCCGACGGCCTTATCGCCAATCTGAACACCAGCCGGGTCGCGCCGCGGCGCGAGCGCAAAATCCGATTCTTCCAGCCGGACGCGTACATTTCGCTCGACTACGAGGCGCGGCGAATTCAAGTCTACCGCAAAAATCCGCCCCCGCCGGGTGGGAGCTTTCCGGTTATCTCCGCGGAGCGTATCGATATGGGCGAGGGTGACCCGCTGCGCGACGAAGTGGCGTCGTTTGTAGAGAGTGTTCGAACCCGCAGTGCCCCGGTGGTGAGTCCGGCTGAAGGGCTGCACGTTATGGAACTCAGCGAGCGGATCGTTACGACTATTCGCAACGGATCGATCGTCGCTCCGGACGCAGGTTGAGCTGCGTGTCCAATCAGCGTCAGCTTTCGGACCGTCATGGTGAACCGTTCCCCATACGAAAAATCGCTGCGCTCCGGGCTGCCACCGTGGCATCCCGCCGTCGCAGCTGGTGCAATTCTCTGCAGTGGCGCCCGCGAGAAAAATCCAGGCAAGGATTAGCTACTAACGCGCGCACCGTTCCCTCGATGACGAATTTCGCGCAAGGTTTTATCGATGTATCCCTTGAGCGTTGAAGCAGACCCGACGCCGAACGCACCGATTGCCTCAACACGCCGACGTATCATGATCGTCGCTGGCGAGGCGTCGGGCGATTTGCACGGTGCGGACCTGGCGCGGCGGCTGCGAGCACTCGATCCACAATGTGAAGTCTACGGAGTCGCAGGCCGTGAGATGCGCGCGGCAGGGGTCAGGTCGATTGCGAATATCGAAGATATCTCGGGTTTGGGGCTGTCCGAGCTAAGCGCGACTATCGGGCTCACGATTGGACTCTTTCGCAAGCTCCGCGCTGAGTTACGCGCCGCGCCACCAGCGCTGCTGATCCTCATAGATTATGCTGAGTTCAACCTGATTCTCTCGGGCGTCGCACATCGAGCTGGCGTGCCGGTGCTGTATTATATCCTACCGCAGGTATGGGCTTGGCGGCGTGGTCGTATTCGAAAGCTGGTCAAACGCGCCGACCGCATGGCCGTGGTCTTCCCGTTCGAGGCTGACATCTATGCGAAAGCCGGCGGACGGGTGAGCTTCGTCGGCCATCCGCTGCTCGATCGCGTCGCGCCCTCCCAGGGGCCTGCTGAAACATTGGCCCGCCATGGATTCGCGCCACGGTCGCGTTTGCTGGCCATCCTGCCGGGTAGCCGGCGGGGTGAGATTCGCTACTTATTCAAGCCGATGCTCGAGGCGGCTCGCATTTTGTGCGCCGACCACCAGATGGTGCCGGTCGTCGCGTTGGCTTCGACTCTGGCTAAGGCCGACCTGGAGTCGGCCGCGAGCCGCACGGACCTTGAAGGGGTGCGTATTATTGCCTGCGATACCTATAGTATTATCGCCGCGTGCGAGCTCGCCCTGGTCGCTTCGGGTACCGCCACACTGGAGACCGCGCTGCTCGGATGTCCGATGGTGATCGCCTACAAAATGTCGGCCCTCAGCTTCATGTTAGGAAGGATGCTGGTTACCGGGGTCGACTATGTCGGTATGCCGAATATCCTGGCCGGCCGCGAACTCGTGCCTGAATTGTTGCAGCGGCAGGTAAACGTGACCAACCTTGTCCGCGCCGCTGAACCGTTGTTGACGGAGCCGCTTCATGGCGAGGTGGCGGGCGCGCTGCGTTCGTTGCGGCTCAGGCTCGGCGCCTCCAACGCCGCCGATCGGGTGGCCGCGATGGCGCTGGAAATGATCGCATGAAGTTGCTGACGCCGCTTCATCGCCGTCTTCTGGGCTACCTGCGCCGTTATCTTTTTCCCTATGTCACAGTCATGGCGCTCGCAATGCTGGTAGTGAGCGGCACCGAGGGCTTGATCGTCGTTATCATCCGCAACTTCACCAATCAGTTGACTCTCGCGCATACCCTTAACAAATTGCCGCTGCTATGCGCCGTGCTGCTCGCGATATTCGTCGCACGCGCCGTTGCGACCTTTGGCGCGGACTTTATCGAAGCCTATGTCATGCAGAACATCACGCTGGACATTCGGTCCGAGCTGAACGAAGCGCTGCAATGGCAATCGCTGGCGTTCTTCAATCGCACCCCAACCGGCGTAATGATGGCGCGCGTGATAAGCGACGTGCAGCTCGTAACGGGCGGTGCGATTGACAGTGTCATTTCGATCTTCAGCGATGGCACCAGATTGATCGCGGTTTTGGCCGGCGCGTTCTACGTCGACTGGCGTTTCGCGATCGCGGCCTTCGTGGTTTTTCCCGCCGCCATCCTACCCGTGGTCAGCTTTTCCAAACAGATTCGCAAGATGACCAAGGATGCGCAGCGTCAGCTGAGCGGACTGACGGTTCTGCTGCAGGAAACCTACCAGGGTAATCGCGTGGTCAAGGCCTTCGGCATGGAGGGGTACGAGCGCGGCCGTTTTCATCGCGAGCTGCGCCGTCTATTCCGCATCAATCTGCGTGTCGCCCGCATAAAGTCGATAACCGGCCCGATGGTCGAAGTGATGGGCGCGTTCGCGATTGTGGGAGTGATCTGGTGGGGCGCGCATGCCGTGATGGCGGGCACGCGGACGCCGGGCGTGTTCGTAGCCTTCATCGGAGCGATGCTCTTGCTCTACCGTCCATTCAAAAGCGTGACCCGCACCAATAACAGCGTGCAGGCCGGACTTGCGGCCGCCGAGCGCGTTTTCGGCATGATGGATTCGCCGCGCGACGTGATCGAAGCGGCCAACGCGATCGATTTGCCGGCAGGTGCGCACGAGATCCGCTTCGAGCACGTCTGGTTCCGCTACGGCAAGGATTGGGTGCTGCACGATATCAATCTACAAGTCGGCCCTGGCCAGGTGGTCGCACTCGTCGGAATGAGCGGCGGCGGCAAGTCGACCATCGCCGACCTGATCCCCCGCTTTTACGACGTCCAGCAAGGTCGCATTATCGTCGATGACATCGACCTTCGGCGTCTCAAGATCCAATCCCTGCGCGCTCAGATTGGCCTCGTAACGCAACATACCTTTCTCTTCAACGACACTATCCGTTCCAATATCGCATACGGCAGCATGGAAAAGAGTATGAACGAGATCGCCGCCGCGGCGCGCGCGGCCAACGCCCACGACTTCATCGTGCGGCTATCCAACGGATATGACACGAAAGTTGGCGAACTGGGCGTACGGCTGTCGGGCGGCGAGCGCCAGAGGATTGCGATTGCTCGCGCACTGCTCAAGAACGCGCCGATCCTGGTCCTGGACGAAGCCACTTCCTCCCTCGACTCGGAGGCCGAGCGCCTGGTGCAGGAGGCCCTCGAACGGCTGATGGAGAATCGCACCACGCTGGTGATCGCCCATCGTTTGTCGACCGTGCGGCGAGCGGATCGAATCATAGTGATCGTCAATGGCCGGATCATTGAGCAGGGCACGCACGATCAGTTACTTGCGCTCGGACGCGAATACAGCCGTTTGCATGAGCTTCAATTCATGGCACCGCACGAGCTGGCCCAGGACGGCGGACTGACTAATTGATTGACCCCACGATGGCGACTCCGGCGAACGGCCAGGCCGCAATGTGGTCGCGACTCTACAACGCACTATGGTATCCCGCGCTACCGGTCGCTCTATTTGCAAGCACAGGCCGCGACCGGCAAAGCCGCCGCGAGCGGCTTGGCAACGGCTCGTACGAAGCTGTCCCGGTCGTCCCGAGTGCGCGCCGCGTTTGGGTGCACGCGGCTTCAGTCGGTGAGGTCGAGGCGGTGCGTCCGGTGGTTTTGGGTCTCGAGCGAGCGCTTCGCGATCTAGACTTTACGATCACAACCATGACCGCTGCGGGACGCGATGCCGCGCGCCGGCGGGTGCCCGGAACGAGTCAGCTTGCGCCATTCGACCACGTCAGCACTGTACGCGCCTTCTTGAGCCGGATTCGTCCCACCCTGGTGCTTATTGCCGAGACTGAACTGTGGCCGAACTTCTTTTTGCAAAGCGCCGAAGCCGGAGCGCGGATCGCAATAGTCAACGGGCGTTTGTCCGAACGCTCGATGAGCTCCTATCGTCTGATCCGTCCGCTGATCGGCCGCCTGCTCAGCCGCACTGACCTTATCCTTGTGCAAACTTCTGATGATGCGCTCCGGTTCAGCGAGCTGGGAGCGCCTTCCGAGCGCCTCTCCGTGACTGGCAATACCAAGGTCGACTTGGACGCGCCCGCACCGCCGCTTCGGGCGGAGCTCGCAGATTTCGCTGCAGGGCAGCCTATCCTGGTCGCCGGCTCAACCGGTCCGGAAGAAGAGCGCACCGTACTGGCAGCGTATCGCGCACTCAGGGCCCGATTTCCAACGCTCGCGCTCGTCATCGCACCGCGCCATCTGAACCGCCTCGACAAGGTCAAAAGGGATTTGTGCGACGGCGGGTTCGAATACGTCCTGGCCAGTGAATTGAGCCAGTCACGGGCACTGGCACCATCCAACCCGGTGCTGTTGCTGGACACAATGGGTGAGTTGCGCGGGCTCTATTCGCGATCCGCCATCGCCTTCGTCGGTGGAAGTTTGGCGCCAGGACGTGGCGGCCAGAGCCTCGCCGAACCTGCCATCGCTTCGGTTCCCGTGATCTTCGGCCCGCACTATGAAAATCATCGCGAGGTGGGCAACGCGCTGATCGCGGCAGGGGCTGCGCGCGTTGCTGGCGATGCCGCTCAGTTGCAGCAGGCGTGCGCTGACTGGCTGGACCACCCGTCGGTGCGGGCCGCGGCTGGGGACACGGCGCGCGAGGTGATGGAGCGAATGGCCGGCGGAGCCACCGAAACGGTCCGCCATTTACTGGCGCTGCTTGCCGCTTGAAAAACTGGCGGGTGTTGTCGCGCTGGATTCTATGACCGCGGCAGATGTAGCTTGTCGGCGTCCGATCCTCGACCGCTTATGGGAGCACGGGCCGTTCGCCCGGTCATTCGGACTGATAACCTATCCCCTCTCTGCTGGGTATGCCGGAATTGTGGCGGCGCGTTCCGCATGGTGGCGTAGGATGGCGCGCCGCGCTTCATTGCCAGTGGTGAGCGTCGGAAATTTAACAGTTGGAGGCAACGGCAAGACGCCCTTCGCGCTCTTCCTTGCGGCAAGATTGCGAGACCGCGCTATACGTGTGGCGATCGTGAGCCGTGGTTACGGCGGGAGCTTTTCGGGACGTGCAGGATTGGTTTCCGATGGCCGGCGAATCCTGATGACCGCACGCGAGGCCGGCGACGAGGCCGTGATGCTGGCAAAATTGTTCGACGGCCCAATTGCCGTAGCACGCCGCAGAATCCACGCAATCGAGATGCTCGCAGAGCGAGATCTGGCCGACGCGGTGGTGCTCGACGACGCTTTCCAGCATCTGCGGCTCGCGCGCGAACTGGATCTCGTGCTTATCAAGGAACCGCGCGCATTCGGGAACGGACGGTTATTGCCGGCGGGCCCGATGCGTGAGCGGGCGAGCGCCCTGAGGCGCGCCGACGCGATTGTTTTAGTCCGTTCGCCAGGTTCCGCGACGGACACGATTGATCCGCAGGTGTCGGACTTGGCGCGGGGCAAGCTGTTGTTGCGTGCGATTTTGCGCCCGTCGGGCTTGATTAGGTCCGATTCCGGCGGCTGGAGCGTGTCGCCTCTCGCGCTCGAAGGCCGGCGCATAGCAGCGGTCAGCGGGATAGCCGACGCTGATGGCTTCCATTCGATGCTCCGCGCATTAGGTGCCGATCTTGTCCGCTCGCTCGACTATTCCGACCATCATGTCTACAGCCCTGGCGATTGGCGTAACATTCTTGAAGCGGCGCGTGGGTTGGAGATGCTCGTCACGACCGAAAAGGATCTGGTGAAACTCGAGTCGTTTGCCACAGGCGAGTTCCCACTCTACGCTCTGCGGGTGGCTATCACGATGGAGCAACACGACGAGACGCTCCTTCTTACGAAGGCGCTCGATTGCCTTGGACGCCGAGGACGTCCGCGGACGGAGACGTCGACGACCGGGAAAGGAGGCAATACGCCATGGCTTTGAGCCAGGATTTGCTTGATGTTCTCGCATGTCCGAAATGCAAGGGTGACCTCCGCCTGACCGAAAAGCAGGACGGGCTTATCTGCGAGGCCTGTAAGCTTCGCTATCCGATAAAGGAAGATATTCCGATCATGCTGATCGATGAAGCTGAGAGCATCGGCTGAGGCTGCTCGGGAACACGTGAAGGGCGCTGCGAATTCTACCTCGGGTGGTGCGATCGCGGGACCCGACGCGGAATTCCGCAGCTTCGCTCTAGGCCGGCGGATTCTGTACCTCCGCAATGACTTGAGCGCTCAGGTCGCCGGCATCTTTGCATTGCTGAGCGGGCTCGGTCTTTCCACCGAAGGGGTCGGCAATCGCGCGAGCGGCGTTCCCTTGAGCCTTGAAAGCGGTCCGCAGATCTTCGCGCGTATCGCACGCCGCGGCGGGCTTGCCCGTTTTCTGTTGAAGGATCTCTACATCGGTCAGCGTCCGCGTCCGATCCGCGAACTGGCGATTGCAGCCGAAGCCTATCGCCGCGGTGTTCCGGTTGCCGAACCATTCGGTGCGATGGTTGAATGGGTCGCCCCGATAGCCTATCGCGGCATTTTCCTGACACGCGCCCTATCAGGCCTGACGCTTTGGGAGTTCGTCCGCACTGACGACGACCGCGCCGTGCGCGATCATGTATTGGCACAGGCGCGACGCGCGATCGACACGATGCATCGGCAAGGCCTGATTCATGCGGATCTCAACCTGCACAATCTGTTAGTGACCACGGCCGGTGAGAGGTTCAATGTGGTGATTCTCGACCTCGACAAGGCGCGGCTAGTGCCCGGCGCCGTTTCCGCGGCTATGCGCGAGCGCAATCTGGCTCGGCTGCGGCGTTCGGCGCGGAAGCTCGACCCGCGCGGACGTTTTCTCGATGCTGCCGCGATCGCGCTGCTCTGCGCGAAATGATACGCCGCATCATCGGTTTCCATCTGGACGACTTCGGCGACTGGGTTGCCGACCTCGAATGCAACCACGGCCAGCACGTGCGCCATCAGCCGCCCTTTCAATTGCGGCCGTGGGTGCTTACCGCCGAGGGACGCAAGGGAATGGTAAACACGGAGCTGGAATGCCGTAAATGCGAGTCGGAGCCCTCCTATCTCGCGGAAAATCGCGCACTGGTGCGGCGTTACTACGAGGAATTGTGGAACCAATGGAAATTGGAGCTGATTGACGGGCTGATAGCCGACGACTTTCGCTTCCGTGGGTCGCTCGGCCTCGAGACCCGCGGGCGCGCCGCTTTCGGCGACTATGTCAGAACGATTCGCGCGGCTTTCCCTGATTTTCACAACTCCATCGAGGGAATGATCGCCGAAGACAATAAGGTCGTCGCTCGATTGATCTATACCGGTACC
>DATEGX010000048.1:0-21341 GCA_035279875.1 Binataceae bacterium (SeqCode)
CGCCCTTGGTGATCATCGAGATGATGAAGCTATCGGATAATTGCTGGTTACTCGCCTTATCGGTCCAATCGTCGGGAGATACGGCGGACTGGAGCTTGACCAGGTCGGGGCCGTTACCCTTGGCTTCCTTGCCGTGACATCGCGCGCAGTTGCTGGCGAATAGCTTGGCGCCCGCCCCTGCGTCGCCGCCAGCGATTGCGGGACCACGGGTGCATGCCAGGAAAACTGCGGCCGCCAGCGCTACTGCGTAATGCCTGGACAATTGCGGCGGGATAACAAAAGGCAACGCGACGATGCCCAGTTTGGACAACGCCGCGCTGTGACGGTCTTGCCTTAAGACTTAATCGGCCGGGGCTATTGCACCTGGATCGACTTGACGTACTTGACCAACAAATCGATCTTGCCCTGCACCTGCTGCTCGGTCAGGCCAGCGCCGCCCGTGCCGCCGCCTTCGGACGCCTGGCGCAAACGGAACGCGTCACCCCAGATCGGCATTTCGCGGGTACCGTGCGCGGCCGAGGTCTTGGTCCCATCGATAAAGTCGCGAACTTCCTTTTCCGGGAACACGCCGCCGTTATTCTTGGACAGCATGGTGAGATTGGCGGGCTTTTTCTTCAGCGCCGGAGCGACCGGGCCGTCGCCGGTGGCACTCATGCCATGGCATTGCGCACAATATCGCCGGAACTCAAGTTTGCCGCTGGTGACGATGCCCGAGGGTCCCATACTCTGGGCATGGGCGATCCCGCCGAAAAATCCGACGACAGCGCCGCCCAACACCACAACGGACGCCAGATTCCAGAAAACTCGAAGTTTGAGCGCCATTTTTCCTCCCCGCGTCGCGAGATTCTGAGCCGCAATCGTTACCATTTCTTAACCATCGCGTCAAATGTCGATTCCGCCGCAGGGGACATGTCCTAAACTCCCCCCAACTTGCCTGCGGTCGCCTGTGGCGGCACTTTGTACCGAGCGGGTACATTAGGGAACCTCGTGAGCGAAGACAAGGAAAAGAAGGCGATCGCAATCGTCCGCCGGCTCCGAAAGGCCGGCTTCACGGCCTATCTGGCGGGCGGCTGTGTGCGCGATCGCATCCTCGGGCTCAAGGCCAAGGACTTCGATATTGCCACCGATGCGCGGCCCGAAGCGGTCCAGCGAATCTTCGACCAGTCAATCGCGGTCGGAGCGAAATTCGGCGTTATCCTGGTGGTGCTCGACGGCGATCAGTTCGAAGTTGCGACCTTTCGCGCCGATGCGCCCTACGTCGACGGCCGGCGGCCCTCCTCGGTACGTTTCGGCACGCTCGAGGAAGACGTCCAGCGACGCGATTTCACGATCGGCGGCATGTACCTGGACCCGGAGGATGGCCGTGTCATCGACCTCGTGGGCGGGATGCGCGACCTGCGCGCGGGGGTAATTCGCGCAATTGGCGACGCCGACCAGCGGTTTGCCGAGGACCATCTGCGGCTGCTTCGCGCAGTGCGCTTTGCCGCCCGTCTGGACTTCACGATCGAGCCCGCGACGTGGGCGGGAATCAAGCGAAGTGCGGCCAGGATCACGCAGATTTCCGCCGAGCGGATCGGCGAGGAAATCGTCATGATCATGACCCAGGGCGGAGCCTCGCGCGGACTCCATCTGTTGGTCGAAAGCGGTCTGGCCGCTGCGATAATGCCGGAGGTGCTGGCGCTGCGGGGATGTCCGCAGCCGGCCAACTTCCATCCCGAGGGCGACGTCTATCGCCATACCCGGCTGATGCTTTCGATGCTGCCGCGGGGATGCGCCGAGACTTTGGCGTTCGGGGTGCTGTTCCACGACATTGCCAAGCCGCAATGCCTGGTGGTCGACGCGGACGGCCGGATGACCTATTACGGCCATACGGAAATCGGCGCGCGAATGGGCGCGGAAATCCTCGAGCGATTGCGGCGTCCGCGCGCCGTGCAGGAACGGGTCGCCTACCTGGTGCACAACCATCTCAGGATGACGATGGCGCCGCGGATGCGCCGCGCTACGCTCAAGCGGATGCTGGCCGAAGACGGTTTTGCGGAATTGCTTGATCTGTCGCTGCTCGACACGCTTGGTTCCAGCTCGTACCTGGGCTTCTACCACTTTTGCCGTCGGGCGATGGCGTCGATGAGCGCCGACGAAATCCGCCCGCCACGGCTCATCACCGGCGAAGACCTGATTGCCATCGGGCTGCCGCCCGGCCCGGCCTTCAAGCAAATCCTGACGGAAATCGACGACCATCATCTGGACGGCACGCTCAAGACCCGCGATGACGCGCTGCGCTATCTTCGCGGCCATTACCTGCCGCCGGTGGACGGCGCGTAGTTCGCGATGCTGGCCGCCAGCGGGATAAGCAAGCGGTTCGGCCGTACTATCGCGCTGGCTGAGGTCGATTTTCGCGCGTATCCGGGCGAGATCCACGCGCTGGTGGGCGAGAACGGCGCCGGCAAAAGCACGCTCATCAACATTTTCACCGGCCGCAGCCGTCCGGACAGCGGGGTCGTGACACTCGATGGTCTGGCGGCGGGGGCAGGCTCGGCCAGCGCAGCGCTGCGCTCGGGAATCGTCGCGGTGTACCAATCGCCGATGCTGTTCGAGCGGCTCTCGTGGGAGGAAAATCTCGGCTTCGGCGGATTTTGCCCGGCGGGCCGCTTCGATCTCCAGCGAGTCGCAGACTCCGCCGCGCGGTTGGCAGGCGAGCTCGGCTTCGCGCTGCCGCCGCCCGGCACAACAATAGAACAACGTTCGGTGACTGAACGTGTGCGGCTCGAGATCCTGCGCGCGCTCAGCTTCAATCCGCGCGTGCTTATCCTCGATGAACCGACCGGCGTGCTGGCGGCAGGAGAACTCGCGCCGTTTCTCGAAGTGTTGCGACGCCTGCGCGGCGAGGGCCGAATTGTAGTCATCGTCACGCACAAACTGAGCGAGGCGCTGGCGGTCGCCGACCGCGTGACCGTGCTGCGGCATGGACGCGTGATTGCCGAACGGCTTGCCTCCGCAACCAGCGAGAGCGAACTCGCAAAGTGGATGATCGGCGAGATCCCGCCGCGCGCGGACAAGGGAACAAGCCTCGACGAACCGGGCGAGCCGGTGCTGTCGATAGAAAGCGTCACGCTGCGTCGCGAGGGACGAACGGTGCTGGACGGGTTGTCGCTGACCCTGGCGCGCGGCGCGATCAGCGGAATTGCCGGAGTTGACGGCAATGGGCAGGACGAACTGGTCGAACTGCTGGCCGGAGTGCATGCGCCCGCATCAGGACGGATTCGGTTCCATGATGGCTCGCCCGCGACCAACGCATCGCTTACGGTGATTCCGCAGAATCGCGACCTCGACGGCCTGATCCTAGACTTTTCATTGTGGGAGAATCTGCTGCTGTCGCGCGCCCTTCGGCGACGTTTCGGCGGCCGTTATGGCGGCTTGCGGCGCGCGCCGGCCACCGATTTTTGCCGCGGCGTGCTCGGCCGTTTTGGCGTGCGTTCGGCCGGTCCACGCGCACTTGCTGCTTCGCTCTCGGGCGGTAATCGCCAGCGCTTTGCCGTGGCGCGAGCGCTCGCCGCCCGCCCGCGCGCGATTGTCGCTCACGATATCTGCCGCGGTCTCGATCTGGGTGCGGCCACCGAGTTGCACACCCGGCTTCGCCAATACGCTGCCGGCGGCGGTGCGGTGCTGCTGATTTCGAGTGACCTCGACGAATTGCTCGAGCTATGCGACCGGCTTTACGTCATCAACCGGGGACGTCTGAGCGAAATTCCGGTTGAATCGCGCACCACCGAGGAAATCGGCCTGCTAATGTCCGGCGCGACGCGATGAAGCTGGTCACGCTGGCCAAGCCGCTCGGCGCGCTGGCCGCGGCGGCTGCGATAATCTCGCTGGTATTGCTTGCGCTGGGCGCTTCGCCCGCCGGGGTCTTCTTTGCGCTGTGTGACGGCGCCTTCGGCAATTGGCTGGCCTTCACCGATACCTTGGTAAAATCGACCCCGCTGCTATTCTGCGGCCTCAACATCGCGATCGCTTTCGAGGGCGCGCTCTGGAATATCGGCGCCGACGGCCAACTGCTGATTGGCGCGCTGCTCGCGGGGGCGTGCGGGCCGCTGCTCGGGGGTTGGCCGCATGGCGCGGCGATCTTCGTAATGCTGGCGGTAGGCGCGCTCGGCGGCGGGGCGTGGGCGGCAATCGCCGGATGGCTGCGTGCGCGGCGCGACGTAAACGAAGTCATCAGCACTATCATGCTCAATTATGTCGCCGCGCAAATCTTGAGCTGGGCGGTGCACGGACCGTTGATCCAGGCCTCGCGCGCCTATCCCAAAAGCGCGCCGATCGCGCCGCCAGCTGAGCTGCACCTGTATTTTCCGCCGAGCCGCCTCCACCTTGGGATGCTGCTGGCGGTCATCCTAGCGCTGGCATGTTATGGATTCCTGTTTTACACCGAAGCCGGGTTCGAACTGCGCGCGATGGGGCGCAACCGCCGGGCCAGCGCCTTCTTCGGTATCCGAACCGTATCGCTGACGCTGTGGGCAATGGCGCTCAGCGGCGCGCTGGCCGGGATCGGCGGCGCAGTCCACGTCGCCGCGATTACCCATCGCCTGTACGAAACGATGTCTCCGGGATGGGGCTACGAAGCAATCGCGGTCGCGCTGGTCGCGCGGCTCAACCCGCTCGCGATTGTCCCCACCGCGGTGTTATTTGGCGCGCTCGACAATGGGGCTCAAGCGATGCAGCGGGCGCAGGGAATTTCACCGGTGCTGGTGCAGGTAATCGAGGGGCTGGTGATTATGATTCTGCTGGCGTTCGACGCGGCAGCCTCGGCCGCGCTTCGCGATACCTTCTGGGGCACTCCGGCGACCGAAGAAACCGACAACGGTCCGACGGAGATGCCGGAACCGACGCCTGAAGCCGCCGGACGGACCCGCTGAGTTGCGCCGGACGAGGCTTCCGCCGTGAGCCTATTGCTTGAGCCCCAGGTCGCCGGAAATATCGAAGTGGATCTTGCGCACCTTGAACCGCCATTCCCCGGCTTCCTTGACCAGCAAATCTTCGTAACGCCCGGCCAGCGATGCGATGATCCCGGCGGGCGCTTCGCGCAGCACCACGATATAGCTGTCGGCGCGCGCCTCGCCGCCGCTCAGCCGGATAATGTGATTGAGCGTGCAGTGTTTGCGCGCGGGACCTTCGCCCGGGCGCGGCACTTGCGCGGTGATAAACTCCAGAATCGCCTTGCGGCCCTGCAGTTTGCCGAGTGGTCCGGCTTCGAATATCGCGTCCTGGCTGAACAGTCCGGCGAACTTCTCGAATTCGCCGTTATCCAGATAAAAGCAATACGCCGACATCAGGTCGCGGATCGCCTCTTTTTCCTCTAGTTGCGATGCCATCGCTTGCATCCTCCTGTGGCTGACGGCGTCCTGCCGGGAGTTCTCGCGTTTACGCCGCTGACCATCCGCTGTCTACCGGGAAAATCGCGCCGGTGACGATGCGCGCCTCGTCCGACGCCAGGAACAGCGCCATTCGCGCGATATCCTCGGGTTCACCCATACCGAGCATATGATGCTCGTCCATCGAAGCGACCCGCGGGTCGTCGGCGATGAACTTTTTGACGCGCTCGGTGAGTATCGCCCCCGGCGCAATCGCGTTTACGCGGATCTTGTGCTTGGCGTAGTTGACCGCCATCGAGCGGGTCATCGCCAGCACGCCACCCTTGGCCGCGGTGTAGGCGTCGCGACCCTTGATACCGGCCAGGGCGACGTAGGAGGTCGTATTGATGACGGCGCCTCCGCCGGCTTTGATGAGTTCCGGGATGCCGTACTTGCAGCAAAGAAAGGTGCCGTAGAGGTCGACCCGGATCACCCGCCAGAACTCATCGATCGAAACCTTGGTGACGGGACCGTCCTGGGCGGTCGAGCCGCCGGCGTCGTTGTAGAGCACATTCAACTTTCCGTAGGTCGCGATCGTTGAGGCGATAGCGCGCTCGACGCTTTCGGGGTCGGTTACGTCGGTGTGCACGTAGTTGGCATCGCCGCCGTCTTCGCGCACCATCGCGACGGTGTGCTGACCGCCTTCGCGTGAGATATCCGCAACGATCACCTTGGAGCCTTCACGCGCGAAGAGGATTGCGCCGGCCCGGCCGATTCCCGACCCGCTGCCAGTGATGAACGCCACCTTGCCGTCTAACCTGCCCATGGAAACCCGCTCCGTCAGCACTTTTCGCTAGTCACGTTTATTAGGCTTGCTTATACCAACTTCCGTGTCTCGACGACAAACGCTGGACTTGGCTGTGCCGCAATCGGGACGGCGGCGACCGCTCGATACCGTACCGCGGAACCTTGAGCCCTGCCGGCAGCCGCCGATGAGGTGATTCCCTGCTTGTCAGGGCGGAATGTGCGGCAATCCTTGACATCGCGATTACGCCGTCGCTAGGTCTTGCTAAGAAAAGTGATTCGAACTGGCCGGGCACACGCTCCAATCCAAATGGCGCAGGCGTGGCTCGCGAAGCAGGTGATTTATGTCGGGCAATCATCAGGATCCTGAAGCCATTCACGCAAAGCTCACTCACCCGGTCATCGATTCCGACGGCCATTGGGTCGAATATTTCCCGATGCTGCTCGACTATATGCGCAACGTGGCTGGCACCAAGGCGGCCGACGGGATGCGCACGGGCGACGAAATCGTCGGGCGGATCCTCAGCATGCCGGCCGAGCAGCGGCGCGATGAGCGTCGGGCCCAGCAGTCATGGTGGCCGTTCCCGACCAAGAACACCCTCGACCGCGCCACCTCGATGATCCCGAAGCTACTGTTCGAGCGGATGGGGGAGTTGGGGCTGGACTTTTCGGTGCTCTACCCGACGCAAGGGTTGGGCATCTACGCAATCCGCAATGACGAAATCCGCCAGGCCACCTGCCGCGCGTTCAACATGTATATCGCCGACGCTTTTCGCGACTATGCCCAGCGCCTGACCCCGGCCGCCGCGATTCCGATGGATACGCCGCAGGAAGCGATTGCCGAACTCGAACACGTCAAGGCGCTTGGCCTTAAAGCCATCGTGATGGGCAGCCTGATTCGCCGTCCGATCGCCGCCTACACTCGCAAAGGCGAGCCCGAGCGAGGGGCCGTCTGGCAGGACGTGCTCGGCCTCGACAGCGACCATGACTACGACCCGGTATGGCGCAAATGCCTTGAGTTGGGCTTTGCGCCGACCTTCCACAGCGCCGGACGTGGCCTCGGCCTGCGGAAGTCGCCATCGAATTTCACTTATAACCATATCGGCCATTTCGCCTCCGCGGGCGAGGCGGTCTGTAAGGCGCTGTTCATGGGCGGCGTCACGCGCCGCTTCCCTGCGCTGAAGTTCGCGTTTCTCGAAGGCGGGGTGGGGTGGGCCTGCCAGCTTTACGCCGACCTGATTGGCCATTGGAAGAAGCGCAACTACGCGGCGCTCGAAGAGGTGAATCCGGCCAATCTCGATCGAAAATTGCTGCGCGAAATGTTCCAGAAGTACCAGGGAAAACCGGCCGCCGACGCGCTCGACACGTGGAAGTCGGTTTCCGAAGGCGAGGAACGGGCGGCCGCTTGGGCGGCGCGTGGCGCCGACGTAATCGACGACTATTCTGCCTGCAAAATCACCAAACCCCAGGATTTTCGCGATCTGTTCGCCACCAACTTCTATTTCGGATGCGAAGCCGACGACCCGATGAACGCGTGGGGATTCAACCGCAAGGTCAACCCCTACGGTGCGCGGATTAAAGCGCTGTTCGGCTCGGATATCGGCCATTTTGACGTGCCGGACATGCGTGAAGTCCTGATCGAGGCCCACGAGCTTGTCGATGACGAGATCATCACAGCGGACGACTTCCGTGACTTCGTCTTTACCTACCCGGTCGAATTCTGGGCCGGGGCCAATCCGGATTTCTTCAAAGGCACCGCCGTCGAGCATCAGGCGGCAGCCTGGCTGAAGTCCGACGCGGAAACGCGGCCAACCGCCGCGCACTAAAGGAGGCCTCAATATGCGTGCTGTTTCACACGTCGCGATCGGTGTCAGCGATATGGATCGCGCGCTCAAATTTTATCGCGATTTGCTTGGCCTGCGAGTCACGCTCGACACGATGGAGCGCGTCGGCGGCCTCAAGACGATCTTCGCGAATCCGCAAAAGGGCGAGCGGCGCGCGGTTTACCTGCGCTTCGATGAGGGACCCCATGCGAGTTTCCTGGTCTTGTCACAAAGCCCCGGCGCGGCCAACGGCAAGCCCTTGAAGGTCGACCAGGTGGGGGTTCATCACTTTTCCTTCTGGGTCGACGATCTGCGCGAGCGGGTCGAGAAGCTTAAGTCTGCCGGCGTACCAATCCTGGTGCCGCCTTATGAATCCGACACTCTTGCCTACGGAGAGGCGCCGGGCGGCAAGGTGCTGACCGCGTTATTCGAGGATCCGGACGGAACGATTGTTCAGTTCGACCAGCGGCTTTCCTGACCAATTCGCCAAGGAGCGGAAAAATGAACGGAATTTCTCACGTGGCTATCGGCGTCCGCGACATGGAGCGTTCCATCAAGTTCTACCGCGACCTGCTCGGCCTCGAGGTCAAGTACGACCATGAGCAACCAATCGGCGGCCTGGGGAATCTCTACGCCAATCCGCAGAAAGGCAAGCGCCGCGCCGCCCATCTGCACTATGGCAAGGGCGAGGGGCGCGGCTTCCTGGTGCTGACCGAAATGCCGGGCGGCACCCCGGGCGAAGCTATCAAGCTCGACGAGGTGGGCATTTCTCATTTCTCGTGGTGGGTTGACGATATTCGCGCGGTCCACGAAAAGCTGAAGTCTGCCGGGGTCAAAGTGCTGGTTCCACCCTCTGAAACGGACGCGGGCGGCTACGGCGAGACTTCCAGCCGCAAGTTCCTGACCTGTCTGTTCGAAGATCCTGACGGCATTATCGTGCAACTCGATCAGCGGGTAGTTTAGCTGGACCCGTATCCGGACGCTGCCGCCGATTGACCTCAAGCGGCCAACTAATGGAGATTGTGGGCGCCCGGTCCGGTGAAGCTTGGAGCGAAACGTTCGAGGAGCGGGGGCAGACGACATTCAATGTTGAGCCATTGCAAGGTACTCGATCTGACCACCGAACGGGGGATGCTTTGCGGCCAGATCTTCGGTGACCTTGGCGCCGACGTGATCAAGGTGGAACCGATTGGCGGGTCGCCGGTGCGGCGGCTCGCGCCGTTTTTCGGCGATCAGCCGGGTCCTGAGCGGTCCGTCTACTGGTGGGCCTACAATCGCAACAAGCGCGGCATGACACTCGACCTTGAACGCGACGAAGGCCGCAATATCCTGCGCGAACTGGCGAAAAAGGCCGACTTTATCCTCGAATCCGAAAATCCCGGCGCGCTCGCCAGGCTCGGACTCGGTTATCGCGATTTGAGCGCGCTGAATCCGGCCCTGGTGATGGTTTCGATAACGCCGTTTGGCCAGGAAGGCCCCAAAGCGAGTTACGCCGACAGCGACCTCATCATCATGGCGGCTGGCGGCGTACTGATTCTTTACGGCGACGAAGACCGGCCGCCAATCAGGATGAGTGTGCCGCAAGCTTACCTGCATGCCTCGGTCGACGCGGTCGCGGCTGCCCTGATCGCCTATTACGAGAGGCTCGACTCCGGCCTCGGCCAGCAAATCGACGTTTCCGCGCAGGAGAGCATCGGACTGGCGAACCAATCCACCGCGTTGGCCGCGCCAATCGGCGGCGAGGATACCGGACGGATGGCAGGCGGCGCCAAGCTCGGGCCCATTCGGGTACCGTTGGTATGGAAAGCCAGGGATGGACAAGTCTCCTGCGTTTTCCTGTTCGGCACGGCCTTGGGACCGTTTACCCGCAAGCTGATCGATTATCTCCATGATCAGAACGCCTGCGACCAGCAAATGCGCGAAACCGACTGGATTAGCTACGGCGAAGGGCTGCTCACGGGGCGGATACCGATGGAGGACTACGAGCGCAAAAAGGCGGTCATCGCGGAGTTCCTCAGTCAACGCACCAAGGCGGAATTGTTCGAGGCGGCGCGCGCGCATAATTTGCTGATCGCGCCGGTCTCGACCATGGACGATGTGCTGCAAAATCCGCAATTCGCCGCGCGCGAATACTGGCGCCAATTGACGCATCCCGAGACTGGTGTGGCGATGAGCTATCCCGGTCCGTTTGCCCGCTTCGGCGCAACTCCGATTCAGTTTCGCCGCCGGCCGCCCGTGGTGGGCGAGCACAATCGCGAGGTCTTGGCCGGACAATTGGGTCTGAGCGAGTCAGAATTCGCCGAGCTTCAGAAGAAGGGGATCATCTGATGGCGCGCAAATTGCCGCTCGAAGGCGTGAAGATCCTCGACTTCATGTGGGTGCTCGCCGGTCCGGGTATCTCGCGCATCATGGCCGACTACGGCGCGACGGTTATCCGGGTCGAATCGACCAATCGCACCGATCCGACCCGCACCGTCGGGCCCTTCCAGAACGGCAAGTCCAGCGCCGAAGGCTCGGCCCTATGGGGCAACAACAACGCGGGTAAGTACGGGATTACGCTCGATTTATCGACCGCGGGCGCCCGCGCCATCGTGATGGACCTGGTCAAATGGGCCGATGTCGTCTCCGAGTCGTTTTCGCCCAAGGCGATGCGTGCATGGGGCTTCGATTACGAATCGCTGCGCCAGGTGAAACCCGATCTCATCATGATCAGCACCTGCCTGATGGGACAGACCGGCCCCCTTTCGCGCTTTGCGGGTTTCGGCAATCTGGCTGCAGCGCTATGCGGATTTTACAACCTGGTTGGATGGCCCGATCGGCCGCCTTCGGGGCCGTTCAGCGCCTATACCGACTATATCGCGCCGCGCTTTGGCACGGTCGCCCTGATGGCCGCGCTGATCCATCGCAAGTTGACCGGCGAGGGGCAGTATATCGACCAGGCGCAAGCGGAGTCAGCGCTGCATTTTCTGACCCTCCCAATCATCGATTATTCCGCCAACCGGCGTGCCTATACGCCGGTCGAGAACCGCGATCTCTATCACGCCCCGCACGGCGTCTATCCTGCCGCCGGAGACGACCGGTGGGTCGCGATTGCCTGCCGAGACGACAAGGATTGGCGGGCGATGTGCGCCACGATGGGCCAATCAGGGCTGGCCGACGACCTCCGGTTCAAGGACTTTGCCGGGCGCCAGACCAACCGCGCCGCGCTCGACCAATTGATCGCTGAATGGACCAGCGGACTCGACGCCCATGAGGTCGAGCATCGCTTGCAGCAAGCGGGGGTGCCGGCGCACACCGTTCAGAACGCGCAAGATATACACGCGGACCCCCAGATGAGCCATCGAGAGCATTTCGTTCAGGTGCCTCATCCCGAGCTGGGCAAGACCTGGGTCGAGAACTCTCGCTTCAGGCTGTCGCGCACGCCGGCCCGCGTCGAGCGTCCAGCACCGACCCTCGGGGAGCATAATCAATACGTGCTTCAGGAAGTCCTGGGCTACGATGAGGAGCGGATTGCCGAACTCGTCGGGCAGGGGGCACTCGGTTAAAAGCAGCTACCACGCGCCCGAGGCCGCCGGGGTGCGGTCGGGCTGGAAGGAGATCACAGTGGCATCGGTTGATTTTGGCGCAGCGCTCCCGACTATGAAGGGAGTTCCCGAGTTCGCCCGCAAGGCGGAGAGCCTCGGGTACGAGTACCTGTGCTCCGGCGAGCACATGATGTTTCACGGGCCCGTGCCCAATTCGCTTATCAACCTGGCGGTGGCCGCCGGCGCAACCAGCCGGATCAAGCTGATGAGCACGGTGGTGCTGCTGCCGCTGTATACACCGATGGTGGTGGCGAAGCTGACGTCGGCGCTCGACGTCGCCTCCGACGGCCGTTATCACATGGGAATCGGCGTCGGCGGCGAGTTTCCCAAGGAATTCGAGGCTTGCGGGGTGCCGGTCAAACAGCGCGGCTCGCGCTCCAACGAAGCACTCGAGGTGATCACCAAGCTCTGGACGGAGAAGAACGTCACCTTCGACGGTCGCTACAGCAAGTTTTCCGGCGTGACCCTCGATCCCCATCCGGCGCAAAAGCCTCATCCGCCGATTTGGGTAGCGGGCCGCAAGGAGCCCGCAATGCGCCGCGCGGCGCTCTATGCCGACGGCTGGATTCCCTACATGTACACGCCCGAGATGCTCCATGAGAGCCTCGAGAAGATTCATCAGTTCGGCAAGGAAGCCCGACGCGACCTGAGCAAATTCCGCCCTGGGCTGTTCATCTTCGCTTCGGTTTACCCGGATCGCGAGGAAGCCCGCGAGCAGGCGGCGCGAGCGCTGGGCAAGAACTACGCACAGGACTTCTCCAAGATCGCGGGCCGCTACACCCTGTACGGCAATCCCGAAGACTGCCGCAAGCGGCTAAAGGAGTACGTCGACGCGGGTGCGCGCACGGTGCTGATTAGCTGGGCCTGCCGCCAGACCGATATCGAGCAGAATATGAAGCTGGTCGCCGAGGAAGTCGCACCGGCGTTCAGGTAAGGCACGATTCTGCGCGAGCTGCAGGGCTGGATACGCCTTCGCCGATTAAGTGAGGAATGGCGTCCGCGGGCGGTCGCGTGCGCTGTCGTGTGCGCGACGCTCGCCGCGATGCTTCTTGCCTCCGGCTCGCGGGCTGGCGCGCAAAGCAGCGGGGCCGTTGGCGCGTCCGATGCGCTCGTCGCGATGGCCGAGGGACGTTTCGGTGTATTGAGCGCAGGCGAGCTACGGATGATTCGCGGGGCGCCGAACCGCGAATTGGTCTGGATCTCGCCGGTCGCGGATCCTGACGCTGCGATTAACGATCCCGCCAAATCGCAAAACTGGGGCAAGGACCGAACGATTCGCGCCGACGTTCTGGCCTGGCTGATCACCGATGCCGACGCCTCGAAACTGGTCCATCCGAGCGGCGTTGGAATAGCCGCCGCGCGGATCGAAGGCTTGCTCGATCTGTCGTATCTCAATGTGATCCATCCACTGACGTTGCTCGACTGCGCCCTGCCCGCCGGAATCGACCTTTCGCGCGCCCATGCCGAGAGCATCGACCTGCGGCGAAGCTGGACCGGACCGATCACGGGCGACCTGACGGTTGTGCATGACGATCTGAACCTGGTCCTCGGGCGCTACGGCAGCATCAGCCTGTTTCGCGCGGAGATCGGCGGCAATCTCGATTGCAGCGCCAGCCATCTGATCGGCGATCCGCCGCTGGGCGCACAGCTCGCGACGATTAACGGCGACGCGGTTTTTCACAACGGATTTGAAACCGCTGGTGTAATAGACCTCCGGCTGGCGCGGATTGGCGAGTCGCTCAGCGTCAACGATGCGCATTTCGTCGGCTCGGGCGACAACGGCATAAACGCCGAACGCGCGACGATCGGCGGGACACTGTACTGGGTCGATATCAAGACCACGCCGCGCACCGTGCTGGATTTGAGCGACGCTCATGCGGGTTCGCTGTGGGACGATGAAGCAAGCTGGCCGGCAGCCGGCAATCTCAATCTTGACGGCTTCGTATACGGTGACTTCGCGGGCGGCCCCAACGACGCCTTCAGCCGCTTGCGATGGCTTCGGCGCCAGCCGCAGGCCCTGCTGGCGCAGCCGCAACCCTACCGGCAACTCGCCCTTGTGCTGCGCGAAGAAGGGGCGCAAGAGGGAGCCGTGCGGGTCGAGGTTGCGCGAGAGACTGCCCTCACCAGTTATGGCCAGATGGGTTTGGCGACATGGCTGTGGCGCCAGGCCTTGCGCGCCACCATCGGCTATGGCTACCGGCCGCTGCGCGCGCTCTGGTGGATACTCGGGTTCGTCCTGATTGGCACTGCGCTGTTCCGATGGGGATACGACGCCCGCTTGATTACTCCGACGGAGGAAGGCGCCTATCGCGAATTCATCAAAAGTGGTGAACCGCCGCGTCATTACCCGCCTTTCAGCAGCTTCGTGTATTCGCTCGAAAATTTCCTGCCTGTGGTCGACCTCCATCAAGGTTCATACTGGCGGCCCAACCCGTTTCATCGCCCAGCCAATCCCCGGAGGCGGCGGTTAAAATGGGGCGACGAGACGATTTCGGCGCGTCTGCTGCGCTGTTACCTGTGGATTCATATCCTGGCCGGTTGGACGATTACGCCGTTGCTGTTCGCAGGGCTCGCGGGTCTATTGCGCAGCGATTAAGCCGCCAGCGACCAGCAGCCAAATCTGGTGCTGATGCCATCGGTGGGCTAGGCTCCCAAGCCGGAAATTACGCGGGGCCGGGATTGCCCGGTTTCCATCAAGGAGATTTTGCAATGGCAAGTCCGCAACTCAAGACGGCGATCGATGCAATGAAGGCCATGGCGTCGGCCCCGGCCACTACTCCGCAAGAGATGCGCAAGATGTTCGAGACCATGGCAGTGCCTCCGCCAGCCGATATCAAGTGCGAGCCGGTCAAAGCCGGAGGGGTCGCAGCCGAATGGGTCTCGGCGCCCGGGGCGGCGGCCGATCGCGCGGTGCTCTACCTGCACGGTGGCGGTTACGTAATCGGGTCGATCAAAACTCATCGCGACCTGATGGGCCGCATCTCCCGCGCCGCCAAGGCCCGAGTGCTGGGAATCGACTACCGGCTGGCGCCGGAGAGCCCTTTCCCGGCGGCGGTCGACGACTCCGTAGCAGCCTACCGATGGATGCTGGAGCAGAGCCTCAAGCCCTCGCGGATCGCAGTGGCGGGCGACTCGGCGGGCGGCGGGTTGACGGTTGCCGCGCTGGTTGCAATTCGCGACGCCAAGCTGCCCGTGCCTGCGGTCGGGGTCTGTATGTCGCCGTGGGTGGATCTCGAGGGTATCGGAGAATCGATGAAGACCCGCGACCAGGCCGACCCGGTGGTCCATCGCGACGGATTGGTGCAGATGGCCAAGGCATACCTGGCCGGCAAGGACCCGCGGACCCCGTTGGCCGCGCCGCTCTATGCCGACCTTAAGGGCCTGCCGTCGCTACTGATTCAGGTGGGTGATGCCGAGACGCTGCTGGACGACTCCAACCGGCTGGCCGAGCGTGCGCGCGCTGCCGGAGTCCAGGTGAAGCTCGAAGTATGGCCGGAAATGATCCACGTATGGCAGCTTTTCGCTAACTTTCTGCCCGAGGGTCAGGAAGCCATCGACGGGCTGGGTCAATTCATCAACCAGCATACCGCCTGACAATTCTCACAACCGGATTTCCCGTAAAAGCAAGGCCCTGCGCATCTGCGCGGGGCCTTGTTTGCGCGGAGAGGGCTAAAGGCTAGAGCTTCATCCGGATGGAATCGATTTCGCGATGAATCCAGCCCCCGGGGTTCACCGCCAACTGGGTCACGATCGGCACCGACGATTCCGGCTTGCCCGCGATCATTACGGTCAATTGCCCGACCGTGGTTCCTTTCGCCAGCGGCGCGACCAGCGGCTTGGTGGTGAGCGTAGCGACCAACGAGACCTTGCGCTCCATCCCCTGATCAACGGTGAAATAAGACGAGCCGCCCTCGGGCGCGATCGGCACTTCAACCAGATCGCCCTGGTACACGCGAATCTGGCCGGGCAAGACTTTGTGCCAATCCGATTTGACGGTACTGAAGGTACGGAATGCCCAGTCGAGCAGCTTGTCGGTCTCGACGCGGCGCTTTTCCATGCTCGAGGTGCCGAAGACCGCGGAAATCAGATCGAGGTTGTCACTATGGGCCGACGACACCAGGTGATAGCCGGCCTCCTGGACATGGCCGGTTTTGATTCCGTTTACCCGCGAATCGTAGAACAGCAGGGTATTGAAATTGCGCTGGCGGATCGTGACCGTGCGCCCATCCGGTCCGGTGGTGGTGAAGGTGAAGTCTTTGGCCGAGGTATATTGCGTGGCGTCGGGGAAAGTCTCGACAATCGCGCGCCCGAGCTTCACCATGTCGGCTGCCGTGGTGTATTCGTCCTCAGTCGGCAAACCGTCGGGATTGGTGAAATGAGTCTCGGTCATCCCGATTTCAGCGGCCTTTTTGTTCATCTGCTCAGTGAAGGCCTGGGTACTACCGCCCAGGTATTCGGAGAGCACCACGGCCGCATCGTTGCCAGACGAAACCATCAGGCCGTAAAGCAGGTCATGGACCTGCACCTTGGCGCCGACCTGCAGAAACATCCGCGAAACCGAATCGTTGAGCGACAGCCGCCACGCCGCCTCGCTCACCGGCATCTCGGTCTCGAGCGTGATTCGTTTCTGCCGCAGAGCCTCGAGCGTCAGATAGAACGTCATCATCTTCGCCAGGCTGGCCGGCTGGGTCTTGACGTGCTCGTTGTACGCGTAGAGCACGGCGCCGCTATGAAGCGCCATCAGTTCCGCCGCGCTCGCGTTGAGCGCAAAGGGTGCCGGCCGATTGCCGTAAACGCGGATCTGGCTAAGCGGGATAATCGGGGCCGCTTCCGCTTTGGCCTTGGCGTGGCCTTGCCTTTCATGACGCGCTGTGCGCGCGGCCAACCCCGGGGCGGAGGCGAGCATTACCGCGGCGATTGCCAAAACGACCGACCTGTTAACGATCTTCAAGGCATGCATCAACGGCCACCCCCGCTCCACGTTGCGTTTTCCCCCTTCGAGAGTACGGCGCGCGCGCCGTGCCTTCAAGCATTAGCGTCTCATGGCCTGTTCCTTCGGCGATGAATTCCGCATAACAAGATCGGGATGGACATTTCGGTCATCCTGCCGGTCGTCAACGAGCGCGACAATCTGCGCGAGCTTATTCCGCGGCTTCACGGCGTGCTCGGCCGGATGCGGCTCGATTACGAGATAATCGTCGTCGACGGCGGCTCGACCGACGGTACCGGAAACGTTGCGACCTCGATGGGCGCGCGGGTGGTGCCGGAACGCCAGGCCGGTTATGCCGGCGCGCTCGAGACCGGTTTCGCCGAGGCCCGCGGCGACTACCTGCTCACGCTCGACGCCGACCTATCGCATGAGCCCGACTTCGCGGCCAAGCTCTGGCGCGCACGCAACCGGGCCGACATCATCATCGCCTCGCGCTATGCCCGCGGCGGCACCGCTTACAGCGGCTTCATGCGCAACTGGCTCAGCCGCGCGCTCAACCTCTGGATGCGGCGGCTGTTGTCGATGCCGGTGCGTGACATGTCCAGTGGATTCCGCCTCTATCGGCGTGCGGCGCTTGCTAATCAGCGGCTCGACTCGCGTAATTTCGAAGTGATCGAGGAAATCCTGGTTAAGGCGTACGCCCAGGGCTATAGCGTCCACGAGGTGGCGTTCACCTACTTCCCGCGCGAGAGCGGCCGCTCGCACGCGCGGCTGTTCCGCTTCGGTCTCGACTTGATGCGGTCGAGCCTGCGTCTCCGGCGGCTGCGCAACTCGATCTTGTCGGCTGACTACGACGACCGCGCCTTCTACAGCATCATCCCGCTGCAGCGCTACTGGCAGCGCCGCCGCCATCGAATCGCGACTTTCTGGGCGCGTGGCGCGCAGCGCGTGCTCGATGTCGGCTGCGGCTCGAGCCTGATCATCCAGAGCCTCAACAACGCGGTGGGCATGGACTTCAGCATGAGCAAGGTGCGCTTTCTGCGCCGTTTGGATATTCCGCTGTTGCGTGGCTCGGCTTTTGCCCTGCCGTTCAAGGGCGCGAGCTTTGATTGCATCATCAGTTCGCAGGTGATCGAGCACATTCCGTACGACGAGGTACTGTTCAGCGAAATGTACCGGGTGCTACGGCCGGGCGGGCGGCTGATTATCGGCACGCCCGACTATGCGACCCTCGGATGGCAGATAATCGAACCGCTGTACGGAATGTTCGCGCCGGGCGGCTACCGCGACGAACACATCACGCATTACACGCGCGAGAGTCTGGCCGATATCCTCTTGCGTGCGGGATTTGCTCATGAGCAAACCGCGTATGTTTTCCGCAGCGAGCTTATCATGCTGTTTCGCAAGCCTGGCGAAGAACAGCGCGTTGGTGCGCCGGAGATCGGTACGGGCGCCGGTCCCACAATTCCTGACTCTTCAACGAGCAGGGCTGGAAGCGTCTGATACTGGTATAAGCTCGAAATGTGAAGGGCCTGCTTGACAATTCGGCGAAGGGGCCGAAGTGTAATCTGACGTTGACCAAGCCATGGGGCTGAAAGCCGACGGAGGGCACAATGGCAGCCAATGTGAGTCGTGCGTCGACAGCTCCGGTACTCGAGCAAATCCTCGCCATTCGCGACCGCTGGCATACCAAGCGCCACCCGTTTTTCCGCGCTTTCAGCCAGGGCGAGCTACCACTTAAGGCCCTCGGCCGCTACCAGGCCTTGCATTTTCACTTCGTCGCCTTTGCGCTGAGAAGTTTCGGCTTGTTCTATACGCGCTTCTACCATCTGGAAGACGTGCGCAAGATGATGGCCGAGAATCTCGCCGAGGAAGAGGGTTTCAAAGCCATTCCGCAGGCTGGACACGAGCCGCGGGACCATAACGAACTGATTCTGCGGTTCTGCCGCGCCGCGGGCCTTGGCGAAGATGAAGTCCGCGACATGAAAATGCCCGCGGCCTGGTGGGCGCGTTCGCTTTACTACTACCATACCGTCGCGACCGAACCGGTCGGGGTGGTGCTGGCGATGCAGACCACACAGGAAGGGCAGATGCCCGGCCTTATCAGCGAAGTCCTGCTTCCCGCTTTTGAGAAGCATTACGGTTTAAAGCGCACCGCCCGCGAGATCGAGTTTTTCACCGAGCACGATTCCGCCGACGTCGAGCATAGCCGCCGGCAGAGTGAACTATGCGTCAGGTACCTGGACACCCCCGCGCTCGCGGCGCGTGCTCGCGAAGTCGCGGAGGAAATCTGCGAATTGCGCTGGGCCTCGATTTCGGAGCTCTTTCGATCCGAAGTGCTGCATGAGAAGGAGATATTGCCGCCGGGACTCGGAGACTCGCGTTGACGGGACGCTCGAGCCTTTGCCGCGTGCGATCGGTTTGGCAGAGCTGCCCGCGAAATGTCGCAGGATGGGCGTTTCCACAGAGAGGCGGCTCTACAGCGAGCGCGCGTGCAAAAGCTGCGTCCAATGGCTCTCGCGCTCGCCCAGGACGTCGCGGATCCGCAAATCCGATATCTCGTCGCTGAGCCGTTCGAGAACCTCGAACTCGAACGCCTGATCGCCCAGCGCCTTCCATCTGGCTTGAAGAACCTGATCTTTGTGGGTGCCGTTGATCAGTGAGAACCACAGCCGGTTCTTTGCCCCGTCGAGATTCATCGAGGAGCCCACCCAAACGTCAGCACCACCAGCCGCTCGTACCGCATAGATACCGCGCGCGATCTTCCGCGCCTTGTAGTCGCGGACGGCTTGTTTTCGATCGACGGATGGCTTCATGGCAAATTGTTGGCGAGCCGACGCGTAGCTGGTCGCCCGCGTCGGCTCGCGACAACCGTTATTTTACTTCCAGACCCTCGAGCTGCCCGTCCGAGCGCCACTTGCGAATAATATCGTGGAACTCCAGCGGGCCGCCGCCGTATTGCTCGCCCAAAAACCCCGCACCTTCCTGGGGCTTACCTTCGTTGTTGTAGTATCCCGGTGTGCATTCCCGTTGGAATCTCTGACTGTGTATTGCCTTTTCCCTGATCGTCGCCACCCATCCGGCTTCGGCCTCAGGCGTGGGTTCCACGCGCTGCGCCTCGAGCTCCTTCGTCCGCTGGATTAGCTCGCTTATGTGACGTGCCTGCTCTTCGAGCATGTGAGGAAAGTTGGCGGTCAAGCCATTCTGCGTAATCCCCATGTGAAAGCAGTTCGGAAAACCGGAACTGTAGAAGCCGTGCAGGGTCCTGAGCCCGCCCGCCCAATGCTCGGTCAGGGTCTTGCCGTCACGGCCGTAGATCTCGAAGCCGGCGCGCCGCGTGTAGGCGGTGCCCACTTCGAAGCCCGTGGCGAAGATGATGCAATCCACCTCGTACTCCACCCCGTCGTAAACCAGGCCTTTCTCGGTAATCCGATCGACTCCGCCGTGCGCGCTGGTATCGACCAGCGTCACATTCGGACGGTTGAAGGCGGGCAAATACTCGTCGTTGAAGGTGGGACGCTTACAGAAGTAGCGGTACCACGGCTTGAGCGCTTCGGCGGTCTTCTTGTCCTTTACTGTCGCATCGACGCGGGCCCGGATCTCATTCATCTTCTTGAAATCCGACAGCTCGATTATGCGAGCGCGCTCTTTCGGCGACAGGCCGGCCCCAACCTTCGACGGCAGCAGGCCGCCGAGGTTACGGAAAATGTCCGTCCATCCGTCGCCCACGAGGTCCTCGTCCTGATCGCCGCCGGAAACCAGGATGTTGAAGTTGTCCATCCGCCGTTTCTGCCAGCCCGGCGTCAATGTCTTCACCCATTCCGGGTCGGTCGGACGGTTGCGGCGCAGATCGACTGACGACGGCGTCCGCTGAAAGACGTAGAGTTCTTTCGCGTCTCTTGCGAGATGCGGCACGCATTGGACGGCCGTCGCGCCGGTGCCGATAATCGCCACCCGTTTGTCGGCCAGTTTGTGCAGGTTTCCGGTAGTATCGCCGCCCGTGTAGGCGTAGTCCCAACGGCTGGTGTGGAAGGTATGACCCTTGTAGCGGTCGATGCCCGGTATTCCGGGTAACTTCGGCCGGTTCAAGGGCCCGTTGGACATGACCACGAAGCGCGCGCGAAAGCGGTCATCGCGGTCGGTCGTCACGATCCACTGGCAGGTCTCTTCGTTCCAGTTGATCGCTCTGATCTGGGTCTGAAAAAGCGCTTTGCTGTACAGGTCGAATTTCTTACCGATCCGCTGCGAATGCTCCATGATCTCGGGAGCAAAGGAATATTTTTCTTTCGGGATGTAGCCGGTCTCCTCGAGCAGCGGCAGGTAAATGTACGATTCGATATCGCACTGCGCGCCCGGATAACGGTTCCAGTACCAGGTGCCGCCAAAATCTCCGCCCTTCTCGATGATGCGGATATCGTCTACCCCGGCCTCGCGCAAACGCGCCGCCGCCAACAGTCCGCCGAAGCCGCCACCGATGACCAGTACCGCGACCTCGTCGGTTAGCGGTTCTCGAGTGAAGCCAGGGTCGACATAGGGGTCGTCCACGTAGCGGCTGAAGTCGCCGCGCGGTTCGACGTACTGCTCATTGCCGTCAGGGCGCATGCGCCGATCGCGTTCGGCACGGTACTTGGCGCGCAAGGCATCGGGATCGAAATCGATTCCATTGGTAGCGGGCACGGCCGCAACATCTTCACTCATAACGCAAACTCCTTGGCTCGACGCGCATCGCACGTCGATTGTGGGCTGCCGACCAGTCTGGTTCGGTGCAGGTTGGAGCTTTGTTGAAATGAAGGTGTAGGTCAACGCCAATACCCGGACTTATACGCGCGGGCGGTAGTTATGGGGCAGCCCGTCA
>DATEGX010000049.1:0-4509 GCA_035279875.1 Binataceae bacterium (SeqCode)
CAGGCCGGTTTCGGGCTCGCCGATTCAGGCGGGTCGGGCAGCCAGTTCAAATCATTGAAACCGTGATGGAGATAGCCACCGATAGGGTAGGAAGCGCCCGGGTAGCCCAGCCTCTTCCAAACCCCATGGTTGTTGTAGAGCGAGACCAACTCGACTCCCTGCACCTTCTTGAAGAATGCTGTGCTGTCGACCTGCTTGAGTACCTCGACTTGCTCGGTCTCGGATAAGGCCGCGAATGGCTTGCCTTTAACACGGTCGAGCCTGGTCACCCCGCTGCGCAGCAACTTCGCCGTCGCGGGCTTGGTGCCGGCCTCGCTGTCGAGGTCGTTAACCACCTGGATGTAGTAGCTGTCATCGAGTTGATCATGCGGATAAATCTGCCGGGACACCTTGAGCAGGGTCTCGCCCTCATGGGCGTTCAAGGTCTTCAGGCTTCCGGTCCACTGCGCTGCATCGGCAATTACCCGCACTCCCGAGGCGAGCGCCGCAGCCCCAGCCACTGCGATCGCGCCTTTCTGCAGGAACTCGCGCCTTTTTAGCTTCTTCATCTTTTCAACCCTTTACGCGCAGCGGCTCGACACTTCCAAATCCGGACCTTCGCGCTCGATTGAGTTCGCTCGTCGCCGATCAATCGCCCCACTTGCGGATCTGTTCGACCAACGCAGCTACCACCGCCGGCTGGCCTTCGAGGTCGGGATTGGCCGCCATCTGTCCGCTGATGCCGACCGCAAGTCCGCCATAAACAATCGCCTTGGCGAGACTATCGTCGCTGACCGATTTCTGCCAAGTCCGGCTATGAAAATCCACCGGGCGAGGCATCAGGTTCGAAGACGCAGGGCCGTCGCCATGCCCTTGATCGCCATGACACGTGGCACAACGCTGTTTGAAAATATCGTCGGCCTGGCTTCTTGCCTTATCGGTTATCGAAACCTTCGCCGGATTGTCTGAAATTTTGACGAGCCGCGGCTCTCCGGCCAGCGTCAACCCGGCAATCAACGTCAGGGCAGACATCGTGAAGGCGGCACCAATCAGCCAGCGCATGCGGATTGTTGGCGTTTGCTTGTCAGCGACGCGCATAAAGCGGTTCAATCGAAGGCCACTACGACTGAGGATTGGGGCGAGGCTCGATCGAGCTTCGCATCGATGGGTGCGCCGTGATGGCCAGGATCTCCTCTCAGGGTATCAACACGGCGCGCCCCTTCACTTTCCCGTCGATGAGATCGTGAAGGGCGGTATTTGCCTCGGCCAGCCGATAGTCTTTGGTCGCAAGTTTTACCAATCCGCGGTCGGCCAGGGCCATCAATTCGACCAGGTCCGGATAGGTGCCAACCAGGTTTCCGACGATTGATTTTTCGGTGACGATCATCTCCATCGTGGAGATCTCGACTTTCCCGCCATAACCCACGATGTAGTACGAACCGGCGTTGCGGGTCATCTTGAGACCGTTGGCGACCGAATCCCCCTCGCCGACAAAATCGATGACCGCCTGGGCGCCCATCCCGCCAGTGAGCGATAGGACAGCGTCGACCTCGCCGCCTCCGCCTTTGACCACGTGGTCAGCTCCGCATTCTTGAGCGAGCTTGAGAGCGGTTTCCGAGCGATCCAGCGCGATGATTGACGCCGCACACAGCGCCTTGAGCACCTGTACGCCGATATGGCCGAGGCCGCCGACTCCGATAACCACTGCATAATCGCCGGGCGCCAGGTGGCCCGCGGCCTTTTTCCCGGCATGATAGGCGGTTAGGCCGGCGTCGGCGTACGGCGCAACATCCTTGGGTGCCAGAGTCTGTGGCAGCTTAATCACTGCGCGTTCGGCGGTTTTAAGCAGTTCGGCGTAGCCGCCGTTGGAGTCGATACCCGGGAAAGCGCCGCCGGCGTGCATGTCATTGCCGCGGCGAGCCGCGAGCGCTTCGCCACGGCTCAACAGCGGATGGCATATAACCGGGTCGCCGACCTTCACGCTTTGGACCGAACTGCCTACGGCCTCGACCCAGCCGGCATTTTCATGCCCCATGATATACGGCAGCTGAACCGAGACGCGCTCACGCCACAATCCTTCGATGATATGCAGGTCGGTGCGGCAGACTCCCGCGCCCCCGACGCGGACGATTATGTCCGACGGGCTCTCGACCCTGGGATCGGGAACTTCCTGGTACGCGACGAATTCAGGCCGCGCGAGGCTGCTGTCATAGGCACTGAGAACGGCCGCCTTCATAGTGCACTCAACCGGTTGGCTTATGGCAAATATTGCGGCTGGAACTCGGTCGGAATCAGGACCGATTTGACCGTAACCATGTCGGTATGGCCATTTGCATCCTGAAAGCTCACCAAACCCGCGATCAATTGCTGCGGATCGTGCAGCGGAATCAGGCGCTCTTGGTCGAAGATCTCGTTCGACATCTTGAGAGTAATTGTTCTGGTTTCACCGGGCGGAATCGGCTCATTGGGGTCGACCGCCAACTGCCCGACGAAATCGCTCGGCCCCGCACTGGCCAATTCTTCCTTGCCGCCGTTGACGAACGTCGCCATCGCCATCGAAAACTGCTTGGGCGTAATCGGCGAATCGCCGATGTTTTTCACCTTGAGATGAATCAACAGCGTGTCGGTTTTTTCGTCGAAGCTCGCACCCTTGGAAGTGACGTCCGCCACATGATTCGGCTGCTCGACGACATCGGGCGCAAAGCGGTCGGTCTGCTGCGGCAGGCGCACGGGATATTTCGCCGCCATCCAGACCCATCCGACCACCAGCATCGCGATAGTGATGCCGGCCAGAACGTCCATCCACTTATGATCCGTGGGGGTGATTAGACCAATGTCGGGCGCAGCGTCGTTGACCGGGATTTGGGTGGTAACCGCGAGCCGTGTCACGGTCCGCTTCGGCACGGTCCAGTAGATCATCCATACGAGACCGACCAGGAACCCTGCAAACGACCACCACCAGACAAAGCCGGCGCCAAGATGCTCCAAATCGACGGTTTTGCCGTCGAGCAGTGTCACGTCCATCTTGAAGGGCGTGGCGCTCGGCTCAACCGTGACCCATTCGCCCGGACCGATTAGCGTGCCGGTACCCTGAATCGCGATACCGGGATGAACGTGCCATTGCCCGGGGTTGCGCCCGCGCATCACCATTTTGAAGTTGTAGATGCCGCCCTTTTCGACCGAGATAGAGCCGAAATCAGGATCGCCATTGACCGTCCGGTCTACCAGTGCGAAGACCGGTCCTGGCACCACCGGCGTGATATAGGCGGTCTGGGGCGGGTCGAGGGTGTACGGCCAGGTTTCGAGAATCTTCAGCGATCCGGTGATCGTGACCGGCTCACCGACCTTAACCGTGCTGGGACCTATATGAACGTTGTAGAAAGCGACCGTCAGGTCCTTCAAAAAAGGCTCGTCCGCGGCCTCGCCATGAGCGAAAGCCAGGTTGGCACTGCCGACCAACGCGATCAGCGCCCCGAGCAAGCCGGCCGAAAGGATTTTTCGCATTCCGCGTTCCCGTCCGTATCGGGTAGGCATCATGACCGCCCTATCGCACCGGCCGGCGAGTTGCCTTCTTGCCGCCGTTGCCATTGCCCGGTCCCTTACGGCTAGGCCAGAGCATCACCGTCCAGTAGCCAACGATGCCCAGTACGGCCGAAGTGATAACCGGCGGCCCAAGCTCATCGGGTCCGGCGATTCCGCCGTGGGCGAAGGCGGTAGAGCAGGTAATCGCGAGCCACACGGCCGCGATCGTCCAGCAGCGCAAATTCCTGAGGTTTATCAACATAAATTCCTCGGCGCCCTCTCTGCCGCGCTCAAACCGTCTTGATATAGCGTCCGATCGGCCATACCGCGAGATATCTGCCGATAAGCTGGCCGATCCAGTAGCCCACCATCGCCAGAGTCCCGCCGAAAAGGAGCGAAACGTATTGGGTTTCACCCAGGAAACTGCGCAACGCTCCACGCTCGATATGGCGCATGTACTCGGGGGTCTGCGAGCGGATGTAGGCGATGCCCTGTACGTCGGAGACGGTCAAAACATGGTGCATGAACTGCGCTGGCTGCAGATAGGGGGCCAGCGGTATGTAATTGAAGCCCCAGACGAGTATTGCCCAGATGGGCCCTCCAATTAGCGACGTGAGGATAAAGCTTCGGGTTTTCAGCAAGAGCCAATCGAGGATGATCGCCGCCGGTACCGTGGAAATTGGCCAGATAAAGGCAATCGGATAGGTCTCAGCCACGTGCCATTGGAAAAAGCGTCCTATCCAGGTGGCCAGGAACAAGCAGCAGCACGTGTAGGTCGCGCCGGTGGGAAAACGCCACGCCGCCCACTGAATCCATTGCAACGCCGACGGAATGATAATGGTCGCGAAGGCGGTGACGACCGGCCACCACTGCGGATCCTTCCAGTCGGTCCAGAAGTCCCAATCCCCCGCGAACAGCAGCTTGGTGATATCTGCCGCACCACCAACGATAAATATGGCGGTAATCCAGAATACGATGTCCCAGGTGCGGTCGATAAAGACGTATTTC
>DATEGX010000050.1:0-3956 GCA_035279875.1 Binataceae bacterium (SeqCode)
CATCCGGAAATCCCTGCAGCCGCGCCACCATTTGAACAGTCAGGCGCGGCGTCCCGACAAAATTCGGCCCCGGGGGGCTTTCAGCCAGTACAAGTCCATCAACTCCGAGGGACGCCCATGCTGATCTCGCGCGAGTCGGACCAAGGTCGGGGCCGCCATGCTTTTTCGAACCACCGACAATAGTCGGCGCGATCTCGTCAGCCTTATCTCGCCATTTCGCGGCCCCCTTCCAGCCTGAAGCCGCCATCAGGTCGAAGAGTGTTTCCCCCACGGTTTTCGCGCTCTGGCTCGCGGCCGCGGGCCAATCGAAATTACTAGCGAGCTCGGTCTGTAGTGCAACAATCACGACACGCGGACGCAATTGCGGGACACCGAATTCCGAGGCGTTCAGAGGCCGCCAGTCGGCTATGTACCCCAGCTTCTTTAGTTGACCTTTCAAGTGCACGCGATAGTCCTCGAAAACCGCACCCAGAAACCCTCGCACGTTTTCAATCATCACCGCGCGGGGCCGGATCTCATCAACGAGGCGCAGCGCCTCGGGAAAGAGATTCCGCTCATCCTTTGCGCCGAGCTGCTTCCCGGCAATTGAGAACGGTGGACATGGCAAACCGCCCGCCAAAAGATCTGCTCCCCGATAGGGCCGTCCGTCAAAACTTCTTAAGTCATCTTCGTGAACAGTCCAACTGGGACGGTTAGTTCGCAGCGTCCTGCAGCAATCAGGATCAATTTCGACCAGTGCTTCGTGACCGAATCCTCCTTGCTCCAAGCCCAGCGCCTGTCCGCCAGCTCCGGCACAGACCTCCACCGAACTCAGTACTTGCCGCATCGTCATCCCGCCTCCTTTCCGTCCTCAGCCGCAGCGTTACTTCCATGTGTTCGCCACGATATTTGACGACAAATTCTACCACGGCCTCACGCCCGAGCCACGCGAGAGAAACACACGGTGTCTCTCCTTAAGAGCGAGCCAAGCGGATGGAGCCGTTTGCCATCGACGATCATCAGCCCCCCTCTGCTGATGGGCATCGAGGTTGTCGTGTTCGCGGCATTCTCGCGCCGCATGGATCGGAGTCACCTTCATCGATCAGCCCTGACCATCAAGGCCGTCGGCAGACTGGAGATGAACCACGGGATCGATCCTGTCGACGTGGTTGCGCCGCGGTGAAAGACTAAATCTTCTGCCTGGTCTTGTGCCAGTCGGCGAGGAAATTCTCCAGGCCGATATCGGTCAGCGGATGCTTGACGATCTGGCGGATCACGCTGAAGGGCAAGGTCGCGACGTGCGCGCCGATTTCAGCCGCGCGCAGCAGATGGTTGGGCGAGCGAATCGAGGCCACCAGCACCTCGGTCGCGAAGCTGTAATTGCGGAAGATCTTGACGATTTGCTCGACTACCAGGAAACCGTCCTGGCCGATATCGTCGAGCCGGCCGACGAACGGCGAGACATAGGCGGCGCCGCATTTGGCCGCCGCCAGCGCCTGCAACGGACTGAAGATCAGCGTCACGTTGACCCGGATGCCGCGCGCGCTCAGCGCCTTGCTGGCCTTCAAACCCTCGACCGTGAGCGGGCACTTGACCACGATATTCGGATGCAGGCGGGCGAGCTTCTGCCCCTCCTCGGTCATCGCGGGGGCTTCGGTGGCGACCACCTCGGCACTCACCGGACCGTCGACCAGCGCGCAGATTTCGCGCAGCACGTCGGCGTAGGGGCGGCCGGTTTTGGCAATCAGGCTCGGATTGGTGGTAACGCCATCGGCGAGACCCCATTCGACCGCTTCGCGGACCTCGCTGACGTCGGCGGAATCGACGAAAAACTTCATCGGGTGAGTACCTCTCGCTTGGGCGCGGGGCGCAACCGGTCGGCGCGCGCAAGGGTAACGCGCTGCGGGCTTTTGAGTCCAACCAGCAGCTCGGAGATCGTGGAGTTAAGCTTGGGATGGATTAGCGTCGGCGCCAGCTCGGCCATCGGCGCCAGCACGAAGCGCCGCTCATGCAGCCGCGGATGGGGCACGGTCAGGGCCGGGGTCTCGATAGTTTCCTTGTTGAAGAACAGCAAATCGAGGTCGATGATGCGCGCGTGATACTTGCGCCGGGCTACCGCAGCCTTCCGCCCCGGAACGCGCTTGCGGCCCATCGTGCGCTCGATTGCGAGCAGCCGGCGCATCAGCCCGTCGGCCGGCAGCTCGGTTTCGATTTCGGCGACGCCGTTCAGGAAGACGCCCTCGATATCGCCAACCGGCTCGGTTTCATAGATTGAGGAAAGGCGGACAATACGGGTCTCCGGCAGGTTTGCGATACGCTGGATCGCCTCCCGATAATTGGCGGCTCTATCGCCGAGATTAGTGCCTAATCCAATGAAAGCCCGATGGGGCATTCCCTCGTCGCTAAAACCGAAGCGCCTTGATTCGTTCCACAGCCTCACGCAAGCGTTCGCTCGGCACGGTCAGTGAAAAGCGAACGTAACCCTCTCCACTCTTGCCGAATCCTGATCCGGGCGTGATCACCACGCCGGTTTCCTTCAATACGCGTTCGGTAAACGACACCGAAGTAAAGCCCTTGGGCGCCCTGGCCCAAAGATAAAAAGTGGCGCGCGGCACGTCGCATTCCAGCCCGATCGCGCGCAGCGCCGCGACCATCAGGTCGCGCCGTTCGCGGTAGATCGCGCAGTATTCGCGCAGCGTGTCGTCGCCGCCGGTCAGCCCTGCGATAGCGGCCTCCTGCACCGCCTGGAACACGCCGGAATCCACATTGGTCTTGACCGTGCCGAGGGCCCCGACCAATTGCGCATTGCCGACCGCGAAGCCCACCCGCCATCCAGTCATCGAGTAGGTCTTCGAGAGCGAATGGAATTCGATGACGCATTCACGCGCGCCGTCGAACTCGAGCATGCTCGGCGCGCGATAACCGTCGTAGGCGATCTCGGAATAAGCGATATCGTGCGCGAGAATAATATTGTGGTCGAGACAGAACTTGATCGCCCGGCGGAAGAAATCGGGTTCAGCCGTGGCCGCAGTCGGGTTATTCGGATAATTCAGCCACATCAGCCGCGCGCGCCGCGCCACCTCGGCCGGAATCGCGCCAAAGTCAGGCAGAAAGGCGTTTTCCTTGCGCAGCGGCATGAAGTACGGCTCGCCGCCATTGAACACGGTTCCCGAGTAATAGACCGGGTAGCCGGGATCGGGAATCAGCACGATATCGCCCGGATCGACCACCGCCACCGGAAAATTGGCGATGCCTTCCTTCGATCCGATCAGCGCGCAAGCCTCCTTGGCCGGATCGAGCGTGACGCCGAAACGCCGCCGATACCATCCGCAAGCCGCTTCGCGGAAGCGGTCGAGGCCCTGGTAGTCGGGGTAACGATGATTGACCGGCAGGGCGGCCGCCTGCTGGCCGGCCTCGACGATATGGCGCGGGGTTGGCAAATCGGGGTCGCCGATACCGAGGCTAATCACATCGACTCCCTTCTGCTGAACCTCGCGCTTGAGGCGGTCGAGTTCGGCAAAAAGGTAGGGTGGGAGAAGCCTTAATCGTGAAGCGACCTTAATCTGCACCTAAAACGCGCACTCCGGACACTCGGGATCGTCAATTAAGTAACATACTTTGGATGGCACCGAAACGCCCTCCCGGTGTGCATAAGGGTGGCCCGGCGCATCGTTTCTCCACATTTTCGCCCTGTACGCCGTGTGATGTCCACAGGGCCATGGAACAAATCGCTCCGCGACCCAATCGAAGGCCAAAATCCCGCCGCCAGCGGCCTCGAAGAGCGGCGAACGGCCAGCCATCGGGAGCGGTGAGCCATTACTTCTGCTTGCGGAGCAACTGTTCCAATGTTAGTTCTTCTTCCGTTTGTGCGCCGCAGATAAGGTTGTGCGTGGGCGATTTCCGGGAGGACTTCAAATCGATTGACCGCGGCTACGCGCCCTGTTAATTCTGCACGGATTTGATCGGCGGGAGACTCT
>DATEGX010000051.1:0-6654 GCA_035279875.1 Binataceae bacterium (SeqCode)
GGGATCGGCCCAATTGAGCGCAAGCCTCGCGGCCGGCGCCGCGGTTTCGATTGGCCGTCCGGTCGATACGATCGCCGACGGATTGGCGACCGGCAGAATCGGCCGCTTGCCGTTTGAAATAATCCGAACGCACCTGCGCCGAATCGTCAGCGTCGATGATTTCGAGATTGGCGAGGCGGTCCTGCTGATGCTCGAGCGGATGAAGCTGCTGGCCGAAGGCGCCGGCGCGGCAGCGCTGGCCGGAGCGATAAAGCTCGGCCCGGAACTGGCCGGCAAGCGCGTGGTAATCGTAATCAGCGGCGGCAATATCGATATCAACCTGCTCGACCGCATTATAGGTCACGGCCTGGCCAAGGCGGGGCGGCTGCTGCGGCTTTCGATAACCGTGCGCGACCGTCCGGGCGAATTGCAAAAGCTGCTGGCGCTGATCGGCGAAATCGGAGCCAACGTGCGTGTAATCGAGCACGACCGCTCGAGTCTCACGATCCCGATCGGCAGCGCCTGCGTGATGCTCGAGCTCGAGACGCGCAGCGCCGGCCAGGTCGGCGAGATTCGCGAACGGCTCGCACAGCATGGCTACGCGGCGGTGGCCGAAAGCGGTTTCGAGCCGGTGACTCGCCGCAATTGAAGGGAAACCAACCCGCAGGCTTTGTCGCGCCTCAGGTGAACATTGAGCGAAACCATTTGGGCCGCACGACCTTCCCCGCCGGGCGCATCGCGTGTGCCATCCGCTCGAGGGTCTGGTGGAATTGAGCCTTTTCGCTCTCGAATCTGCGATGGAAGGCGGCTTCGTCGCCGCCAGCGCTGATCAACTCATCGCGTTCGCGCTTCATCCGGGCATAGAAGGTTTCGAAGGCGTCGCGCACCTGGCGGTACATCGAAGTCTTCGGCACGTACGAACCGTGACAATGGGGGCAATGAAACACCACGCCGGCCTGAAAATGGCGGTAGGGAACCTTGAAATCCTTGCCGCAATCCTTGCAAACCGCCGGCACTTCCCATCCGAACGGATCGAAGGCGTCGCGCGGCTTCGGCGCGGGCGGCGTGGCGGCTTTATTTGCAACCGCGTGGGTATCGGCAGGTTCTGGCATGTCCGCAGTCATTCCTATCAAGTCATCCCCGGTCTGAATTGACCGAGCCTAGCGGGCGGGACGGGCGAGGAGCAATGCCCCCGCGGACGATGCTATCGTCATCCGCGGAATCAACCCCGATGAAACGCGAAAGAGCTTTGAAGGCGGGATTTCGCTTTGATAAATTGGAGGATTGAAGCTCGCGATTATGGCGCTCCTCAGGATCCGCAAATATCCCGACCCGGTGCTGAAACAGCCGGGCAAGCCGGTAGAAAATATCGACGCCGGCGTCAGTTCGCTGCTCGACAGTATGGCGCAGACGATGTACGCGGCGCCGGGCGTCGGTCTGGCTGCGCCGCAGGTCGGCGACTCGCGAAGGCTGGTGGTGCTGGATACCGACCATGAAAATCCGGGCAAGCATCTGCTGAAGTTGATCAACCCGCGTATCGTCGAGGCCGAAGGCTCGATCATATGGGAGGAAGGCTGCCTTTCGGTGATCGATTTCAGCGCCGAGGTCAAGCGAGCTTCGAAGGTACTGGTGCGGGCCTGGACGCCTGAGGAAAAGGAGATCGAAGTCGAGGCCACGGAACTGCTCGCGGTCGCATTTCAGCATGAAATCGACCACCTTGACGGCAAGCTATTCATCGATCGCGTGAGCCGGATTAAGCGCGAGCTATATCGGCGCAAGCTCACCAAACAGATCAAGGAGGGCAAGGCCGATGGCAAGCCCCCCTCCGCCGTCCGCATCTAAGCCGGGTCAGCCACTCAGAATCGTATTCATGGGAACGCCGCAACTGGCGGCGCATATTCTCGAACGTTTGCTTGAAGCTCCGCCCGCCGAGTTCAAGGTCGTCGGCGTGGTTACCCGTCCCGATAGTCCACAAAGGCGCGGGCTCAAGCTCGAACCATCGGAAGTGGGAATTGTCGCCGAATGGCAGGGCCTTCCGACACTGAAACCGGTCAAAATCAGAAGCGAGGAATTTCGCGAGGCGTTGAGGGCCTTGCAGCCCGATGTGCTGGTAATTGCGGCGTACGGCCGAATTCTTCCCAGGGAAGTGCTCGAAACTCCACGCATCATGCCGATCAACGTCCACGCGTCGTTGTTGCCGCGTTTTCGCGGTGCCGCACCAGTCGAGGGCGCGATCCTGGCCGGCGAACACGAGACCGGAGTTACGATAATGCGGGTGATTGAGCGCATGGATGCGGGGCCTATTCTTTTGCAGCGCAAGATTCCGATTAGCCTTGACGAGACACAGGGCAGTCTCAAGCAAAAGATCGCGGAAATTGGCACGAATGCACTGCTGGAAGCATTAGAGATGCTAAGCCGCGGGAAGCTTGCCGAAGCACCGCAGGATGACAATCTCGCGACCTACACTTCTCCAATTGCCAAGGAGCACGCTGTAATCGATTGGCAGGCCGATGCGGTCCAGATCGAGCGGATGACCCGTGCATACGATCCGTGGCCGGTTGCCCGCACCAGGCTTAATGGCGAGGATCTGCTGATCTGGCGCGCGGGGCTTAGCCCTCTTGCCGTGGGAAACGAAGCTGCTGCTCAGTCTGGGTCGGCGATTCCAGGCACAATCGTTAGTTTAAAGCCGCATCCTGTCGTCCAGTGCGGTGTAGGGATGCTAGCTCTGCTCGAGGTCCAGTCGCCGGGACGACGGCGAATGCCGGCGAATGACTTCATCCGTGGACGCCGCATCGCAATCGGCGCACGCCTGGGCATATGAAGGGCGGGCGCGGAGTCCGGTCCGGCGCCAGCCGGGCGGCTGCGGGTACGTCGCCGGCTCCATCTGCAGAGCAGTACGCATCAGGAATCGCCAGCCGGCGTGTGGCATTGGAGATCCTGCTGCGGGTTGAGCGCGACCGTGCCTTCGCGGACGTTTTGCTGGGACGCAGGCTGGACTCATTCGCGCCCGTCGATCGGCGCTTCATAACGCAACTCGTGCTGGGCACTATCGCATGGCAGGGGCGGTTGGACTTCGAGTTGAGCCGCCTGTCGACGCGAGCGCTCGACCTTCTCGCGCCGGAGATTCTCGCAATTCTGCGGATGGGGCTGTTTCAGATACGAATCCTGAGCCGGATTCCGCCACATGCCGTAGTTAATACTGCGGTGAGTCTGGCGCGCACAGGCGGCTTGGGACATGCCGCCGGTTTTGTAAACGCTGTTCTACGCAGTGCGCTTCGGGCTTCGGTGCCATTACCCGACGAAGCTGTCGACCCCCTGGAATATTTGGCGGTCGCGCACTCGCATCCGCGATGGCTGGTCGAGAAGTTCGTCGAGTGGTTTGGCTTAACCGAGGCGAAAACCTTGATGGAAGCCAACAATCGGCCGGCGCCGAACGTCTTGCGCCTCAATCTCGCCCGAGCGCCCGTGGACGATCTGGTCGCCGGGATCGAGCGCGACGGGATGATTGTGGCGGGCCGCGGCCGCTTCCCTGAAACTGTAATCCTCGGTTCCGCACCGGTGCTCGACTGCGAGTCGTGGCGCGAAGGACGCTCTCAGCTTCAATCCGAAGCTTCGCAGCTGATTGCCCGGCTGCTGGCGCCGTCCGTTGGCGCAATAGTGGTGGATTGCGCCGCTGCGCCGGGGGGTAAGGCAACGCATTTAGCCGAATTGACCGGTCCCGCAGGCAGGGTGATCGGCTTGGACCTGAATTTTGCTGGCCTGCGCAACGCGGGTACGGTGGCGGGCCGCCTGCGCCATTCGAACCTGAGTTTTGCCCGTGCTGATACTTCCGTCGCGTTGCCAATTCGCGCTGGCTCGGTCAACTTCGTGCTGCTTGACGCGCCTTGCAGCGGGCTCGGTACTCTCCGCGAGCATCCGGAGATTCGATGGCGGCTCACCCCAGCGGACCTTGACAGGATGGCCCTTTTGCAAGCGCGGATGCTCGCGCGGGCCGCCGAATTGGTGCGAATCGGCGGGGTACTCGTCTATGCGGTCTGCAGCGTTGCGCCGCTCGAGGGACCGGAGCTTGTTCGCGCGTTTGTGGCAGCCAATCCGGCTTTCGAAATTGACTGCAATCCCCCGGCTGCTGGAGAACTCGAAGGGCTGCTGGAGGCAGATGGAACCATGCGGACCCGACCGGACCGCGGCGGCCTCGATGGCTTCTTTGCGGCCCGGCTCAAGCGTCGCGCCTAGCGATTTGAGGCCGGCCTCCGGCATGCAATTGAGCCCGATCCCTCGAAAGTGCCAGGTTCACCGTGGTCTATTGGCCCGCCGCCGGATAACCTAAGTGTCAATGGCTTCCCCGCAATCGCCGACTTCATCGCGCGCCTACAAGATCGCGCCGTCGATTCTTTCAGCCGATTTCGCGCGGCTCGGCGAAGAAATTCGCAAAGTGGAGATGGCCGGCGCCGACCTGATTCACTTCGACGTGATGGACGGCCATTTCGTGCCCAATCTTTCGATCGGTATTCCGGTGCTTCAGTCGGTCCGCGCGATTACCGCGCTTCCGCTCGACGCCCACCTGATGATCGAAGAGCCTGAGCGTTATCTCGAAGCTTTCGTCAAGGCAGGAGCGAATTCGATCTCGGTCCATGCCGAGGTGTGCGACGATTTGCCGGCGATTGCCCGACGGATGCATCAACTGGGGATTCGTGCGGCGATTGCGATAAATCCGGAGACCGATGCCGACCGCGTGCTCGCCGCCGCCGCCGATCTGGACATGATCCTGGTGATGAGCGTGCATCCGGGTTTTGGCGGACAGGGCTTTATTCAGGGCAGTTTGGAGAAATTGCGCACGATTCGCCGGGACCTGGCGCGGCGCCGCCTCGACGTGGCGGTCGAAGTCGACGGCGGTATAAAGATCGACAATATTGCTCAGGTGGCGGAGGCCGGCGCGAATGTGTTCGTGTCGGGTTCCGGGATCTTCGGCCATTCCGACTATGGCGAGATAATCGCGCGGATGCGCCGCGAGGTCGAGGGCGTGCTCGCCCCGAATGAGCCGCACTAGCCGCAACGTGCTCGCGCGCGGGGCTACGCGATGGTATAAGAGAGTCCCGCTACCGATTCCGCGCCTTGAAAACGGGAACGGGGTGTAGCTCAGCATGGCTAGAGCACTGCGTTCGGGACGCAGGAGTCGCTGGTTCAAATCCAGTCACCCCGACCATTTCCCTTCGCTACGTTGACACGGGGGACAGAGCTGAAACTTGCGCTGCTGATAGGAGTTGCATACCTGATTGGTTCGATACCGGTCGGGGTGCTGGTCGGCCGCAGGTGGGGCTTCGACCCTCGCGCAGTCGGCTCGGGCAACGTCGGGATGACCAACGTCGCAAGGGCCGGTGGAAAAATGCCCGCCGCGATCACCTTTGCGGGTGACCTGCTCAAGGGATTGGTGCCGGTCGAATTGGCGCGATTGGTCTTCGGACATCTACCGTCAGCCCTGGCGGTCGTGGGGTTCGCGGCGTTCGCGGGCGCCGTCGCGTCGGTCTTTCTGAAGTTCGCCGGCGGCCGCGGGGTGGCCACTTCGGTAGGTGTATGGCTGGGTTTGGCGCCGATGCCGGTTGGGATTGCGGTGGCGGTTTTCGTCGTCGTGCTGGGCTTCTTCAGGATTGTTTCCCTGGCCTCAATTGCCGCCGCGATTGCCTTGCCGCCGGCGACGGCCGCGCGCGGTTGCCCGCGTGCCTATATTCTGCTGGCGATCCTGATGGCTGCGTTAGTGCTGTTGCGGCATAGTGAAAACATCGGGAGGTTGATGCGGGGTGAAGAGCCGGCGATTGGTGGGTCGAAGCCCGGCGGGGTCTGACGAATAGCCGGGCGAACGAAAGGAGAATAGCGTGAGGGTGCCCGCAAATTCGTCGTCCGCCCATCGGATGGCCATCTCGCGCACGCTTATCAGGCACGAAACGCCAGGCCAAGGACGATAAGGCGCCCTAATCGCTGGCATCCGGTTTGCTGGTAGGATCGGGTCGCTGCGGGCATCCTTGGACGCTCGCCCTCGGCGACTTTATATGTCGAAAAGGGTACTATCAGCTTGCAGTTCTGAAGAGGGTTCCTCGCAAATGCCGAGAGGAGTCATATGAAGAAGGTCGAGGCGATAATCAAGCCGTTCAAGCTCGACGAGGTGAAAGAGGCCTTGTCGAGTATCGGTGTGCAAGGCCTCACGGTCAGTGAAGTCAAAGGATTCGGCCGCCAGAAGGGCCATACCGAATTATACCGCGGCGCCGAGTACGTGGTTGATTTTCTGCCCAAGGTGAAGCTCGAAATCATCGTCGCCGACGAAATGGCGACCCAGGTAGTTGAAACGATCGAGCGCGCCGCACGCACCGGAAGGATTGGCGATGGCAAGATCTTCGTCATGCCGATGGAAGAAGTGGTGCGTATCCGGACCGGTGAGCGTGGCTCTAACGCACTGTAGCGGGCATTACGGTTCGTTGCGGCTGGCGGCCGGGAGCAACCCGGCCGCTTTTTGTTTGGCGAAATGGTTGGGCCGAGCTTTCAATCCGCGGTCGCTGCGATAGCGTGACTGGCGCAAAGCCAGCCACGGCATCGGCTAATCGAGATTGTCCTTGGCGATATAGCCGCGAAGCCCCGCATTGGGACCGTCGAGAACCTCGATTTGGTAGCCTTCCGGATCCGAAG
>DATEGX010000052.1:0-2882 GCA_035279875.1 Binataceae bacterium (SeqCode)
CGGAACTTGGGGAAGCCATTATTGAAGTTCTGGTTGAGCGGCTGGATCGCGACGTTCGAGAACGAGACCGTGCCCAGCACGTCACCGCGACTCGCGAGGTAGGCGCCCAGGTCGTCTTCCATCCGCAGCACAGGCGGGCCAATGCCCGATTGTGGATTCGGGTAGTCGGGGCTGGTCAGAACGATCCAGCCTTCGTCGATCGGGAAGAATTTGGCGATTTCGGCAATGTCCTGGTTGACCTTGGAATCGGAATTGTAGAGCGGTGTTCCCTGCGTTTCGTAGCCGATCCGCGCGTGCAATCCCGACGTGATGCCCCATAGGATAAACAGTGCACCACCCCCGAGAAGCGCTCCGCGGACGACTCCCCGGGTAACTGGCACATGCACCAGCCAATCCAGAAACCGGGAAAAAACCGTGCGGCGCACGTCGCTCCGCTTCGGCCACCAGCGCCGCTCGCGGACCCGCGGCCGCGGCAGATAGCTCATGAAGATCGGCTGGAACACGAAAACCATCGTCAGGCTCGAGGCCAGCCATACCGCACCGCCGAGGCCGATTTCCTTGAGCACCGGGATGCCGCCGAAGGAAATAAAAATGATGCCGGCGATATCGGCCAGAATCGACAGCATGCCTGGCGGCAACATCACGTCTGTGGTGGTCGCACAGGCCAGCAATTTGTCGTCGAGACGGTCGAGTTCGTCGTAGTATCGCCCCTGCCACTGGATACCGTGGCTCAGGTCGCGAGCGGTCAGGATGAAGGGGATGACCAGCATCACCGGGTCGAAGTTGTAGCCCATCAGGCTGACGAACCCGAGGCCCCACAGGGCCGAGAACGAGCCAGTCAGAATCGGTGCCCACCAACTGCTGCGCTGGCCGAGGCTCAGGTAGAGGATGATCAGCATCAACGCGATCGAGATGAAGAAAATCACCGTGATGCGGGGCAGGTAGTAATAGCCCCAGCCGGAAATCACCGGCTGCCCGGCAAGATAGATTTCGGTATTGTCGTCCGAATACTGATGGACCAGGTTCTGGAGGTCGTCGAACAACTCCTTGTAGTCGATCTTTCCTTCATTGAAGCTTGCTGTGATCAGCGCGCCCTTGTTGTCGTAGGTAATCAGCCCGGCCACAGCCTCGCGATGCGCCGCGACATTGAGGCGCAGTTCCTTGAGCGCCTCAGCGGTTTCGGGCACCCGGGGATACATGAAGTTGGTCGTGATAATCGCACCAGGAATGACCTTCGCGTAGGCGACCCGGTAAGAGGCCAGCGAAAAAATCTCATTGTGATCGACGCCGGGCAGGATATTGGCCTGACGGGTGATATCCTGGATTTTGGTCAGCGTTTTGACGTTGAAGATGTCGCCCTGCTTCACCCGCAGCATTATCAGCAGGGTCTGCGCGCCGCCGTAATGATGCTGGTATTTGCGATAGAGCAGGGTGTCTTCATGGTCCGCCGGGAAGAAATTCTCGAACTTGGTGGCGATTTGAACGCGCGCGGCCCAATAGCCCATGAAGGCGGTGATCAGTATCAGGGTGATTCCGATAATCGCCCGATACTGCAGAATATACTTGCCGAGCCCCCAAGGCTCTTTACCGCCAGCGCTCGCCATTAGCTGTTTTTCTCCGTCTACCCTCGAATCCGGCGCGCGACCGCCGGATGCCCGTGGCCAGCCGCCCGTCGAGGAGCAAACCTGCGTACCATCCCAGCCAGACTGTAGCAAGCCTGAATTTGGAAGGCACGGCGCGTATCGAAGTTCGCGGATTGCCCGGACGGCACCGCTACGGATAGATTGCTTTCGCGCGCCGATGGTTTGAAGGGCCCGCGCGAATCGCGGTAAGGGAGAAAACCCATGGATGTGACTCAAGGCAAACGCCAGCTGAGCGCCTTGTTCGACCGACTCGACCGCGACCGCCGAACTCTAAAACAACATCCCACAATCGACGCGATCGAGCATGGCCGCCTGACGCAGCCCCAACTGCGCCACTGGGCAACCCAGCTCTACATCGGCAACAAGGGCCACAATGCCAATATCCTGGGGCTGATCTACGCCAAATGCGACGATTTCGCCGCGCGCAAGGCGATTGTCGAGAACCTCAACGAGGAGGAGCTTGGGCGTCAGTCCGGCGCGATGCGCTCGCACATGGAGCTGTATCTTGAATTCGGCGAGGCGCTGGGGATTCCGCGGGAACAACTGCTCCATTCGCGGATGTCACCGGACGCCACCGCGATGGTCCATTGGATGTACTGGCTGGCCGATTCCAAGCCCTGGTACACGACGCTGGCCGGCATCAGCCTGGGATCCGAGTTGCATAACCCCGATGCTTACCCGCGGGTGATTGACGGCCTCAAGCGTCATTACGGGCTCGACGACGACGCCGTGCGCTTTTTCTCAGTTCATGTCGAAGTGGACAAGGACCACGGCGATTCGAGCGCGTTTTCGATTTTTCGCGCTATTCCCGAAGGCTCCGCCGCCGAAGCTCTCTGGGCGGTCGAGACCCATATTGAATTCATGCGGCGGCTCTGGGCCGACGTTGAGCCGCGGCCTGCATGATCACGAACGACCCCGCGCTGCCTAAAGGCTTCCGCCGCCCGGCTTTTCAAACGCCCCCGAACCATTCGTAGCCCTGGTTTTCCCAGTAGCCTCCGTTTGGTTCGGGTAGGAAATTCACCTCGGTCAAATACTTTACGTTCTTGTAGCCGAGTTTCACCGCCGAATAGACGCGCAATGGTGCTCCGTGGTCGGGGTAGAGCGGGCGGCCGTTGAAGCCGTATGCCAGCAAAGTCTGTGGATGCAGCGCGCTGCCAAGATCCCACGAAGACCAGTAGTCCGAATCGAATGATTTGAATTCGGCGAATCTGGCGCGCGGATCAATGTTCGCCAGCTTCG
>DATEGX010000053.1:0-5193 GCA_035279875.1 Binataceae bacterium (SeqCode)
GGCTTTATGGGCATGGTTTGGGGTGGGGGGGGCGGTGGCGGGTCCGGCGCGGTCGGCAACGCCGCGGCTGCGCTGGTGGCCGGGTTCGCCAAATACGTCGTGGTCTTCCGCGCCCTAGCCCAGGGTCAGTTCGGACGCTTCGGTCAGGCACCCGTTTCGCAGCACGTCTCGGGCGCATCTGCCTACACCGCGCCCTACGGGCTCTACGTACCTGCGCAATGGGTTGCACTGCGAACGCGCCGCTTCATGCATGACTACGGCATCAACCAGGAGCCGCTTGCAGCGGTGGCGCTCGCCGACTACTACCACGCGCAGTACAATCCGCGCGCCGTGATGTACGGTCATCCGCTGACCCGTGAGGAGTACGACAAATCGCGATGGATCGCCGAGCCGTTCCATCTCTACGATTGCTGTATGGAAAATGACGGTTCTGCGGCGCTCATCCTGACCACCGCCGATCGCGCGCGCGACGCCCGCAAGAAGCCCGCCTACATTATGGCGGCGGCGCAGGGCTCGGGTTATCGTCACGCCGCAACGGTCGAAAACTCCTTCGATTATTCATCATCAAATTTCAAAACCCTGGCGCCGCGCCTCTTCGAGATGGCCGGGATCACAGCGAAGGATGTCGATTGTGCGCAGATTTACGAGCATTTTAGCGGCGCCGTGATGATCAGCCTGGTCGAGCATGGCTTCTGCAAACCGGAAGAGGTGATGGACTTCGTGACCTTCGATAACATCACCGCTCCCAAGGGCAAGCTGCCGGTCAACACCAGCGGGGGCAACATCGCCGAATGTTATATGCACGGCCTGGAACTGGTGGCTGAGGCCGCGCGCCAGGTCCGAGGCGAATCGACATGCCAGGTGCCCAATTGCAAGATTTCCCTCGTGGCGTCCGGACCGATGGTTTCGCCGGTCAGCGACCTCATCGTGCATAGTAACTAGGGAGAGCCCTCCATGGCCGAACGCAAGTATTATCTGCCCGAAGGCTTACCGAGTCCGCGCGCTCAGCGTGACGGGCTCGACAAGGAGTACTGGGATGCCACTAAACGGCACGAACTGGTAGTGCAGCGATGCAAGGGTTGCGGCGCTTTCCAATGGGGTCCGGAGGCGGTTTGCCATAAGTGTCATTCGACCGATTTGGGCTGGCACAAGGTTTCGGGGCGCGGCCGTCTGTATAGCTGGATCCGCAGCTGGAACCCGGTCCATCCGGCCCTGCGCGAAGCCTGCCCATACCTGGTTGGCGTGGTCCAGATTCCTGACGCCGACAACATTCGCATGGTCGGTAATATTGTCGGCGACCCGGCGCAAAACCCCCCTTTCGACGCCGAAGTTGAAGCAGTATATGAAGACCATCCGGATGCAACGCTGGTTCAGTGGAAGGTAATTAGCAACTGAGACTTCGGGCCGCGGTGATGCTCCTCCCGCCAAGCATGAAGCTCCTGGCTCGCAGGCGGCAAGGCATTTTTTAAAGGCGTTACGTTCCCCGATAGCGTAACAGTGTCTTCCAGGCGAGCTAGGAAACGCGCGGCATCCGTACGCCAGCGCGAACTAACTGTCCCACGTTCGTTGCCCCCGAAAACGCCTCCGAAATCCTCACCATTCGCTTTAACCGACGATCGCGAGCGCTGGCTGCTCGCGGGCATCCTCGCCTTGACCGCGATCGCATATGTCAGGTGCTTGTGGGACCAATTCGTCTTTGACGACGTTCTGATGATCACTGAGAACGCGTACATCGCGCGTTGGAGCTTCCTGTGGCATTCATTGGCACGCGGATCCTGGTGGTTTAGCAACGAAGATCGACCTCAATCTGTCTACTATCGCCCGCTGCAGGATATATGGCTTGGTCTCAACTACCATTTGTTTGGGGCCAACCCCTTCGGGTGGCATGTCTTGACGATCGGTTTGCATCTTCTGACCACCTGGCTGGTTTTCAAATTGGCGCGCGCGCTGCTCGGGAGCGGGGTGACCGCGCTCATCGCAGCGCTGCTGTTCGGATTGTTGCCTTTTCATGCCGACGCGGTCATATGGCCTGCGGCGGTGCCGCTACCGATGAGCGCGGCGTTGGAACTCGGGGCATTCTACCTGTTCGCGGAGCGCGGCAACGCGCGTACGCTGAAGTGGACGTTAGCCCTGCTATGCTACGCGAGCGCTCTGCTCAGCCATGAAAGCGCGGTCGCTTTTCCGGGTTTGATCGCCGCTTACGTCTACCTGCTCGAACCCCCGGCCGATGGCGCGAAGCCACGCCTGCAGCGAGTAACAATCGAAACCGCGCCTTTCGCGTTGGTGATGATTGCCTACTTGGCCGTGCGACGGGCGGTAATGGGCTTCACCTTGAACTCGCCAGCCGCATTGCACTTCGCGAACACCGCGCCGGTTCTTGCGACGGTCCCGTGGGCTTGGTTTCACTTCGTCGAAATAACCCTACTGCCGTGGCTGGCTGGACCTGCTCATCAGGTGAGTCCGGTCCGCGATATGACGGAGGCCGAGTTCGTCGTACCGTTCGTCATATTCGCGGGGATGGCCATGGTCTTGATCTTTGGCCGTTTCGCGAAAAGGCGATTGTACCTTTTTTGCGCCTTATGGTTCGCGATACCTTTGATTCCCGAAATTGCACTCATAGCTCCCCGTTCGGAAGCGTTTGTCCAGGACCGTTATCTATATCTGGCATCCTTCGGATGGTGCCTGTTTGTCGCTGACGCGCTGGGTACCCTGGCAGCCACGAAAGAATCCACCCGTATAGCCATCCTTAGCGGGGTTGCGCTGCTCGCCGGCTTCTACGCGATAACGTTGTTCCGGGTGCAGCGCTTCTGGCACGACAATATCGCCTATTTCACGGAGTGCGTCACCGAATGTCCGGAATCGCCCTTTTACCACACTAACCTCGGCATTGCCCTGGAGACAGCCGGTCGACTACGTGAGGCATTGCACGAGATCAACATCGCGATCGATTTGCTCCCGGACAGCGATTGGGAACTCTGGCAGCGTGGCTTGCTGAACGCGAGGCTCGGGCGCTATAGCGACGCCGTACGCGATAAGCTCGCGGCGGCGAAAATCAAGCCGCGCAAAGAAGCGTCCGCGTATGCCGCTCTCGCTGAAGATGGCGATAGAGCGGGCGAACCGTCGGTGGTCGAGGCGGCGTTGACGGCCGCGGAAGCATTGCCCGACGGCCACCGACAGGCACAGATGGTTCGCGCAGAGCTTAGCTTCGAGCACGGTAACGCGGCTGGCGCGACACGAATTCTGGAAGACCTGGCCTCTACGCATCCGGGCGATCCGCAGGTTTGGTATCTTTTGGCCAATGCTCGATTCATCGATCAGAACTACTCCGCCGCGGCGTCGGCATATCTGCACGCAATTGCCCTCGCGCGAAACGACTACCCTCAAGCCCACTATCGCGCGGCGCTCGCATTGCATCATATCGGCCGCGATGACGAGGCGCTGGCCCAGTGCAGGCTCGCACTCAAGGTGTCTCCCCGCGACCGTGATGCATTGGCCTTAGCTGATGAGATCGAGCGCCACCTCGAAGTCAGTAAGTCGGCCCTGCCTTGATAAGACTTCGCGAAAAATGGTTAGTCGCGGGCGTTCTCGCCATAACGGCGATCGCATACCTGCGATGCCTTGGAGGTGATTTCGTCTTCGACGACGTGTTTATGATCCCGCGCAATCGCTATCTCCCGCGCTGGGACTTTCTTTCGCGTTCGCTGGTGCGAGATTCTTGGTGGTTCTACGACTTCAATGAGGTTGGTTTCAAGCGGGGCTCGTACTATCGGCCACTGCAGGATATCTGGATGGGGTTAAACTATCATCTCTGGGGCCTCAATCCGCATCTGTGGCACCTGCCGATGATAGCGCTGCATCTCGTTGCGGTGTGGCTGGTTTACAAGCTGGCGAGGCTACTGTCTGGGAGCGGGCCCGCCGCTCTAATAGCCGCATTGCTCTTCGGCTTGTTACCGATCCATGCCGACGCAATCGTGTGGCCCTCTGCCGTGCCCCTCCCGATGAGCGCGGTCTTTCAACTCGGAGCATTCTATCTATTCGCGGTTCGCGCCCAAAACGCAGCGCGGAATTGGACTCTGGCGCTGCTGCTTTACGTCGGTGCGCTGCTCAGTCATGAGAGCGCGACTATCTTCCCTGGTTTGATCGCCGCTTACGCTCTCCTACTCGAACCTTCCACGGATATTTCGAGACCGGTGGTAGCAAGGACGCCGGAACTTTCGCGCACTGCCGACAGTGACATTTGGAAAAGGTCGGCGATCGAGACGGCGCCATTCGTGCTTCTTGTGATTGCATATCTTGGTCTGCGCTGGTTGGTACTTGGTTATGTGGGTGACCTTCCCAGCCGGCCCGTATCCGCAAGCACATCAGAAGTCATCGCCACAGTCCCCTGGGCATGGCTCCATTTCGTCGAAATAACTCTATTGCCGTGGATGGCTGGGCCGAGTCATCGTGTACTCTACGTCGCGAGTTGGACCTCGCCGAAGTTTCTTCTCTCTCTAGTGATATTTGCGCCAGCGGCAGGATGGTTGAGTTTCGGTCGTTTCGCGAAGCAACGCCTGTATTTGTTTTGTGCGATATGGTTCTTCCTGCCGCTGATTCCGGAAATCGCGCTAATACCTACACATCAGGAAGCCTTCGTCCAGGACCGTTATCTCTACCTGGCATCCTTCGCATGGTGCCTGGTGATTGCTGATGCCGTGACTGCTTTCGCCGTTGCGACCACCGCGGAGCGCAAAGCGACGTTCATAGCGGTTGCGGCCTTGGCCGGTCTATACGCCATTACCCTGTTTCGTGTTCAGCGCTTTTGGCTGAACGACCTGTCGTACTTCGGGGAATGCGTCGCGGAATTTCCTGAAATGCCGATCTACCATCATAATCTCAGCACCGCCCTGGTACATGCTTCCCGCCTGCCCGAGGCTTTGGATCAGATGAACATCGCCGTCACTCTCGCTCCCAAAAGCGGCTACCTTTTGTGGGAGCGCGGACTCCTTGATGCATTGATGGGGCGCTACACGGACGCCATGCGCGACAAGCTCGAGGCCGCGAGCATGAAACCGCGGACGAAAGCGTCCGACTACGTGACTCTCGCCGAAGACGCGGATAAGGCCGGTGAACCCACCGAGGTCAAGGCGGCTCTACAGGCAGCGGAGGCCTTGCCCGACGCCAACCGCCAAGCGCAGATGGCGCGCGCGCAGC
>DATEGX010000054.1:0-12222 GCA_035279875.1 Binataceae bacterium (SeqCode)
CTGAACGGCGATTGCGCCTTGTTATCCACCTGGTTTCCTCTTCGGCGAGGCTGATTTGCGGACTGACTTAACCTTTTGCGCGAGGTTTCTGCAACTCGCGCTCGCGCAGGTCGCGCCGCCGCACCTTGCCGGTCACCGTCATTGGGAACTCGTCGATAAACTCGAATTCCCGCGGGTATTCATGCGCGGCGAGCCGCCGCTTTACGTGCTGCTGAATTTCGTCGATCAGCTTCGGCGACGGCTCATGCCCGGGCAACAGCTTGACGAAGGCCTTGATGCTCTGGCCGCGCCGTTCGTCGGGCACCCCGATGACGGCGCACGAGCCGACCGCCGGATGCTCGATGATCTTGGCCTCGACTTCTGCCGGGCCGACCCGGTAGCCCGAGGTTTTGATCACGTCGTCGTTGCGCCCCTGGAAATAAATGTAGCCCTCATCATCGATGTGCCCCATGTCGCCGGTAAGGCACCATTGGCCGGCGAACTTGTCGCCCATCGCGGCGGGGTTCTTCCAGTATTCCTTCATGACCACCGGGCTGTCGCGGCGGATGGCTATTTCGCCGGTTTCGCCGGTTTTTACCGGCGTACCATCCGCCAGTATTGCAACGTCGTGGCCGGGGTAAGCCTTGCCCAACGGTTCGAGCGGCGGCTTTTCGAGCGCCGTACAGTTGCCGATGAAGTAGTTCGCCTCGGTCTGGCCGAAAGCCTGATTGAACTGCACCCGCAACTGCTCATCGACCCAACGGGCCAGTTCGGGACTGACCGGTTCGGCACCGCTGACCACGCAGCGCAGCCGCAAGTTGGGATACTTCTCGCGCGGGTTCTTGATTTCGCGGAGCCCTTTGAGGACGGTCGGCGGATAGAGTCCAATTGTGGCGCCGTACTTCTCGACCAGGCGCAGCATCACGTCGGGGTCGAAGCGCTCCTTGCTGCGATAGGCAAGTACCGGGATGCCATACGGCCAAATCGCCAGCAGCCCATCGAGGAGGCCGCCCGCCCACGCCCAATCGGCCGGACTGTAATAAAGATCGCCATCCCGCAGGAAATTATAGGAATAATCGATCCCGTTGTGACCCAGGACGTAACGGGCGGCGTGCAGAACGCCCTTCGGGTCACCGGTCGTGCCCGAGGTGTACATCAGGAGGGCCGGGTCTTCCGCGCTCGCCTTCGGCATCGCAAAGTCTTCCGAGCCCTGTTTGATAAGCTCGTCGAAGCTCGTCCCGCCCCGGCTCCCGCCGGCGACGATAACGTGCCTGAGCTCGGGCAAATGGCTCCGAATCGGCTCGATTTTCTCGACACTTTCGGGCTCCAGCATCAACACCTTGGCCGCGCTGTTAGTCAAGCGATAGAGCAGCGCATCCGTGCCGAAGAGCTTCGAGATTGGCAACGCGATTGCGCCCAGCCGATAGCAGGCGATGTGAGCAATTGCGGTTTCGGGCCGCTGCGGCAGATGGATCGCGACGACGTCGCCCCGGCTGACGCCCAGACCGCTCAGCACGTTGGCGAAGCGGCGGCTGAGCGCCCCGATCTCGCCGAAGGTGTAGCGCTCGACCCGGCCCTCGTCATCCTCGTAGAACAGCGCTGGCTTATCGCGAAGCTCAGCGTGGCGGTCGATACAGTCGACCGCGATATTGTAGTCGGCGGGAATATGCCATCGATGACGCGCGCGGGCGTCGGCGACGCTTTTGGCGTCCCGCACCGTCTGTTCGCGAAGGCCAATCATAGCCATGTCCGATGAACCTCCAGAAGACGGGCGCATCGCGCACCCGCCGGTAGCTCTTCTAATTCTTAGCTCACCCGCGCCGTTGCTTTAAAGCTCATTGGTCGCGGTTCCGGCGAACCTGGCGAGTCGCCCAACGGCAGCATAGCTGGCATCTCATGGAGCGACTTCGCATTTTTCACAAATAGATAGCCGCAATTTCGTTCCTTTCAGTTGACTAGAGGTGCATTTGGGTGCAGAGTAGCGCGCGAACAATCTTATGGATGTAGGAGACGAAACATCTTGCACTTGAGAAGCTATATGCGCAGATCACAATCGATTATCGCAATGTCGGTCCTTTTTCTGCTCCTGGGCACGATTCACACGGTTCCCGCCGCCGCTCAAGCGCCCTTAATCCTACAGCAGCAATTTGTGCCGAATTCGCAGTCGTTTTGGGATAATTCGAAAAATTGGACGAGCGACTATGGCCCGGCTTACCGCGACACAATGCAGTCGCCGTCAGAACTGCTGGCCTGCGACACCAAGTTCGCCTTGTGCTTTCATTCGGGACCCCAGCCCCTTCCCTGCACGCTCTCGGCGGACGGCCGTTCGGCAAATTGCAAATGCACGGTCGCAAACGAGACCAACTACACGCTGATCAATGCGATTTTGAATTACCCCGTATATCTTTCGACGATTAGGACCTGCGGCGCGGATGGCTCGAATTGCCCCGATTCAGGCGATGCTCCGGTTTGCAGAACTTTGAACCATGGCACCCTGATTCCAGGTGCCAACGTCATTTCAACCTTCGACCCTGCCTCGCATGACTCAATAGTGGAGGCTCTCGAGTCGGGCGGGGGCTCGTTTTTGCCCTGTCCGAAAGGTCCCTACGCGGCATGTATGACGGCGCCGTGCCACTTGAATCCGAGCGGTTCGACGGCCCAGTGCAAATGCCCTGTTTTCTACGGCAAATTCCAGCTTCTCGGCGCAGGCGCGAAATGCGACCTGGGCGGCAATCTGGTTAATTCTGCTTCATATAGCCCTTTGTTGGAGCCTAGTTTCAAATAAAGCTGCGAAAGAGCAACATTAAGCAAGATAGGGCGCCGATAACCGGCGTCGGAACTTTCGAGCTTGGAGCTTCCGACACGGTCTTCGGCGCCCGTTCTATTGCGGCTGCCCGTGTTTGATCCAGATCATCGCCCTTATTTTTGGGCGATTTCCGCCTGTGTCTCGACCTTGGTTGCGACTCGGATTAGCCTTTGCGAAGCTGCGAATCATCGGTTGCAGGGTTGCCTGGTCTAGCGATCTTGGCGGCATCGAGAGCACAGTACCGAAATGGCGAAAATCTGGGTTCTGCAGCATCATCCGGCGGAGAATCTCGGCGCGATCGCTGATTCGCTCGAAGAAGCGGCGCTGGCATGGCAATACGTGCGGGTCTTCGACGGCGCGCCGATTCCGGCCGACATGAAGGGCGCCGGCGGGCTGGTTGTGATGGGCGGCCCCGAAACCGTGTACAAACTCGACCAGTTCCCTTACCTCCGCGACGAAATGCGGCTTATCGAGGACGCGCTACGCCAGAACAAGCCGATCCTCGGAGTGTGCCTGGGCAGCCAGTTGCTGGCCGCCACGCTCGGTGCGACGGTCAAGCGCGGTGAGAGCCGCGAAATTGGCTGGTATCCCGTACGGCTGAGTCCCGGCGCCAGCGACGACCGCCTGTTGCGCGGACTGCCGCCGGAATTCGTCGCTGCCCATTGGCATAGCGACGTTTTCGAGCTCCCCAGCCAGGCGGTAGCCTTGGCTTCCTCGGAAAAAAGTCCAGTCCAGGCCTTCCGTTTCGGCGACAAGGCTTACGGCCTCTTGTTTCACGCCGAAATGACTGCGGAAATTCTCGAAGCTCTGGTAGGCGAATTCCGCGACGGACTGAAACGCGTCGGTATCGATGGCGAGGCGATCGCGGCAGATGCGCCGAAGTATCTGCCGCCCCTGAACCAAATCGGCGCGACCATCTTCGGACGATGGGCCGGACCAATCCAGGGCACTTGAAGGATGCCGCTCCCGGTGCGGTCACGAGCCTCCGAGAATGGCACGAAGGCGGCCGAGCCATTAAGTTGTAGACCAGATACAGGTTATGCGGAGAAATTCTCATGACGCGCATTCATGTTCATCTCAAGGCAGCCGATCTCGACGCCAGCCGCGAATTCTACCGCCGTTTTCTCGGATCTGAGCCAGTCAAGAACAAGCCCGATCACGTGAAGTTCCTGCCGGAATTCGCGCCGCTAAACCTGGTGATTTCGCCCGCACGGCGCGAGACTGGAGAGAATGCCGCCGTCAACCACGTTGGCATCGAGGTAGAGTCAGCCGCACTGGTCAGTGAGCATCTCGAGCGCGTCAAGGGTGCAGGGCTCAAGGTCCGCGAGCAACTCGGCGTCAACTGCTGCTACGCCAACCAGGTCAAGTTCTGGGTGATGGACCCCGACGGCGTCGAATGGGAGCTATACCACATCAATCACGACCTGGTTGAAAAACACGGCGGCGGCATCGAGACGCCCGCGACGCGCGAGGCGGTTTCAGCAGGTTAGACGAATCCAGGGAATGCCCAACGCTACGCGCCGGCGTGCACAGCCGAGGGCGTGAAGCGCACCGGCATATGCTTGATTCCAGCGACAAAGTTCGAGCGCAGCCGCTCCGGAGGCGCGGCCAGTTCAAGGCCCGGCATGCGCCGCATCACCTGCTCGATCATCACGAGCATTTCGAGCCGCGCCAGGTGCGATCCGACGCAGAAATGCTCGCCGTGTCCGAAGGCCAGGTGATCGTTGGGTGACCGCGTCACGTCGAACTGGTCGGCATCGGGAAAAACCTCTTCGTCGCGGTTGACCGAGGCATTCCAGACCACGACCTTATCGCCCTCGTGAATCTTCTGGTGATTTAACTCGGTATCCTGGCGCGCAGTGCGCAGGATATGCGTCACCGGCGTGGTCCAGCGCAAGAACTCCTCGATCGCGGTCGGCATCACCGCCGGATTGCCGGCCAGCCGTGCCCGCTGCTCTGGAAACTCGACTAGAGCGAGGGTGCCCCCGCTGATCGCGTTGCGGGTGGTTTCCTGTCCGCCGATTATGAGGAGAAAGGCGTTGAACAGGATCTCGAGGTCGGTCAGCTTCACGCCTCCAACCTCACCCAGCGTAAGCGCGCTGATCAAATCGCCGCCCGGGCGCTTCCGGCGCTCATCGATTAGCTTCGCGAAATAGCTGAAGAATTCCGCTTGCGCGTTGCGCCCGGTCTCCATCGCGCTGCGGCCCTGATTGTATTCGGGGTCCTGCGACCCGATTGCAGCGTTGCCCAGCATATACATCATGTCGCGATACTCGGCCGGGATGCCGAGCATTTCGCAAATCGCCGCAGTCGGCACCTTGCCGGCCACGTCAACTACAAAATCGCATTCGCCGCGCTCACACACGGCGTCGAGGATTTCGTCGCAGATGCGCCGCACCTCGGGTGCGTAGGCGGCGATCACGCGCGGCGTGAAACGCGAGCTGACAATCTGGCGGATTCGGTTATGGCGCGGCGGGTCGGTCAGGATCATCATCATCCCGGAGCCGGCCTGATCGGGAATCACATCGTCGAACATCAGCGAGATGCCGCGCTCGGAGCTGTAGATTTCCGGATCGTGATAGACACGAAGTGCGTCCTGGTAGCGAGTCACGGCCCAGAAGCCGCGCCCGTTCGAGCGCTCGTGCCAATGCACCGGGGCTTCGCGGCGCAACACGGCGAAGGCCTCGTGCGGATTGCCGTTTACGAACAGCTCGAGATCCATCAGGTTGACTTCGCTGAGCTTCATGCGCACCCCGGGTTTTGGGTTACTTGTCTTCGACGACGCTAATGGCCTGCTTGGGGCAGACCCGCACCGCTTTCAGTACGCGTTCACGCGCCGACTCGGGCGGGGTTTCCTCCAACACGTATAGTTTGTCATCGTCGCGGACTTCGAAAATATCGGGAGCAACCTGCATGCAGCGCGCGTTGCTCTCGCAGCGGTTGTAATCGACTACGATCTTCGTCGGCCTATCTCCGTGAGGAATTTCGCCGCAATTTTACACAAAATTGCGCTCCCACACACCTTCAGCGGATTTGACCTTGTTGCGGGCGCGACACGGTCTTCTGCCATGCCTTTGACAATCCGGGCTGGCACAGCCTGGAGTGGCTATCCCTGTCGGGGGGAAATCTTATTTCCAGTCGTCGATTGAAAGTACGCGCCAGCGGTCTGACGGCCACCGATTGAGCGGAAGGGCGAGGGGGAAGGTCCCCCTCGCATTCTCGATCAGAAAGTATCAAGCCAGGTCAGTTTTGCTTCGGCGGTATTTTCGAATCGAGGCTGGTCGCCATCATCTTGAGGCATCGTGCAGCGCGCGCTTGAGAGCATCATCACGGTCGGCCTTGAATTGCTTCGACACCCTCGCGGACGGCGCGAAGAGATCAAATCCGTGGAAGGCCCCGGGATAAACGTGAAGCTCGGTAGGTACACCTGCCTGGACGAGGCGCTGTGCGTACTCGATATTCTCGTCCACAAAAAGGTCGAGTGCGCCAACCGGAATGTATGCCGGCGGAAGTTTGCTCAAATCCGTGGCACGCGACGCTGCCGCATAAGGCGATACGTCCGCGCCGCCCCCTTCGCGTCCCAGGTAGGCTCTCCAGCCGAGGCGATTACTCTCGCGATTCCACATTCGCGGATCGGTAATCGCATGGCTCGCTGGCGTGACGTTACGATCGTCGATCATCGGGTAAATGAGAAGCTGGAAAGCGACCGGCACTTCTCCCCGGTCACGGACCATCAAGGCTAAGCCCGCGGCCAGACCGCCCCCACCGCTGGCACCGCCAATGGCGATGCGGGATGGATCGACGCCGAGTTCGCCGCTATGGGAATACAGCCACTTCAGCCCGGCATAACAATCTTCGACTGGCGCGGGAAATGGATGCTCGGGCGCCAAACGGTAGTCCACCGATACCGCCACGCAACCGATTCTTTTGACCAGTTGCTTCATGAGCCGGTCGTCTTGCTCGATGTCGCCCATCACATAACCGCCGCCATGAATCCAGTAGAGGGCGGGCAGTTTGCTCGGCTGCTCGTTTGGCCGATAGACGCGGATTCGCACAGCAGGGTCGCCCTGCCGAGCGGGCGCGAATTGATCCTGGCTGGTTACACCCTCGACCGCCGGCAATGGCGCCAGCAACGCCGTCACCATTTTTTTCATCTTCGCCCGGGCCACTGGTATCTCAGTGAGATCCAGCGGTCGGTCGGTCGGCAACTTTTGCACTACGGCTCGAAGCTCGGGGTCTAATTGATCCAGGAAGTTCATCGTCCCTTCTCCCTCGGCAGTATTTCACTGATGTGGCAAAGGTTATGTCACGATTTGGAGCGGATTTAAACGGCCACGACCGTCCTGAAGAGCGAAACCCTCTTCGGCTCGTCTCTCCCGGTTCTATGAACACGCGTCGCCGATTTCGTGCTTGCCGATGGCCGAGACGGGCGTATTGTGCACCAGTTGTCGGCACTGCTGTTGTCGGCCTAGGGTCTCCGCAGGCGCTTGACGCCAGGATGGCGGCGAGTGTCGAGGGCGGAGGTACGATCGTTACTCTTCCGGCCAGCATCCCTCACTGTTCGAGGCGAACAGCCGAGAAGAAGTTGACGATGTTCATGGGTTGCTGAAGCTGTTTGCCCAGCGAAATAGAGAGGGCTGCGATGGTCAGAGGAAGCTGCCTTTGCGGCGCGATCAAATTCGAGATCGAAAAGGTGCGCGCACTTACCACTTGCCACTGCTCAGTTTGCCGAAAGGCCACTGGCGCGTCGTTCTCGACCAACGCTCACGTGCGCTCAGAGCGATTCAAGATGGTCTCCGGAGAGGACTTGATCGATCCCGGCTTCGAATGGATGCCGGGCCACGCGCGAAGCTTCTGCAAACGATGCGGCTCGCCGGCGCCCAAATTCATTGAGGCAACCGGCATGGTCAGCGTTCCTGCGGGTCTGATTGAAGACGATCCTGAGGTGCGGTTATCGATGCATGTGTTCGTGTCGTCCAAGATGCCGTGGGTGGAGCTCAACGACGACCTGCCGAAATATGAAAAGTGGGTGCCTGGCTTCGTCCCCAAGGATCTTGGCTGACGCCATCACCGTGATCCGCTTGGACGGATTCAGCAAAGCGCTAGGGGGGATACAAGCTTCACCCCATTGGAGATATTGTTGAAGGTCAGCAGACGTGAGAGTCTCGCTGATGCCAGCGGCGTGCGATTTCCGGCTGGAAGACCGATGGCGCTAGTCTCCAGTGCCCACCAGGTCGCACGGATCGCGGGTGATCCCCGCCCACGTGAGCGGAAACTCCTTCACGGCCAGCCAAGCCTCTCGCTGTAACCGCGATGCGAGCCTACCGGGGATCCCGAGTTCGGCGGCCGCTTGCTCGCGCGCTCCAAGTTTGCGTACATCAGCCCCCGTCATCTCCACAAAAAGGACGAGACCGCTCAAATAGGCCCCATACACGCTAGGATGCGTGTAGTCAGGATTCTTGATGGGTGGATCATTGACCGGATTGATTCCATACCAAAGGAGCGGCAGGGCGGAAGGAGAAGATTGAAAAGGATCCGGATTGGCCAGCCCGTCGTTCCAGGCGCGACGCCAGGCTTCGCCCACGGGTGCGACGCCGGCGACCTTACCGTCAAGCTGCGCGGCACATCGGTAACTCGCGAGATTCGTATCGAGAAGGTGGTCCAACGCCGACATGTATTTCTCATCGAAATCCGGCTGCGACGTATCCCCCGCGATCGCCTTTGCCAGGTTGGCGGCCACCCAGGTCCCGTAAAGGAAAACCTGGGCTTTTGGAGCAACTGCGTGTACTGCCTGCTCGATGGTCTGCACGCTTGCCCAGAAAGCCGGTGGGTTACTGAGTTGACTGTTGGTGAGGGAGCGTGGCAGCGGCTTGGCGCTTAGCTCCTGCAGCACCACGGCTTGCCAGCCCGCCCGTTCGATCACGTCCGAGGCCGCGTTGTAGTTCTTCGCCAAGCTAGTCGCGGAGATGGCCTCGATATGAACCTCGTAGCTGAGGTACATCTGCTGGGCCAGTTCCGTGAAGATTCCCGGAATGCCGCCCCATGGACCGGACTCAGCCGGCGACTCCTGGCGATCGCCGGTTTGGCCAAAGTTCTCGTCGATAACCTGTGGCGGCGCCCACGGTTGACCCGGTATCTGCGCATTGAACGTTCGCACCGGTGTATAGCGCCCGTGCGTGTAACTATCGCCGACGAACAGCACCGAACATACGTGTCCCGATCTTTCGTTGCAGGCAAATCTATTCTGCGGGAGGCCGCTTGCAAAAAAATCGAGCGCGGGAGGACCTTCATGCGCATCGTGCTGCGCCGACGGCGCGGCCGGAGAATTCGAAGCCTGCGCGAAGGCCTCGTTAGCGACCGCACTGATCGCGCCCAGCAGAATAGAGAGAATCGCGGCAATGGCGGTATATTTTTGAAGCAGATGAGGTCTATTGCGCATAAAACTTCTCCGAAGAGAATTATATGCCGTTTAGCGGTCTATTATCACGCTTAAAAGACCACAAAGTTCAAAGGTAAACTGACCATAAGCCCGGCTCGAATCGTGGTGGTGGAACCCGATGGGCGAATAGCCGTGGGCGCTCAAGGTCTCAATGGGCCCAATGGTTTGGCATTTCGCAGGTACCCTCGAAGATATCGGCAAACGCTCGCAGAACAGGTAGAGATCACAACAGTAGGCGCGCCAGGCAGCTGGATCGCCTTGAGTCGAGGCGTGGCAAAAGGATCACGGACAGTATCATTATGCCAGGCGACAAACGCCGACATCTGAGCCGCATGGAGACATCACTGTGTTAAGCCCATATCGAGTTCTCGATTTGACCGATCAGGGAGCAATGATCTGCGGCCAGATTCTGGGCGATCTTGGTGCGGACGTAATCCTGGTCGAGCCGCCCGAAGGAGTGATCGCACGCAAGGTTGGGCCCTTTAGCGGCGATAAGCCGGACGTCAATAGCAGCCTCAACTTCTGGGCGCTAAACCGCAACAAGCGCAGCATCACGATCGATCTTGATACCGCGGCCGGTCGCGGGGACCTGCTTCAGTTGGTGAAGACCTCGGACATCCTGCTCGAGTCCTTTGTTCCCGGCTATCTGGATCGGCTGGGCCTTGGCTACCGTGCACTGGCCGAGACCAATCCGGGTCTGATCGTTATCTCGATCACGCCATTCGGCCAACAAGGGCCGAAAGCGCAATGGGCGGCGACCGACCTCACGGTGACGGCGGCTTCCGGCGCACTGTTGATCACCGGTGATGAAGACCGGCCGCCAGTCGCCACGTCGGTCCCACAGGCTTATCTACACGCGGGCGTCGAAGCCGCCGCCGGTGCGCTCATTGCCCTGTCTGCGCGCCAGCGCGAGGGCCTCGGGCAACACATCGATGTATCCGCCCAGACAGCGATGATGATGGCGACGCAGTTCTTTGTGCTGGCGGATGGCTGGAACGATTACCCTGCTGAGCGAATGGGCGGTGGGGTCAAGCTCGGCAAAATTCCGCTCCGCTTCGTTTATCCATGCAAAGACGGTTATGTGCTCGTCACGTTCGTTTTCGGCGCCGTCCTTGGCCCGATGACCCGCCGCCTCTTCGAGTGGATTCATGAGGAGGGCTTCTGCGACGAAGCCACCCGCGATAAAGATTGGGTCGGATACGCCCAGCTCCTCATGAGAGGGACGGAGTCAGTCGAAGAATTCAACCGCTGTACGAATTGTATCGAGCGCCTCACGCTCAGCCACACTAAGGCAGAGCTGTTCGAGGAGGCCTTGCGGCGGCGAGTTCTGCTCGTTCCCGTCAGCAACACTGCCGACATGGTCCATTCCGAGCAGCTCAGGGCGCGGGAGTATTGGACCAAGCTCGAGCATCCGGAGCTTGGCCGCCAAGTCGAGTATCCGGGTCCGCTTGCAAAGTTCAGCGAGACCCCGATTCGCTATCACCGCCGGCCGCCCACGCTGGGCGAGCATACGAAGGAAATCATCGCTGAAGGGCGGATTGCAACGCCTCCGGTCCAGCCCGGCGCGTTGCGCGGCTCGTCGGGCGAGGCGCTCGACGGTCTCAAGGTCCTGGATTTTACCTGGGCCTACGCGGGACCGGGCGCCACGCGCTATCTCGCTGATTACGGCGCGACGGTGGTCCGCGTCGAAAGCTCGAAGAAACTCGATACTTATCGCACGGTTGGGCCGTTTAAAGATCGGCGTGCCGGCATCGACCGCTCTGGAGGTTTCAGTAATGCGAACATGGGCAAGTACGATCTTTCCCTCAACCTCGCGACCCCTGAGGCCCGGGAAATCGCCCTGCGACTGGTCAAATGGGCTGACGTCGTGGTCGAGAACTTCTCGCCGAGGGTAATGCGCTCGTGGAGCATGGATTATGAGTCGCTGCGCCGAATCAAGCCTGACCTGATCATGCTCAGTTCCTGCCTGAGCGGTCAGACCGGTCCTGCCGCGATGCTCGCGGGTTACGGCACGATGGGCGCCGTTATGGCCGGATTTGGCGAGCTGACAGGCTGGCCAGACCGCGCGCCGGCGGCACCCTACGGTGCTTATACCGACTACGTCGCGCCAAAGTTCACCGCCGCAGCGCTGCTCGCCGCGGTGGAACACAAGCGGCGCACGGGCCACGGTCAGTATATCGACCTCTCCCAGGCCGAATGTTCTATCCACTTACTGAGTCCGGCGGTCCTGGACTATACGGTCAACCGGCGCATCCAGACGCGGATGGGTAATGCGCTCGCTGAGTATGCGCCTAGCGGAGTTTATCCGTGCGCGGGAGCCGACCGCTGGATTGCGCTGGCCGCGCCCTCCGATGAATCTTGGCGAGCGCTCTGCAAGGCCTCCTCGCGTGGGTGGTCGGAAGACCATCGCTTCGCTACCTCCAGCGCCCGCCTCGCTAATCGGGAAGCATTGGACTCAGCAATCGGCGCATGGACAGCCAGCTTCGAACCTGATGCGCTGGAGGAGTCGTTGCAAGCCGTCGGCGTGCCGGTACACCGATTGTCGAACAGTGCGGACGTTCTGGACGATCCGCAGCTTAAAGCCCGTGGACACATCGTGTATCTGGACCATCCGTCATTTGGTTCCGTGCCATATGAAAGCTCGCGAATGCGCTTTTCGCGCACACCGGCGCTTGTCAGATGGCCCGGGCCGCAAATCGGCGAGCACAACGATTTTGTCCTCCGTGAGCTGCTGGGCCTGAACGATGGAGAGATTGCCGAGTTGTTGGCGCGCAAGGCGCTCGAATGATTCGTGAGGCTGAGCTACTTCTCGGGCTGGGTATCTGTGGCGGCGCTATGACATACGGTTGGGAAGTCAGATGTTAGAGCCCTGCTTATCGGTGGGGTGATTTTTGCCGAGATCGTCGTCCAATGTAATGATGTCCTCGTTGGCGGCGCCGCCCGCCATCATCGAGTAAATGTCCCCCTCCGGTCGGACAAACTTTTGGCGAGCACTGTC
>DATEGX010000055.1:0-2127 GCA_035279875.1 Binataceae bacterium (SeqCode)
GGGAAAAAACCCTTGGGAACGATATCGAGAAGATAGACGTTCACGCCGATGGTGAGAATCAAAACCGTAAGCGTAAAGGCCGGATGGCGAAGAACCACAGTCAGCGTACGCTCGTACAGTTTCAGCAGCCCATTGAATCCGCGTTCGCTGGCGCGGTAAAGGAAGCCGTGCCCTTCCGGAGCCTCGCGTTTCAGCAAACGCGAGCACATCATCGGCGTCGCCGTGAGCGAGATGCACATCGACATGAAAATCGCGGCCGAGAGCGTAACCGCGAACTCCCGGAAAAGCCGCCCGATGATTCCGCCCATCAGCAGAATGGGAATGAATACGGCGACCAGAGAAGTGCTCATGGCCACTACGGTGAATGCAATTTCCTGGGCGCCTTTGAAAGCCGCTTCGAGCGGCCGGTAACCCATCTCGATGTAGCGCGTGATGTTTTCGATGACGACGATCGCGTCGTCGACCACGAATCCGGTCGAGATCGTCAGTGCCATAAGCGAAAGATTGTCAATCGTATAACCCGCGAGGTACATGATGGCGAAAGTTCCCAACAACGAAACGGGAACCACGATGCTCGGGATGAAGGTGGCTCGCAAGCTTCTGAGAAAGACGAAGACAACCATGATGACCAGAGCGACCGAAACAAGAAGCGTCGCCTCGACGTCATCCACGGACGCGCGGATCGTGGTGGTGCGGTCAACTACGGTAGTAAGGTTGATTCCGGCGGGAATCGAGGCTTTCAGCGAGGGCAGCGCTGCTCGAATCGCATCCACCGTGTTGATAATGTTCGCGCCAGGCTGGCGGAATATGATCACCGAAACGCTTGGCTGGCCGTTTACATAACCCCCGGCGCGAATGTTCTGCACCGAATCGGTGACATTGGCGACATCCGATAAGCGGATGGCGGCGCCGTTGTGATAGCCGACAATCAGCGGTTTGTATTGATCTGCCTTGAGGAGTTGGTCGTTCGCGAGAATATCGGTCGTCTCGTAGTCATTGGAAATCTGTCCTTTGGGCAGATTTGCGTTCTGTGACCTCAGCATGTTTGCAACGGTCGCGAGGCCGAGGCCATAGCTATTCAATAGCGTCGGATTCACGTCCACACGCACCGCAGGCAAGGACGCTCCGCCGACGCCGACCTGGCCAACGCCTTGCACCTGCGAGAGTCCCTGAGCGAGGACGGTCGAAGCCGCGTCATACATTTTTGCCGTATCGTAAATCTTCGAAGTCAACGCGATGATCAGGATGGGAGAGTCGCTGGGGTTGACCTTGCGATAAGTGGGATTCGAGGGCAAGTTCGCAGGCAGATAGCTGCGCGCCGCGTTAATGGCGGCCTGTACGTCGCGAGCCGCGCCGTCGATATTGCGGTTGAGATCGAACTGCATGGTGATGTTAGTCGATCCCAAACCGCTTGATGACGTCATTTCGGTAATGCCCGCGATGCGCCCGAATTGACGTTCGAGCGGAGTGGCCACCGAAGACGCCATGATCTCCGGGCTGGCGCCCGGCAGGCTCGCGCCGACGGAAATTGTCGGATAATCCACCTGCGGAAGAGGCGCCATCGGAAGAAACAGGAATGAGACGATTCCCGCCAGGGCGATGGCGATGGTCAGGAGCGTGGTCCCTGCCGGCCGCTGAATGAATGGGCTTGATAGGCTCATGCTAGTCGGCCGGATAGGGCTCTGCGTGAGGATGGCTCAGCCGCGCACGCGAGAACTTCCGCGCCAGCTTGTCAAAGAAAATGTAAATCACGGGCGTGGTGTAGAGCGTCAGCACTTGGCTGACGATCAGACCGCCCACGACAGAAATTCCTAGCGGTCTGCGTAGTTCCGAACCGATGCCGGTGCCGAGTGCGAGAGGTACGCCGCCGAGCATGGCGGCCATCGTGGTCATTAGAATCGGGCGGAAGCGGAGTAGGCACGCCTGGTAAATGGCATCGGTCGAGTCCCTGCCCTCCTTGCGCTCCATTTCCAGGGCAAAATCAATCATCATGATGCCGTTTTTCTCAACGATGCCGATGAGCAGGATGATGCCGATCAGCGCAACGACGCTCAACTCCTGACCGCAGACCAGCAGCGCGAGAATGGCTCCAGCGCCGGCCGAAGGCAGCGTCGAAAGAATCGTCAG
>DATEGX010000056.1:0-5998 GCA_035279875.1 Binataceae bacterium (SeqCode)
TCAATTTTTTTGGTCCCCCAGGCAGCGGCTTCACTTTCGATTGCATCCGCTATGGGCTCAAATCCCGTGACAACTCCGAGCTTGCGGAGCTTTACTTATCGCTACTCGAACGGCGGGTGTCGCAGGCCGGACTCGAGATGCCGGCTCTGACGCCGGAATACCCGCACGTCCTGGCCTGAGATGGGTGAACGATTTCGGCCGCTCTAGCGCTCGAGATGGCCGTTCACGCGCCGGGGCGGCGCAGCGAATATTCCTTCATTTTCTTTTGCAGTGTGACCCGCGAGATCGCCAGCGCTGCGGAGGCCCGAGAAACATTGTGGTTGTGTCGCTCCAGCGTTTCCGCGATGTAGCTCCGCTCGAAGGCCGAGCAAGCCTCGGCGAGCGTTTTGGGCGAGGCGGTAGCAACCTCCGGAGTCAGGCGCACCGCGACCGGCGCCTCGACGGCGGACGCTGGCAGACGGCACGCGGCCATCAATTGTGGCGAAAGATGCCCGAGTCCGACAGTGTCGCCTTCGCGGGCGACAGCGACCGCGCGCTCGATTTCGTTTTGCAACTGGCGGACATTGCCCGGCCATCGGGCGTTGTTGAACAGCTCGATAACTTCGGGCGCAAAACCCGCGATACGCTTGCGGTGGTGCTGAGCGGCCTGATCGAGAGTCAGCACCGCGAGCGGCTCGATATCTTCCCGGCGTTCACGCAGCGACGGCAGCCGAATAGTGAACGCCGCCAAGCGATAATAGAGGTCCTCGCGAAAAGCCCGCGCCTCGAGCGCGGCCTTCAGGTCAACGTTGGTTGCCGAGATCACCCGCACGTCCACCTTATGCGAACGGGTGTCGCCGACTGAGGTTACTTCGCCTTCCTGAAGTACGCGCAGCAGCTTGGCCTGCATCTGCGCCGGCATTTCGCCAATTTCGTCGAGAAACAACACCCCGCCCGAGGCCGCGCGGAACAACCCATGCCGATCCTCGAGCGCGCCGGTAAAGGCGCCGCGCCGATGGCCGAACAACTCGCTCTCCATCAGCCCCTCGGGCACCGCCGCGCAGTTAAGCGCCACAAACGGACGGTCAGCCCGATCGCTGGTGCGATGGATGGCGCGTGCGGCCAGTTCTTTGCCGGTCCCGGTCTCCCCCTCGATAAGTACCGGTATGGAGGAGGCGGCCGCCGCTTCCATCAGATTGAACACCTCGCTCATCGCCTCGCTCGATGCGATTATTTCCGAAAAGCGGTCGTGGCGGGCGAGTTCGCGGCGCAAGGCGCCCACTTCGACGCGTAATTTTTCGGCGGAAGCCTTAATTTCGCCGAAGCGCCCGGCGTTCTCCAGCGCGATGGCAATTGTCCGGCCGAGCACCTCCAGCATGGACATGTCGGAAGGCGTGAAATGCGGTTCACCATCGCGCCTGACAGCCTCGATTACTCCCAGCCGGTGTTCACCGCGAATCAGCGGAACCGCCAGCAGCGAGCCGGTGCTGGTGCCGGTCGCGCGGTCGACGTCCGAATTGTGGCGCGAGTCGTCGCGAACGTTGACAACCAGTTCAGCGCATCTTTTGTTAAGTACGGCACCAGCAACCCCGCGGTCTGCCGGTATCCGCATGCCGATCAGGCGCCGTCCTGCCTCCGCGTCGCCTTCGGAAACGTAGGCAAAGGTCAGCTCATTGTTCTGTTCCTCGAGCAGCAGCAGTGAAACACCGCTGGCCGGCAGAATTTCGCGGCAGCGCTCGACCACAAAGGGAATCAATTCATCGAGATCCACCCGCTGAGCGAAGCTGTTGGCCAGCTCGTGGATCATCGCAAATCTGTCTTTATCGTTGACCAATTGTCTACTACCCGCTGTTTATGGCTGCGTTGCCATCCCCCACAACCTCCGGGCGAACCGGCGAGGCCCTTCGCCTGGCCGCGTGAGCTATGTCTCCCGCCTCAATTTACCGGATTTGAACCGAACTGGAACGTGCAAGCGCGCCTCCCCCCGTCAGGGCCGCCCGACGATTTCGCTGTTGCTTAAACCGTATGTTTCAATGCCATATCATTAGGTACTCATGCTGCGAAGGAACATCAAGCGGCCAATAGCGCAAAACCAGCGGGTTGACGCCCAGGGCGCGCTGCTCCTGCCCGAGAGCCGGGCGCTGCGGATCGTCGTCGCCGGCGAAGTGATTCTCGACCGCTACATCTGGGGCGACGTCGAGCGGATTTCGCCGGAAGCGCCGATTCCCGTCCTGCGCGCTCATCGCCGCGAGGAGAAGCCCGGCAACGCGGGCTTTGTGATGGCGAATCTACGCGCCTTCGGGGCGCGTCCGGCGGCCTTCAGTATCGTTGGCAATGACCGTGACGGGCGGATGCTGCACCAGATGTTTCGCGATCTCGGAATCGATACGCGCGGCCTGCTGATCGATCCGGATCGGCCCACTATCGTCAAGGAGCGGATGCTCGGCTCGGTGCAATCCGCGCGTCGTGGCACGCAACAACTCCTGCGAGTCGATGACGAGGACTCTCGGCCGCTAACCCCGGCGCGTGAACAAAGGCTTATCGCGCGGCTCCCTCGGGTGCTGGAGCGGGCCGACGGTGTGCTCGTGTCGGACATTAACAAGGGTTTGTTGACGCCAACACTGCTACGGGCGCTCATTGGCGAGGCCAATCGCCGGGGACTTCCCATCGTTATCGACCCGCGGCTCGGCGAGGATTATTCCATTTATCGCGGTGCCACCGCGCTCACACCTAATCGCTTCGAGACCGAGACCGCGACCGGCGTGAAGCTGACCGACCGCGAGGCCTGGCGGGTCGCGGCCGGCACGATGGTGCGCAAACTGGGACTACGCGCCTGCCTGGTGACGCTCGATCGGGATGGCATGTATCTCGCCGAGCGCGGCGGCCGCAGCGCATATATTCCCACTCTCCCGCGCGAAGTTTACGACGTGACCGGCGCCGGCGACGTCGTCCTGGCGGTGTTCGGACTGATGATAATCGCCGGGCTTGGCTTTGGCTCGGCCGCCGGGCTCGCGAATATCGCGGCGGGAATCGAAGTCGGCCGGCTCGGCACGGAGATCATTTCGCGGGAAGATCTTGCGAAAGCATTGGCGCCCATCCACGACGGTTTCGAACGCAAGATTGTGTCGATTGGAGAGTTGCAGGGCCGGCTCGAACCGCTGCGGCGCGCAGGCCAGCGAGTCGTCTTCACCAACGGATGTTTCGATCTGCTTCACGCCGGTCACTTGCAGATACTCGGTTTCTCGCGTGCCCAGGGCGATTCGCTGGTGGTGGGGATCAACAGCGATCGCACCGTGCGCATGATCAAAGGAAAGGGCCGGCCGGTTTATTCCGCGGCTGATCGTGCACGATTGCTCGCCGCGCTCGAGCTGGTCGATTACGTGGTGGTATTCGACGACCCGCGCGCCGAGCGGATTATCCACGAGGTGCGGCCCGATGTTCTGGTCAAGGGCGAGGACTGGCGCGGTGAGACAATCGATGGCCAGACCTTCGTGGAATCGTACGGTGGACGGGTGACGCTGGCGCCGCTGCTCCAAGGCCATAGCACAACGTCAACCATCGCGCGGGTCCGCGACGCGGAACCTGCCAGGTCGGTTAATTCGGGCACGCTTCCCCCGCCTCGAACTCCCGCTCAGCGGTCGCGACGGTCCAGGCGCGCGAAAACATAGCCGGCCAGCCGGGTCAGCTCAGGCATTTTGAGCCAGTAGGCCAGCCCCAGGTAGACGGCGCCATAAGCCGGAATTACCGCCAATGCGGTCAAGCGTGGACCGCCGTGGAAAGAGCTCTTAATCCCCAGCGCTACGATCGCCGCTGCAATCGCCATGCCCCAGAGCCGCATCAGATAGCTCCGCTCGAGACCGCTCGGCCCGAGCCGCTGATTGAGCTTCCAACGCAAGAGCGAAAATTCGACCCAGGCCGCGACGCCGGCCGACGCGCTCAAGCCTGCCACCCCCCAGCGCCGCGCGAGGCCGAGATGCGGCGGCAGAACGAGTGCGCAGAGATAGCCAAGGACCAGCGTCAAGCCGACGCGGATCAGCGCGAACTTGAGCGGCGTGCGGGTATCCGAGAGCGCGTAATAGGTCGAGTTGTACAGCCGGCTCATCGTCGCCGCCAGCATCCCGACCGCCGATCCGGCCAGGATCGACCAGACATAGATAGCGTCGTGATGGTTGAATTGGCCGGACTGAAAGAGCAGCGCCACTACGACGTCGCCAATGAAGAGGAAAGCCGCCGCCGATGGCACTACCAGGAACGAGATCTGGCGGAGCCCGGCGTTGAGCCGCGCGCGCAGGATTTCGCTGGCTCCGCTGTTTTCGCTGACCGTCGCCCGCGACATGGTCGGCAATTCCGCGGCCGCGACCGACATTCCGAACAGGCTGATGGGCAGCAGGTAAAGAATCTGTGCGTAGTTGAGCGCCGCGACAGCGCCGGTCGGCAACAGACTCGCGAGCAGATTGTCGATATAACCGCTGACCTGCGCGACGCCGCGGCTGGCAACCACCGGCAGCAGATTGTTGAAGACCACCCCGAGTTCCGTCCGCACCTGCCGCAAATGCAGCCGCATATTTCCGAGTAGCGGAAGGGTCTGCGGCAATTGCACCAGGATTTGCAGCGCGGCGCCGGCGACCGAGCCCCACGCCACCTTAACCGCCAACTCCGGCTGCGGCATCCGCGGGCCGTAGTACACCAGCGCCGCGATAATCGCGAGATTCCAGGCGACTGGCGCCGCGTAGGAGGCGAAGAAGCGATGATGGCTGTTCAGTACGCCAAGACACCACGCCGACATCACCAGCATGCCGGCGCCAGGAAACAGCACCTGCACGATGCGCACCGTGAGCTCGCGCTTGTCGCCATGAAAGCCCGGCGCGATCGCGTCGATCAGCCACGGCGCGGTGAAAATCCCAAGTACCACCAGAAGCGCGACGCCGAGGGCTAGCAGCGCGCCGACCGCCCATGCCACCAGGTCGGCGGTCTCCTCGTCGCCCTCGCTCAACAGCCGGCTGTAAACCGGGATAAACGAGGCCGACAACACCCCTTCGCCGAACAGGTTTTGCAGGATATTCGGTATGCGAAAGCCTGCCTTGAACGCGTCGGCGGCCTCCGAATTTCCCAGGTAATGGGCAAAAATGCTTTCCCGCACCAGGCCGGCGATACGGCTGAGCAGGATTCCGGCTGCGACGACTACCGCAAGATTCGGGCTGACCCGCAGACCGCTGCCGGAATGGTCAGGTTCCTTCGCGGGATGCGCCGCGCCGCGCTTCAGGCTGGCCTCGGGCATGTGACGATTTGGCGTGATACTCCGGCAGGTCCCCTCTCGAACGGTCGCCCCCGAGTATAGCCGCCGGTTCCAGCGCGTTGTAGCGGGTCCGCCGCGACGCATCGATAGCAGCCTCGGCTGGCGCGGAATAGAATCATCATCGACGAGCCGCGATGAGCTTTTCCCTCTACATTCATATTCCCTATTGCCAGGCGAAATGTCCTTACTGCGATTTTAATTCGTACGCGGCCTCGAATTGGCCCGAGACCGACTACACCCGAGCGATTATCGGCGAAATGAACCGGCGCGCAGTCGAGCCGCGATGGGCCGGCGAAACCGTCAAGACGATTTTCTTTGGCGGCGGCACTCCGTCGCTTTTCGAGCCGGCCTCGATCGGTGCGATGATCGATGCGGCCGCGCGAAACTTCAGTGTCGACGCCGGCGCGGAGATAACCCTCGAGGCGAATCCGGGCACGGTAAGCGCCGCCAAGCTCGGCGGGTTCAAGGCCGCCGGGGTGAATCGAATCAGCTTCGGCGCGCAATCGTTCGATGCCGGGATCCTCAAATTTCTTGGCCGTATCCACGATGCCGAACAGACCCGCGAAGCGGCACGGATGGCGCATCGGGCGGGCTTCGCGCGGCTCAATCTCGACCTGATCTTCGCGGTTCCCGGCCAGACCCTCGAGCATGTGCGGCGCGATATCGCCGAGGCCGTGGCGCTCTCACCCGATCATATCTCGGCGTACAACCTGACCTTCGAGG
>DATEGX010000057.1:0-17132 GCA_035279875.1 Binataceae bacterium (SeqCode)
CGTGATTGTTTGTTAAGGCCTGTGACGGACCAGATTCTCGCGATTTCTTGATGATTAAGAGCGAAATGACCGGGGCAGCGGCGGCGATTGCCACCGTTGCCCCGATCGTCTGAAGCGCCCTGCGGCGTTCGCCCCTTAAGGCGTCAGCGTCCCTGGAAACGTGGCACCCGCTTTTCGAGGAAGGCGTGTACGCCCTCCTTGTAGTCCTCGCTGTCGAAGCATTGCGCGACCATTGCCGCGATCTTCTGCGCATCGCGCTCAGCCGCGTCCTTGAGACCCTCGCGGATCGTGGCTTTGGCGGCGGCCATCGTCAGAGGGGCGTTGCCGGCCATTTTGGTGGCGTAGGCGCGAACATTGGACTCCAGTTCGGCTGGCTCAACCAGTCGATGGATGAGCCCCATATGATGGGCCTCTTCGGCGTCGAAAATTCTGGCGGACATCAGGATGTCGCGAGCATTGGCGGGGCCCGCGATATGCGTCAGTGAGAGCACTCCGTCGAGCGGGTAAGCCAGGCCAAGGCGCGCCGCAGGGATCCCAAAACGGGTGCCGCGGGACGCGATCCTGATATCGCAGCATAGGGCGACTTGCAGTCCGCCGCCGATACAGATGCCCGAGATCATCGCGATTACCGGCTTTGGGCTGGTGAGCAAGGCGTTGGTGGCGTTGCCCGGCGCCGAGCGATAGGCCCGCGCCTGGTCGGCGTTCGCGCGATGGCTGGGGAATTCGGAGATATCCGCGCCCGAGATGAAGGCTTCGGGGGTGACCCCGCGCATGATAATAACGCGCACGTCCGGGTCGGCGTTGAGTTCCTCGACGCCTTCGACGATACGCTGCCAGGCCTGGTAATTGAGTGCATTGCGCCGATGCGGGCGGTTGATAATCATCCATCCGAGCGGTGCTTCGTGCTCTACCAGTAGGGGATTTTCGGCTTCGGTTTTGCTCATTGATTCCTCAACAGGCGGCTTACTTCAGATTCGACTGAAAGAAGGCGACCATTTTGGGCCATAACTCGAAAGCGGCCTTCTCGCGATAGCTGGGGCGATAATCGGCAAAGAAGGCGTGGCCAGCGTCCTTGTAGATATCGCATTGCACGCTTTTGCCCGCCTTTTGCAGCCGGCGCTGAATTTCCTCGCAATCGGCCGGTGAAGGATTCTGGTCTTCCGCGCCGCCCACCACATAGATCGGGCAATGTGCCTGAGCGACGAGGTCGACTACCGGTGTCGGCCGTTCCGGCGTGGTGACGGCCTCGGGCGTTGCACGCGTGACGAAGCCTCCCCAGCACGGAATCGCCGCGTTGACCTTGTCACTGCTGCAGGCGAAGAGCAGAGTCCATCGCCCGCCCACGCAGAACCCGACGCATCCGACCTTCCCGCTGGCGCCGGGTTGTGCACGTATGAAGCCGGCGCCTGCTTCGAAATCGCGCACCAATTGCGAATCTTTGAGCCCGAACATCTTGGCCCGCACTTCCGTCATGTCCGAGGCGTTTTTGAGCGGCCCGACGCGCGAGTAGACGTCGGGGGCCAGCGCGATAAACCCGGCATTGGCGAAGCGCCGCGCCACGTCGCGCTCGTGCTCGACCAGGCCAAAGGCCTCGTGCAGGATCAGCACCCCCGGGTAGGAGCCCGGCGCTTTGGGACGCGAGAGATAGCCGCGCATCTGGAAGCCGTCGCTGGCAAAAGTGACGTCGCGTGATTCGAGCGCGTCGGGATTTTTTACTTCACCCGCCAGAGCCATACGCAATACCCTCCTTTGTCCGCCGGCAGTCGGTTATCAGGCGAACCGCTTGTTGGCCCAACCTTCCTCGTAGGTGGTCAGGAAGTTCGAAGTTACCCTGAGATGCTGGAACATCCACTTGCCGTCCACGCGCACATAGTCGTCGTGATAGACCGCCGAGAGCCATACCGCCTGATTTCCGGGAGCGCGGGTCGCGGGCTGCAGCAGGTACCATTGACCGGTGGCGCGATCGCCGGAGACCTCGATTATCGGGTTCATCACATGATGGATCGCGAAGGGAAAAATTTCGGGCGCGCGGCGGAAGAAGCGGCGGATTTTTTCGCGGCCCTCTGCCTTGCCGAGTTTTCCGCCATCCCAGATGGCATCTTCGGTGAACAACTCGGCGATCGCGTCGGCGTCGTAATTGTTATCGCAGGCGGCCGCGTAACGCGTCTTGAGCAGACGGATTTCCTCGAGGTCGGTGAGCATGCGAACTTTCGCCTCTAGATCGTTCATCGGCTGGACGCCTCCACTCGCCGGGGACCCTTCTTCAATAGCGCATTTCGCTTCCGTGCCCAAAGCTGGACGAGGGCCAGAGCGGGCTCTTACTTTTGAGCCGCCAATGCGGCAAGCTTGGATTATCTCGAAGTGAGAACTTGATTCCGAAGAGCGTTCCCCGATGCCCCACGTGCTAAGCCCTTCGGAACTGAGCGGCTGGCTCTCGACCTGGGGCTATCTGGGGATTTTCGTCTGCGTTTTCATCGGCAACCTCGGCGTTCCGGTGCCCGAGGAGACGGTTCTTTTGGTGGCTGGATTTTTGGCGGGCCGCGGCGACCTCGAGTTGCGCGTCGTCTACGTTGTGGGAGTCGGCAGCGCGGTGACCGGTGATTGCTGCGGATTCCTGTTCGGCCGGACCAGCGGCCAGCGCTTGTTCGAGAGCCTGGCGCGGCGCTACCAGTTCGTCCGGCGGCGCTACGATCGGTTACAGGATTTCTTCAAGGCGCACGGCGCGAAGGCGGTCTTCATGGCGCGGTTCGTCGCCGGTGCGCGTTTTTTGGCCGGACCAATGGCAGGTGCAGCGGGCATGTCCTTCGTGCGCTTTTTGGGATGGAACCTGCTGGGTGCGCTGGTCTGGTGCTTATTGGTGATAAGCGTCGGCTACCTGGTTGGCGACGAACTGGAAGCGGTCGCGCATGTATTTCATCTGGCCACTCAATGGATCGCGCTCGCGGTCTTCCTCGCGTTGGTCGGCTTCTGGCTGCTATGGCGCGAGCGCCAGCAACGCCGTTCGGAAACCTGACAAGTCGAGACTCGCGGCGGCGGTTGGTTTGCATCTCGCGCCGCACGGGAGTTAGGCTCGGCGCAAATCACCCGAATTCGACCCATCCGGATCAACTTGAAGGAGCGATCTCATGGCGCTGCTACCGTACGTCGACGAGAGCACGGCCTCTGACAAAACCCGCGAGATTCTCGGCAACACGCCGCGCAAGCTCAACGTCGCGCGGATGATCGCGAACGCCTCGGACGCGGTGTTTCAGAATTTTTCACGGCTGGGAAACTCGCTGATGACCCGCGGCAAACTCGACAAGAAGCTGCGCGAGATCGCGATCCTGCGCAACGCCCGCGTTTCCGGCTCGCTCTACGAGTACACGCAGCACGTGCCAATCGCCAAGTCGACCGGGCTGAGCGACGAGCAAATCGCCGCCATCGACACCTGGGACGGGGCCAAATGCTTCAACGACCTCGAGCGGCTGGTGTTGCGCTTTACCGATGAAGTCGCGCGCAACGTCAAAGGCACCCATGAAACGCTCGAAGCCCTCAAGAAACATCTCGGACCCGGCGAGATCGTCGAACTGATCATGGCGATCGGCTTCTGGGGAATGGTCGCGCGAATTCTCGAGACCACCGAGGTCGAACTCGAGGACTTCGCCGGCAAAGTTAATCTGCTCGACCGTCAAGCCCGGTAACGGCCATCGCGACTTGGATGCCGTCAGCCGCCGCGCGCCTTGCGCCGCTCCTCGCGCAGACGCAATTCGACCCGGCGGATTTTGCCGCTGACGGTCTTGGGTAGATCCTCGACGAACTCGATTTCGCGCGGATATTTGTAGGGCGCGGTGATGCGTTTGACGTGATCCTGCAGTTCGTGCGCGAGCGCGTCGCCGGTCTCGACCCCCGCTTTGCATCGCACGAAGGCCTTGACGATTGCGCCCCGGTCCGCGTCGGGACTGGCGACCACCGCCGACTCCATCACGGCCGGGTGCTCGAGCAGGGCGCTCTCGACTTCGAAGGGTCCGATCCGGTAGCCGGCCGAGGTAATGACGTCGTCGGCCCGTCCGACAAACCAGAGATAGCCGTCGCCGTCGCGGTAGGCTTGATCACCGGTCAGGTAGAAGTCGCCGCGGAACACCGCGGTGTTTTCCTCGGCATTCTTCCAGTATTCGAGCATGAGCGAAGGCGGCTTGTGCGGCTTGACCCGCACCGCTATCTGGCCGACTTCGTCGGTTTTGCATTCGTTCAGGTCTTCGTCGAGCACCCGCACATCCAGGCCGGGGAAGGGCCGGCCCATCGACCCGGGTCTGATTTCGACGCCCGGAAGATTGGCCGCGACCAGCGCGGTTTCCGTCTGCCCGTAACCATCGTGAATCATCAGGCCGTAGTGCTTGCGCCAGACCTCGATAACCTCTGGATTGAGCGGCTCGCCGGCGGCTGTGCAATGCCGCAGCGCGGGCATCTCGAACGACGACAGGTCTTCCTTCACCAGCATGCGGAATTCGGTCGGCGGAGCGCAAAAAGTCGTGACCTTATAGCGCCGCAGCAGCTCGAGCTCTTTCTTCGGCTCGAAACGCCCGTTGTACATCAGGACCGCGGTGCCGTTCATCCAGGGCCCGAACAGTACCCCGTATGCCGCCTTGGCCCATCCCGTGTCGGAGGTCGTCCAATGCAGGTCGCCGGGCTTCAGGTCGAGCCACAGCGAGCCGGTGTACTGATGGGCGGAGGTGTAGGCGTGGCCGTGCAGGACGGCCTTGGGATCCTTGGTCGTGCCCGAGGTGTAATAGCAGATGGCGGGGTCGCCGGAGTTGGTCGCGGCGTTGCGAAAGCTGGTCGACGATTGATTCATCGCCTCCTGCAGGCTGGCCCATCCGGGGCGCGCGCTGGCGGCGATCAGATACTGCCTGATCGAGGGGCATTGCTTGCGCAAGTCGTCGACCAATTCGGCGCTCTCGACGCTGGCAATAATCGCCGCGGCGCCTGAATGATTGGCGCGATAGACCAGGTCCTTCTCGCGCAGCATCGAGACGCACGGGATGACTATCGCGCCGGCCTTCAGCGCGCCGATATAGGCCGCCTGCCAAAGCGTGATGCGCGGCAGGGCAATCATCACCGGGTCGCCGCGCCTGATGCCGAGTTCGGTCAGGACGTTGGCGATCCGATTGGCCTGGTTGCGGATATCGGCGAAGCTGAGCCGCGCGCGATTACCCTCCTGGTCCTCCCACAGCAGCGCCGTGCGCCTGGGGTCGGCGGCGAACTTGTCGATGATCGCGCCGAAGTTGAATTGGTCCGGGATGTTCCAGTTAAAATCGCGATTGAGCTCGTCGTATCGATCCATCATTCACCAGTCTGGCTCAGGGCCTTAGCGAAGTAGGCCCGGCCTGCGTTCCGCGGGCGGCGGTTGCGAGCGTTTGGCGGCGGCCCTGATGTACTTGATCGTCACCGGCGAAAGGTCGTTCCGCCCGACATGGACGTCGATGACCGCGAAGCTGTCGCTCTGATGAGCCGCGCGCAGGGCGCTGCGCAATTCGCCGGCATTGTTGGCCTCGAAGCCGACTCCGCCCCAGTCCTGGGCGAGCCGCGCGTAGGGCCACGGCGGGATCTCCAGCAGGTCGCGCCGGTCGGCCGCAATCGGCCTGAAGATGCCCCAGCCGCCATTGTTCACCACTATCACGATCGGATTGGCGCCCAGCCGCGGCGCCTGCGAGATTTCGGGCCCGGTCATCTGGAAACCGCCATCGCCGCATAGCACCAGCGGGCGCAAACCGCATCCCACTTGCGCGCCGAGCGCGGCCGGCACCGCGAAACCCATCGACGCGTAAAAGCCCTGCGCGAGGTAGAGCCCTTCATGAGGGACCCGCAGATCGAGTCCGCCGAACATCATGTCGCCGGACTCAGCCACCACCATGTACTCGCGGTTCTCGGTGATAAATTCGTTGACCGCGTGGAGAATCTCCGCGACTTTGACCGGTCCGCCGGCGCCGTTGGGATGGCCCCCACCGTTGGTCAGGTTGCTGGCGTAGGTGATCGTCTCACGATGCCTGCGTAATTCCTGCTTCAGCAGCGCGCGCACGAAATCCTGCGCGCCGACGTTGACATAGGTGTGGAACTTCACTTCGACTTTGCGGTCCACCGCCCATACGGTCTTTTCCTGGATTATATGCGGCGGGCGATTGCCGAAATTCATGTCGGTCCGCAGGCAGCCCAGGTTGAGCACGAAATCCGCCTCGTCCATCCGGGCAACAATCGCCGGAGGACTGATCGGCCCGACATGCACGCCCATGTGCAGCGGATGGTCCATCGGGAAGGCGCCTTTGCCCAGCACGGTGGTAAAAACCGGCGCGCCCATCATCTCGGCCAGTTCGACCAATTCCCGCGTGACCTTATAGCGATGCATCTCGATGCCGGCGATCAGCACCGGACGCCGGCTGGCGTTGAACATCGCGGCGGTCTCGCGGGCGGCTTCTTCGACCCGGCGCGAGTCGGACTCGTGGAAATGCAACAGGCCGTCCCATTCGATTAGTTCCTCGGGCACCTCGATCTCACGGTCGACCATGTCGCGATGAATCTCGACGTAACCCGGCCGCTGCTCCGCCCACACAGCCCGCACAACTTCGTGCAGTTGATCGGCCGCATCGCGCGGGTCGGTGATGACCCGCGAAGCGCAGGTGACCTCCTCGTAAATCCGATGCTGCGATTCGATCTCGCGCGCCTGATGGTGAATCAGGGTCCCGAGCTTGCGCTCCTCCTCGCCGGGTCCGCCGGAGAAGATCAGCAGCGGCACCCGCTCGGAGAACGAGCCGGCGACGGGATTGACCATGTTATGGCCGCCCGCGCCGTAGGTGACACAGATGACGCCGATTTTGCCGGTCGCGCGCGCATAGCCGTCGGCCGCGAAGCCGACTCCGGGTTCGTGGGAGAAGGTGTGGATTTGCAGCTCCTGCTTGCGGCCCAGGGCGAAAAATAGCTTGAGCGCCAGGTCGCCGGGGATGCCGAAAACGTGCCGGACCCCGATCTTATGCAGGTAAGCCACCAGGAAGTCGCCGAGCGCCATGCGCCGCTTCATTTACAGCACCTCCGACTCCACGATTGTAGCGCAAAAGCGCGGCGTGGTCCGTGGTTTTGGTGGTAATCGCCGCCACGACATTGTGGTACACTCCGCAATTGGAGCCCGACCATGTTTCGCTCGTTTCTCAGAATGCAATTGCTGAGCCCGAATCGGATTGGTGGATTCGTCACCCATCTGCCGAGCTTCGTGCGGGTCTTTTACCGGCTGATGCACGACTCGCGGGTCTCGCTTCTGGCCAAGCTGGTACCCATACTGGGTGTGCTCCTCCTGTTCACGCCGCCGGCCCTCGAACTCGATTTCATACCGCTGGTGGGTGAACTCGATTGGCTGTTGGTGGCGTACTTCACGCTCAAAGTCTTCCTTTGGCTGTGTCCGCCCGAGGTCGTCCGTGAGCATATAGCTCGAGTCGCGCGGGGCGCGTGAAAGCAAAAATTTGATGCGATCGCGAATTATCCTGTTTGGCGCCGCTGCGATTATCATCGTTGCGCTGATCGTGCTGACCCTTGCCGACGGCCTGGTGGTCGACTTCTTGTGGTTCGACGCGCTCGGATTTCGGCAGGTTTTCAGCACCACCCTGCTCGCCGAAGTGGCAATTTTCGCCATTGTCTGGCTGATCGCCTTTGTTGCGATGGCGATCAGCGGTCTGGCCGCCTTGGGGCTCAGTCACGACCGCGAGCGCCTGCACGTGGTGCGGCGACCCGACCAGATCACCGAGGTTAACCTGCCCGAACTGATCCGCTCGATGGGCGACCGCATCCCATGGAAGCTCATCGTGCTGGCGCTGGCGGGGGTGCTGGCGCTGTTCGCCGCCCAGGGTGAAGCGGCCAGTTGGGACGTCTACCTCAAGGCCATCTACGGCGTGCCGTTCGGCTTGAAAGAGCCGTCGTTCAACAAGGACATCGGGTTTTTCGTCTTTCAATTGCCCTTCTGGCAGGAGATGCGCGACCTTTTCCTGCTGATCCTGGTCCTGACCTCGGCCCTGACCGCGGCGGTCTACTGGGCCCGCGGCGAGATTGATTTCCGCGACTCGCCGCCGCAAATCAGCCGCAGTTGCGCGGCCCATCTGTCGGTCCTGCTCGGTATCTTCTTCCTGCAGCGCGGGGTCAGCTACTGGATCGCCCGTTTCGAGCTGACGCTGCATACCAACGGCGTGGTCTACGGGCTCCGTTACGTCGACCATATCCTGTGGAAGCCGGGTCTCTGGGTGCTGGTCGCGCTCTCGATCGCGGCGGCCGCTATCTGCTTCAGCAATTTTCGCGAGCGCGGGCTGAGGCTGCCGGTGGCGGCGGTGGTGGTGGTGTTCGGCCCGTCGATCATCATGAGCCTGTTGCAACCCGCGATTGAGCGCCTGTGGGTCAAGCCGGACGAACTCCGCATCGAAGAGCCGTATCTCAAACGCAATATCGAGCTGACCCGGCACGCCTATAATATCGACGATGTCGACGTGAAGCCTTTCCTGGGCAATGGACGGCTGACTCCGGCCTCATTCGACGAAGACTCGACGACCATCAAGAATATCCGCCTGTGGGATCCGCGCCCACTGATCGCGACCTACCAGCAATTGCAGGAAATTCGCCTTTATTACACCTTCCAGGACGTTGATATCGACCGCTACTGGCTCAACCATGACGAAAACGAGGTGATGCTGGCGGCGCGCGAATTGAACGTTGACCTGCTGCCGCAGAATGCGCAGACCTGGGTCAATCGCCATCTGAAGTTCACCCACGGCTACGGCGTCGTGATGAGCCCGGTCAACACCAAGGACCAGGAAGGCTTGCCGGTCCTGTACATCAAGAATATTCCGCCAAAATCGAACGTCGGTATAAATATCGACCAACCCGGGATTTACTTCGGCACGCTGCCGGATAATTACGTAGTAGTAAAGGCGCAAACGCCCGAATTTGACTATCCGCGCGGCAACGATAATGTTTTCGACTTCTACAAAGCCAACGGCGGCGTGGCGATCAGTGGCCTGCTCCGCCGCCTGCTGTTCTCTTACTACTACCGCGACATCAATTTGCTGGTCACGCAGAATATCGTGTCCGGCAGCCATATCATGTTCCGGCGCAATATCAGCGAGCGCGTGGCGACGCTCGCGCCGTTCCTCAACCAGGACCACGACCCGTATCTTGTGGTCCACGACGGCGGTCTCTACTGGATGATGGATACCTACACGGTGAGCGACCATTATCCGTATTCGCAGCGCAACATGCTCGGCATCAATTATATTCGCAATTCGGTCAAGGTAGTGGTCAACGCTTACACCGGCCAGACCGACTTCTACGTCTCGGACCCGGACGACCCGATTATCCGCACCTGGGAGCGGATTTATCCCGGGATGTTCAAGGCGATGAGCGATATGCCAGCCGACTTGCGGCTGCATATCCGCTATCCGGAGGATCTTTTCCTAATCCAGGCTGAAATATACTGCACCTACCACATGACCGATCCGGCAGTATTCTATAATCGCGAAGACTTGTGGTCGTTTCCCAAGGAGAATTACTCGGACGAAACCACCCTCATGCAGCCTTATTACGTGATTATGCGGCTGCCCGGGGAGCGCAATGCCGAGTATATCCTGATGCTGCCGATGGTGCCGCAGGGGCGCGACAATATGATTGCCTGGATGGCGGCGCGTTGCGACGGCGCCGACTATGGTCATCTGTTCGAGTTCCAGTTCTCCAAGGATAAGCTGTTCTACGGGCCATACCAGATTCAGGCGCGCATCAATCAGAATCCGGAGATTTCGCAGCAATACTCATTGTGGAATCAGATGGGTTCAAAAGTCATTTTGGGTAATCTCCTGGTGATTCCTGTCGAGGATTCACTGCTATACGTCGAACCGCTCTATATACGCGCCCAGAATGGGCAACTACCTGAATTGAAGCGCGTACTCGCGTCCTATAGTGACCGGACCGTCATGGGCGACACTCTTAATCTGACGCTGGCCGCCTTGCTCAAGGGCAATGAGGGCGCCGCGCCGCCGACCATCGCCAATACCGGCACGGCACCCAAGCCCGAAACGCAACTCGCCGCCGCGCAGGCGGCTGAGACGTCGACCAATTCGAGTGCTGGAAAGCCGATCCCTGGGCTGACCTCCGCCTCCGATCATTACGGCCGGGCGCTGCAGGCGCTGCGCGACGGTGACTGGACCCAATTCGGCGCTGAGATGCAGAAGCTGGGCGCCGCTTTAGGCCAGACGGGAGAGCATCACTGACCTAAGGACGCGAAAATGAGCGAAGGTGAACGAACCCTTTCATAACTTCGCACCTTCATCTGCGGCGTTACCGACGCCAACCCGGCCGGATACGCGAGTCCGGCCGCACCTGCTCCGCCTCGCACGACTTGCGCTCGACGCGGTTTCGGGCACCGCCTGCATAGTCGAATGGCGAACATTGGACGAATACGGCGTTGTCAGTATACCCAATACTAAACGCTGGACCGCCGCGTTGACGGCCGTATTAGCCGCAGTGCATCGTGCGGGCGGCGACCCGATTGCGTCCTGCGATCCGATTTATCTCAGCTCTGCTCGCCTGCTCGAACTCCTCGGCGGCGACCTGATGAACGGAACCGGCTATGAGGCGGTCGCCATCGCCTCTCGAGCAGGATCTTCCAGTGCGCTCGCAACGTTGCTCGCGCCTCGCGGCCACGCCATGTCCGAATTGGCCGCTGCCGCTGAGGCAACCGTCGAGGGTGCGCTCCGGGCGGCCCAGCTCCATGACCTCGCGCAGTCACGCGAGTTCTGGCGAACGCGCGCTATCGAAGCAGGCGGGCGCCTCGCGGAGGTCAATTCGACGCTGACGCGGCGTGACGCCGACCAGCAAAGGATTCATCAAGCTGCACTGGCTGTCGCGAAGCTGCGGCCGCGCAATCGATTCGCCGGTTTGGGCGAAATTTTGGCGGAATTTGGCAAATTCGACGCCTGGCTGCTCGCCATCCTGAGCGAAGGCGAGCTCCGCACCGCCGCCTCGTCGGCAGTATTCGCCGCCCCCCTGCAATTGCCGGCGGACAGCGCGATGGCCGAGAGCGTCCGGCTAAAGACTATGATCGGACGAAGGCCGGGTGCGTCTGGTGCCAATGAGTACTATGAAGACCGGCTTTTCGCCCGATTTTCGTCCTATGTATGCTTGCCTTACGCGGGTGGTGCTATCGCGCTCGCCACGCGCGACGCGCTTGACCCCGAAACCCTGGCGGAACTGGAGCAACTGTTGGAATCGGTCGAGCCGACGATTGCGAAGTGGTTGTCCGAGCGCGAGATCGCGCGACTCCGGCGCCTGGTGGGGACCCTCGGAACCCGGATGTTCACCGCAGTCGAGGGCGAACGCGCCAGAATCGCCCGTGACTTGCACGATCATCAGGCACAATTGCTCGCCGCCGCGCGTATCGCGCTCGAGGCCGGTCCGGACGAGGCCCGAGAGATCTTCAAGCAGGTTGAAGACGCCTTGCGGCTGCGCGTGCGCGAACTCCGTCCTGCCACGCTTGGTCGATCGACCCTCGAGGAGGCTCTGCGTTACGAATTGCGCCGGCTTGTGGAAGCAGGAATTAAGGGACGTCTGATTCATGCCAGGCGGATGGGTACTTTGACTCGCGCAGTTCAGCAACTTTGCTATCAGACTGCACGAGAAGCGTTATCCAATGTCGTGCGCCATTCTGGCGCCAAACGCGTCGAGATCAGTGTAGAAAAATGCGGCGGACGCGTAAGTTTGACCATAAGGGACGATGGCAAGGGTTTTGACGCGAAAGCGGCACTGAAACCACCATCGCGTGCGGCTGCCCGAGGCAACCGCGGCATTGGCCTCAATGGTCTCGCGGAACGGCTTGGAATGATGGGTGGAAAGCTCAAGATCGACTCGCGCGCCGGCTCAACCCGGGTGATCGCCGAGATCCCGGAACCGGCATGAGCGGCTACAACAATACCAACGGTATTCGCGTGGTCATAGCCGACGACCATCGGGTATTGCGCGAATCGCTCAAATTGCTGCTCGAAAAGAACGGCTGCGAGGTGATTGGCGAGGCGTCCACCGGCGAAGAGGCACTCGTGCTCGCCGGGCGGCTCCGCCCATCGGTTATTCTGTTGGACATCGCGATGCCGGGGATGGGCGGCTTGTCCGTGGCCCATCGGATCGCCAAAGCTTCGCCTGCCTCGCACATCCTGATTTTGTCGGCTTACGATGACGAGGAGTACGTAGTCGAAGCGCTCACCGACGCGGGTGCGGCGGGGTATCTGCTCAAAACCGACGCAGCGGAGGAGCTTATTGCAGCCGTGCGGGCGGTCAGTGCCGGCAAGCAATACCTGAGTCCGTCGATCGCGCCGATCCTTCTGAGCCGCCTAAAATCGCCGGCGGGTTCACGTTCGCCCGGTGTCGGCCTTACCCGGCGCGAACGTGAGGTGCTGCGCTTGATTGGGCAGGGCGCCACCAACAAGGAAATAGCCCAACGCCTCGAGATCAGCCCGAAAACTGCGCTGGTGCATCGCGAGAATCTCAAGCAAAAGCTCAACCTGCACACCACGGCCGCGATGGTGCGCTATGCGATCAAGCACAAAATCGTGAACCTCGATTGACCCGCGCGACCGCGATAACTTGCGCCCTGGGCGGTGCCAGCGGTCTAAATCAGGCGGCGCGGGATTTCAGACCGCGCCGAGGTCTCCGCGGGGATCTGCAGAATACGCGCCAGCCGGCGCTGATTCACCAGTAAATCCGCCAGCGAATAGCGATCGAGCGTGGCGAGAAAACTCTCCGCCGCTTCATTAAAAATGCCGGCCAGGGTGCAAGCTTGCGAGATCGCGCATTGGCGGCCAGGACCGCGAAAGCATTCGACCAACCGCATCGGCCCCTCGCTATAGCGGACCACTTTCCCGACGTTGATCGTGGCCGGGTCGCGCGCGAGGGTCACGCCTCCACCCTTTCCGCGGAAAGTCGAGACGAATCCGCCTTGCGCCAGATGATGCACCACTTTGACCAGGTGATTGCGCGAGATCGAGTAATGCTCCGCGATGTCGGCGATTTGGCATAAGCTGCCGGCCCGCAACCCGAGGTAGATCAGGACGCGAAAGGAATAATCCGTGTGGTAGGTCAGCTCCACGGTTCTTATCGCCGCTGCCAGTCTAGCCGGAGCGCGCCGTCAAACGAAACCGCTGGCACTCGAACCCGGGTCCCGGTGGCAGAAAAGCTAATGAAGCGCCCGGCGCATATGAGAAATCTCGGCACGCGCTCGGGCTAACCGCAGGGCCTGTTGAGCCTCGGCATAACCGGGATCGTAGAAACTCATTTGCGCGACCTTGCGTTCGGCGTCCTGCACCTCCGGAGCGGCCGCGATCGGGTCCACCGACGCAACTGGTAACGCCTCGAGCGCGAGCACGGTCATCGCGCCGTCCTTGACCTCGGTCAAACCGCCTGAGAGCAGGTACTCCGTGGTCGAAGCGTCGGCCAATCGCAGCGTCAGCACGCCGGGCATAATCGCGGTGATATAGTTGATGTGGCCGGCGAGCACGCCGAACTCGCCCAACGAGCCGATCGCGATCGCCTGTTCGACCGGACCCTCGTAAACGATGCCGGTTGGCGCGATCAGGCGGAAAGGAAAAGTCTCAGCCATCGCCCGCCGCCGCGGCTAGCGCGCCTCGCCGCGCGCCAGGCGTTCGGCCTTTGCGCGGGCGTCGTCGATCGTGCCGACCAGGTAAAAGGCCTGCTCCGGCATATCGTCGCACTTGCCGTCGAGGATCTCCTTGAAGCCGCGCACGGTCTCGGCCCGCGGCACATAGGCGCCTGGAATGTTGGTGAAAGGCTCCGCGACGTGCATCGCCTGCGACAGGAAACGTTCGATTCGGCGGGCGCGCGCGACTACCAGCTTGTCATCGGCCGAGAGTTCGTCCATCCCGAGGATCGCGATGATGTCCTGCAGGTCCTTGTACCGTTGCAGGATCTGCTGCACGCGCCGCGCAACGTCGTAGTGTTCCGCGCCGACGATCAGGGGATCGAGAATCCGCGAAGTCGAGCCCAGCGGATCGACCGCCGGAAAGATCGCCTTTTCGAAGATCTTGCGCTCGAGCGCGGTAATCGCGTCCAGATGCGAGAAGGTGGTGGCGGGAGCAGGGTCTGTATAGTCGTCGGCTGGGACGTAAATCGCCTGCACCGAGGTGATCGCACCCTTTTTCGTGGTCGTGATCCGCTCCTGCAGCTCGCCGATATCGGTGCCGAGGGTGGGCTGATAACCGACCGCGCTGGGCATCCGGCCGAGCAGCGCGGAGACTTCCGAATTAGCCTGGACGAAGCGGAAGATATTGTCGATGAAGAGCAGGACGTCCTTGCCCTCCTGGTCGCGGAAGTATTCCGCGACCGTGACGCCGGTCAACGCCACCCGGGCGCGCGCCCCCGGCGGCTCGTTCATCTGCCCGTACACCAGCGCGGTCTTGGCTAGAACTCCCGACTCCTTGAGCTCACGGTAAAGGTCGTTGCCCTCGCGCGAGCGCTCGCCGACTCCCGCGAACACCGAGACGCCGCCATGCTCCTTGGCGACATTGTTGATGAGTTCCATGATCGTAACGGTCTTGCCGACTCCGGCGCCCCCGAACAGACCGATTTTGCCGCCGCGCGAGTAGGGGCAGATAAGGTCAATGACCTTGATACCGGTTTCCAGAATCTCGACCTCGGTTCCCTGATCGGCGAAGGCCGGGGCGTCGCGATGGATTGGCGAGGTGCTGGTCGAGCTGATCGGCCCGGCCTCATCGACCGGTTCGCCAGTGACATTCATCAGCCGGCCGAGCGTGCTGGGGCCGACCGGAACGGAAATCGGCGCCCCGGTATCGAGCACTTCCATCCCGCGGGTCAATCCGTCCGTCGAGTCCATCGCGATACAGCGGACCGTGCTTTCGCCCAGATGCTGTTCGACTTCGAGCACCAGATTGCCTGCGCGCTCGTCGATCGAAGGATTGCTGACCCGCAGAGCGGTCAGGATCGAGGGCAGCGAGCCGTTGGAGAATTCGACGTCGACGACGTTGCCTAAAACCTGGCTGATTCGGCCTGTTGTTTGTGAGTCCATAGCGGATCGGTTTCCTGCGAGAAATATAACTTGCGGAGCGTCAGCCGCGCAGCGCCTCGGCGCCGCCGACGATATCCATCAATTCCTTGGTGATCGTGGCCTGCCGGGCCCGGTTCATCTCGAGCGTCAGCCGGGCGATCATTTCGACCGCGTTGTTGGTCGCGGCGTCCATCGCGGTCATCCTGGCGCCATGCTCGCTCGCTTCGCTTTCGAGCAGCGCATGCAGCACGGCGGCTTCGACATAACTTCTGAGCACCACCGGGACCAGTTCTTCGGCGCTTGGTTCGATCAGATAGTCGGTGGCCTCCGCGGGAGCGTTCGAGCCGTTGACCGGGGGAGGTTCGATCGGCAGCAGCTTCTCGTAGATCGGGCGCTGCGAAATTGCCGAGCGGAACTGGCTGTAAGCAAGACCCGCTTCTGAAATCGCGCCGCTACGCCATCGCGTAAGAATCAGGGTCGCGATTTCGCGGGCCAGCCCGACGGTCGCCAGGCGAGGAGTGTTATTGATGCGATCGCCGGCCAGCGGTTGGCGATTGCGCCGGAAATGGTCGAGCGCTTTGCGTCCGACCGCGAAAAACTCCGCTTCCAGCCCGCGCCCGCGGCCATTGCGCGCGGCCTCTTCGCTCGCCCTGATCAGGTTCGAATTGTAGCCGCCCGAAAGCCCGCGATCGGAAGCGACCACCACGATCAGCATTTTAGGAGTGGCGTTTTCCGCTGGCGCGATAATCTCGGGTGCTGACATCAGCAGCGAATCAGCCACTCGCTTGAGCGCCTCGTGGTACGGCCGCGCGTTCAGCAATGCCTCCTGCGCGCGGCGCAGACGCGCGGCCGAGATCAACTTCATCGCGCGCGTGATCTGCTGGGTCGATTTGACCGAAGCGATCCGGCGGCGAATTGCCTTAAGTGTCGCCATCCCCGGGAGTTCTGCGCGGCCTCAGGCAGCGGGCCGCGCGGCCTCGCCGGGCGCAAAGGTCTGCATGAAGGCGGCGAGTCCGTCGAGCAGATGCTTTCTGAGTTCGTCGTTGATCTCGCGGCGCGTGCGCATCTCGTCGAGCAGGTCCTTGTGGCGCGCGTCGAAGTAAGCGAACAGGTCACGCTCGAAGGGCTTCACCTGGTTAACTTCGTGTTTGTCGAAATAGCCTTCGTTGGCGGCGAAGATGATCAGCACTTCCTTTTCCATCGGCAGCGGATCGTACTGATTCTGCTTGAGCATTTCAGTGAGCCGCTCGCCGCGATGTAACAGCCGCTGGCTGGCCGGGTCGAGTTCCGAGCCGAACTGGGCGAAGGCGGCCATCTCGCGGTATTGCGCGAGGTCGAGCTTGAGCGTGCCGCCGACCTGCTTCATCGCCTTGGCCGCGGCCGAGAAGCCAACCCGCGAGACCGACAGGCCGACGTTGACCGCCGGGCGCATGCCGGAGTTGAAGAGGTCGGCGTCGAGCACGATCTGACCGTCGGTAATTGAGATGACGTTGGTCGGGATGTAAGCCGAGACGTCGCCCGCCTGGGTTTCAATAATTGGCAGCGCGGTCAGCGAGCCGCCACCGTACTCGTCGGACATCTTGGCCGCGCGCTCGAGCAGCCGCGAATGCAGGTAGAAGACATCGCCGGGATAGGCTTCGCGTCCGGGCGGGCGTCTGAGTAGCAGCGAGAGCTGGCGATAGGCCTGCGCGTGTTTGCTCAGATCATCGTAGACCAGCAGCGCATGGCGGCCGGTATCGCGGAAATACTCGCCGATCGTACAGCCCGAGTATGGCGCGATATATTGCAGCGGGGCGGATTCAGACGCGGTTGCGGCGACGACGGTGGTGTATTCCATCGCCCCGGCGCGGCTGAGCCGCTCGACGACCTGCGCGACGGTCGAGCGCTTCTGCCCGATTGCCACGTAGATGCACTGCACGTTCTGCCCGCGCTGATTGATGATGGTGTCGATCGCGATGGCGGTCTTGCCGGTCTAGCGGTCGCCGATGATCAGTTCGCGCTGGCCTCGGCCGATCTGGAGCATCGAGTCGATCGCCTTGATTCCGGTCTGGAGCGGCTCCTTGAC
>DATEGX010000058.1:0-3360 GCA_035279875.1 Binataceae bacterium (SeqCode)
TCGCGCAGATGATCCTCATAGCGCTTGCCGGTGACGTTGTTGGTCGCGACGCCGTCATGCGGCAGATACAGGATCGCGTCCTTGTAGCCGCGCGAGCGCAGCCAGTTGACATGAAACGCCAGCACCTGGCCGGCGGATTCATGATAGTCCAGCACGCGGATTTCGTTGCCGACCCACTGCACGATCCACATCGTGAAGGCGTCCGCGGTAGCACCTGCGCCGCCGATGTCGATGAAGGCGCGGATCGGCAGCAGCGGATCGGCCGAGACCTTGCCGATGCGGCCCTCCCGCTGCGCCGCGGACAAGAGCGCGGCGAAATACGCGCCTTCGAACGCCTTCACATAGTCTCCTTCCCAAATGTGCTGATAGCGGTCCGGATAGAGCGACAGATCGAGCCGCCGCTCCTCCTCCAGCACCGCCGGAAACCAGGGATTGTCTCGCCAGCTAGCCCTGACGAGGATCGCGCCGTCAGGCTTGCGCGCGCGCAGGAAATCGTCGATCGCATCCGACTTGCGACGCGGATTCCAAGACGCCCACAGCTCGGAGTCCCTGGCGCGGATGGTCGGCCGCAGCAGCGCGAGGCTGCGCGCGCTCAAGGTTTGCGCCTCGTCGATCCAGGCGATGCGAAATCCCTCGAGCGACTTGATGGAGTCCGCGGTGTGATCCTGCATGCCGCGGAAGATGATGAGGCCGTCGCCGGGCGTCTCGATCTTGTCGTTGTAGACCTTGAAGCGATGGCCGAGGCCGAGCGAGGCGATCTTGCTCTCGATCAGCCGTTTCGAGGATTGCGCCAGCGTGCGCTGCGCCTCGCGGATGCAGACCGCGAGCGTGCCGCGCTCGGCCTCGCAGGTCTCCACTAGAAGCTCGCCGAAGAAATGCGATTTCCCCGAGCCTCTGCCTCCGAAGACGCCCTTGTAGCGGGCGGGCGCGAGCAGCGGCTCAAAGGCCCGCGCCGTCGGAATTCTCAGGGTGGACAATGACACGTTCGATTTTCTGGATGAGCTCGAGGGCGCCATTGTCGCCATTTTCCAGTGCCTGCACGGGTTTGCCCCAGCCGCGATCGAGGATCGCGGTCGCGGCTGAGACGCGCGCGGCGGGGGTAGCGTCCTTGGCCGTCATCACGCCGACCAAGGTGTTGATCGCCGTTCGCGTGTGACTGCGCGCGATCGAGCGGATTTCGGTGATGGCTTTGGGCATTTCTCGTGATTGTGCACTTCTCTTCGAAAGGGAAAATGGCGCGGCATGATCGCGGCTGATCGGCGCGATCATTTCGGGCGCGAACCCTATCCCCTGAAAGCAGGAGGCCGCGGGCGCGCACAACAGCGCGCTGCCTGCCGGCGCGTTCGCGCACGCCGGTCATTATGCGTGTGAGATCAGCGAAGGCTCGGACGGCGACGCATATGCGGCGACGCGAGGCGCGTGTGAGTGTGGCGTGCTCGCTGAAACGCCGCCGCCCGATTTCAGGAAACGAAAAAGCCCGCCGCCGTTACCGGCGCGAGCTTTCATACTCTTGCGATGATGTCACTCTGCCAGTGATTTGCCCGACGAGTCAAACGTGTCGAGATCGCGGTGCCGAAGACATCCTCAACGGCCCACCACGTCCCGACTCGCTGAATCAGCACTCGGGGGTCGTCATCATCGAACGAGCGGCGTCCAGCGGGAAAGCCAGTCGTCCGGGTGGTCGCCGCTTGCCGCAGATCGATTCGAAAGACCAAGATAGGCAGCGGCACGGCACCTGATGGCTGCGGCGGACTTGCGGTAGTTGGCTGAAGTGGACTTCCGTCCGGTAAGAGATAACGGCTGCTCAAGACCTTGGAGGTATCGTTCCGTGCCGAACCGTCGTCGTTGTTGGATAAAGCCGCGACATTTGCTTTATCCGGTGGTTGGTAAGCGAGAGCATTTTGCATCCACGACGGAAGGCCGCTGACGTCGAAGCCGCCGCCGGCTTGGCCGCGCAGTGCGATGCCATTGGTAACTCAAAAAAAAGTTGTTCGTCGATTGGCGCATGAATGCGCCCTACTTGATGCTGATGAAATACGGTCCCCGCGGGATGGCCGTATTTGAGCTTCTCCGCGCAAATTCCAGAATCTCGGGATCGCTTGCGATCGCGGCCATCACGGCCTTCTCGACTGGCTCTGACGTGCAATCCTTGGGATCGCAGTAAATGAGATTCCAGGTGTCCAGATCATAGACGCCCATCGGCTCGCATTGCGGTTTGAGGGTGATGGAGACCGGACGCGAAGAGTCTCCTGCGATCGAGAACGTGTGTTCCCGCCCGCAATACTTAACGTAAATCTCGGAATGCGCCGCCAGCGTCGGCGGCTCGACCGGATCGCCGACCATGACCATATGGTGCAAGGGCCCCGGTGGAAGCGACCCGCTACCCGCTCGCGACACGCTGATCTCGCCGGGCGGGAGGATATCCGATTCCAGACGCTCCTGTGGAATGTCAGAGGAGGACGCCAGGTCGGCATGCGGCGGCAAGCAATGCGGTATCTCCTCCGGCAGCAGATTTGAGAGCATCCGCTGATCTCGAATCCAATTGCGTAAATCCGGCGCATCAATTGGGGTAGGTTTTCCCACTCCTACCGATGCCAACGCATGCAAGATGGAGCCCTTCTTGTAGATGATCGGTAGTGCAGCCTGAGCGATATACGCTGCATCGTCCCGGGGCTCCACAGCCTTCGCGCCGTTACCCGGAAGTTTTGGGTGTTCGAGCCATGTACTCCACTCCACGGCGCGCTTGATCTGGTCGTCGTCCGGATCAAAGTCATTCAGAAGGTCGTAAAGCGCATTTGCGCAGACCACCCGCTCTCGATCGATTTGACTGGTTGTCCTGTGCACTATCATGAAAGCGCGTAGGTCCGGGAACCCCTCCGGGAGAACGATGGCACCGCACAAGCCCCTGGTCTTGGGGAAGATCGCTTCAGAGATCGCTTGTGCCCACGCATTCGCAAACAGGAGATGAGTTTCGCGCGGCTACCGGGTCGCGCCGATCGGCCAGCTTGAGAGGAATCCTGAATAATCCGGCAAACTGTTCGCCCTCTTCATATTCGAACAAGAAGCCGTCGCGGGGAATGCATTTTTCTTCTGAGAAAGACGGGGTCGTGATGGCGCAAAGACCGATCAGCGCCATTAGGCCAAGCAGGGCCGATCGACTCATGATGACCTCTAATTGAGCTCGAATGGTCTTCTCCGCCTACTCTAGGACAATCTTGGCTGAGCGCATCGGGCGATTAACAGGCTGTCAATGAAAAAGCCCGCGGCCGTCGCCGGTGCGGGCTTCAAACTTTTCGCGATGATGTCACTGTGCCAGTGATTTGCCCGACGAGTCAAATTTGTTGAAAATGCGACAACCAT
>DATEGX010000059.1:0-11172 GCA_035279875.1 Binataceae bacterium (SeqCode)
TCTGAGGTGATGTTCTTAGTCAAAAAACCCTTGATTTATAAGGGTTCTGTGGTGTGAGCTGATCTGGTAAAACCGGCTGTACAGAATTAGCAATCTGGTGCCTTCGACCACTCGGCCACCTCTCCGCGCGATGAATTCAAGTGTTTACGCGGTATCAGCTTTCGGAGCAACCTTAGGTTAGCGCCATTCCTTTGCACTGATCATCCGCTGCTCCCCGGTCGGAGTCGCGTTGTAGCTCAACCTCCCAAGCGGAAAGGTTTGCGCGGCATAGATTGCTCTCGACCGCGAGACCGTATGTGTTGCGCTGCGAGAACGGTTGAGGCCCAAAAGGCCAGACCGTACCAATCTCGCCTAGATCACCAGCGAGAGCGCCCCGGCGGCGACCAGCGCACCCGCCCATATCGCATCGAGATTAATCCAGGCGCTGCGCAGGATTCTAAGCCCTATCCATTCGTAGACCGCGATGGCGGCTGAGCCCATCACCAGCAGCATCGCACCCGTATGCACCAGCACGACGGCGGCTGCGAGCCCCACGCTAATCCCGGCTTGCGCCGGTACGGCCATTGCCGCCATTTGTCTGTGAGTCATAGCGGCCGAGCGCAGATCGATAAGGATTGGGAGCAGCATCAAACCGGCGCCGTGGGCAGTCGCCATCAGAAAGGACCACAGAGCGAGCTCGCTCGCGTTCACGCGCATCGCAACCCATCGCGGATGCGCGCGGGGCCAGAAAAACCGGAAGAGGCCGAACAGGATCAGGGCCGCAGCACCGAGCAGACGAAATACACCTGGCGCTGGAATCATAGCGACGCTAATCAACGCGACGATCAATCCAACCGAAGCCAGATGGCCGAGAGCAATAGGAAACAGCGCGACAATCACTTTTGAGCGTCGGCGTTCCTGCAGTCCGAGCGCGACCGCGAACAACCATCCCATGGAGGGATCAATACCGTGATAGGCGCCGAGCGTGGCGACGGCCACCCACGGCCACAAACCGCTCACGGATAGCAATACGAATCCGATGACGAATCGCCGCTTTCGAGCCGAACCTGGTGCGCACGCTCACCAGTAAACGGTACGAAGAAGCGAGGGTCGACTTCGAGGCCGCCGCTGGGGTTCGCATTGACCACGGTCACCCAGCCTCGCACGCCTTCAGGATAGAATTGCGTATCCCAGGAGCCGTAGAGAGAATTGCTCAGGTAGATGCGGCGGCCGTCGCGACTCACCTCGAGCATCTGTGAACCGCCATTGAGCGGTCCCGATTTCGGATGCGGCGCATGCGAAACTATTCCGCCCAAGCGGACTTTACCGGAGAGCTTGGGCTTGAAGGGGTCGCTGACGTCCCATTGCTGCAGATCCCCGGTACCGAAGCACGCCAGGTAGAGGAAGCGATCGTCGAGGCTGAGATTGATGTCGGTTATAAGCGGAGGTACCGCGTTGAATGGCTTCAACGCCGGCGGCAGTTGGTCGGGGTTGGCCGGTTCGGCGGGAATATCGATGATTTTTTTCACGGCCCAATTGCCGTTGCTGCGATGCCATAGCCAGATCGAAGCAGACAGATCTTTGGTGGAAATGACCACGCCAGCGAAGCCGTAAGCACGCGTCGGATCGTGTGCGGGCCGCAATTCGAGGGCCATCTGATATTCGGCCCCCAGATCGAGCGTTTGCAGATGGCGCCGTTTGCGCAGGTCCCACAGATGCAGCGCGTGGCCGTACTTGCCCGCCAGCAGCAGATCGGGCTGCACGCCGTGTTCGACCATCTTCGGCGTACCCCATTCGCTGGTAACCGCGACGTCATAGCCTAGATGCCACCAGAAATCGTACGCCAGGTACTGCGGTCCGCGGTCGACTTCCCAACGCCCGAGTACGTCGAAGCTCTCATGATCGAGCAGGAAAATGCCGCCGGGGCCATCGCCATCCGGCGAACCCAGCGCGCTCACGTAGATCGCGTCCGGACCGCAATGGATCGTATGCGGACGGCTGTAGCCGGTGCGCGCGGCCAATTCTTCGGACTCGATGGTCTTGACGATATGCGGGCCGCGCGGATCAGGTTTGGTATCGATTATGTAAATTCGAGACGAGCGCAATCCCGGCACCACCAGATAACGCCGCTCCAGATGTGGATGCGGCGCATAGGGGCACAGGGCGGCGCTGCATGCGTTCCAGCCGAAATGATGCAACTCGTCGCCGGCGTGCGGCATCTCGACGCGGCCGACAATCTGACTGTAGCTCGGCGATTCTGGATCGGTGTCGAGCACGCACATCGCGTCGGGCCGCCCGTTCGAGGCGTCGGGATTGAAGGCGGCAACGTAGGCGAGACGCTCGCGCGGCGCTTGCATTGCCATCCGCGGCGACGGATAGAAACTCTGATCCGGTTTCCAAAGCGGCATAAGCAACCTGTCGATTGAAGTGGCATCACGATAACGTGGCGGCAGCGACCCATTCAAGCGTCTCGGCCTCGCACCCGATCGCTGACAGGGTCGTTGCAAATTGCGCGGAAGATAGCATAAGAGGGCTTAGCTGACGTCTACCCCAGCAGCGCAACGATTTGTTCCGGAGGCCCGTGCATGACCGTCTACGTGGATTCGGATTCGCATCTTCTCGAACCAAACGAAATCGCTACCGAGTACGTTGCCGCCAGGTACCGGGAACTGGTTCCGCAGGTAGTCGAGCGCGACGGTATCTCCTACATGAAGGTCGAGGGGCGGGTGTTCGACGAACTCCCAATCGCTGCGGCCTCGGTGCCCAACGGTTTGACTGATCTGGAAAAAACTCTGTGCACCAGATGGGATGAGGTTCCGGCCGGGGCGAAGGAGCCGCGCTCACGGCTCGAAGTGCTCGATACCGAGGGACTGGCAGCGACCGTACTCTACCCAACCATCGGGCTGCTCTATGCCGGCATACAGGACCCCGAAGTCGCGGCTGTCACCTGCAATGCCTACAACCGATGGGTTGCGGACTTTTGCGCAGTCGCTCCGAATCGGCTACTGGCGGTTGGAACGGTGCCCTTGCAGGATGTCGGGAGCGCGACCGCGGAACTCGAGCAGATAGCGCGCCTCGGCCTGCACGGCATCACGATTCGGCCGACGCCGTATAATCATCGGCGGCTGAATGACCCGGCCTACGATCGTTTCTGGAGCACCGCGCAGGATCTCAATCTGCCGATTTCGGTGCATGGCAGTTTTGCCATCGATACGGTGCCGAGTGTCGCCAGCGATCGCTATCCGAACAGTGACCTGTTTTTCAGCCACGTCATCTGCCATCCGCTGGAGCAGGAGATGGCCTCGATGGATATCGTGTGCGGCGGCGTATTGGCGCGTTATCCGCGGCTGCGAGTGTCGTTCCTGGAGGCGGGCTCGGGATGGATTCTCTATTGGCTCGATCGTCTCGATGGCCACTATGAGAAAATGGGCAAGCTGGTTCCCTGGATGAAGGAAAAACCCTCTGACTATTTTCGCCGTCAATGCTGGATAGCCTATGACGCCGATGAGACGACCTTACAATACGTAGTCGACCATGGGCTCGGCGAAAATATACTATGGGGCGCCGACTATCCGCATTTCGATTGTCTCTATCCGGGCGCGCTGAACGAATTGCGCGAAAAGCTCATGAACTTTCCGGCGGAAGTTGGCGATCGGCTACTGCGCTCGAATCCGGCCAGGTTCTATAACTTTGATTTCGGTGCTTAGGCACGAGTCATGTGCGATCCCGGTCTTGCAGGACGATCGCTCACTTTTATCTTGACGGTGTTGACAAGGCGTCTCTAATCGATTTGCTTCTGCTAAGTACGCGCCGCTGCAGAACTCGAGCGCGGCGCGGGGAGGGCCTGACATGGAGGGGTTGCGTGACATCGGCGCTTTGGTCGGCCGGATCCTGCTGGCGCTGATTTTCGTGCTGTCGGGATTCGGGAAAATAATGAATCTCAGCGGCACCGCCGGCTACATGGCGCACGCCGGCATTCCCGGCGCCCTGGTCTACCCAGGTCTGCTACTAAGTATCGCCGTCGAACTGGGATGCGGTTTGCTCGTGATGTTAGGTTTGTGTGCGCGGGCGGCAGCGCTGATTATCTTCCTGTGGCTGATACCGGTGACCCTGGTCTTCCACGTCGCCGGCCATGCCGCCGCCGTCCAGCAGCACAACGCGATGGCCGCGCTTACTCAGCAAATCATGTACATGAAGAATCTATCGATGATGGGCGGGATGCTGGTGGTCGCCTCACTCGGGCCCGGACGCTTGAGCCTCAACGGCCGCGGCACCAGCAGCGAGGCCGCACGATCGCGTCGCGCAGCCTGACCCGCCGCCGTCAAGCAAAAGGCGCGAACGGCGGTGCCTGACCGCGCCGTCTCGCGCCCTTTGTGAAGCCGGCCAAACGCCGGTCAGCGCGCGGCCGGCGCGCTTAAGGCGGATTTGACCAGGTCCTGCAGTTCCCCGCTTTCGTGCAACTCGCGGACGATATCGCAACCGCCCAGGAATTTGCCGTTGATATAGACCTGCGGGATCGTCGGCCAGTTGCTGTAGACCTTGATCTCCTCGCGCAGTTCCGGATCGCTCAGAACGTCGATCGTGCCGTACGGCACGCCGAGTTGCTCGAATACCTGCACGGTCGCGGCCGAGAAGCCGCACATCGGGAAGTTACGGTTTCCCTTCATGAAAATGCAGATTTGGTTGTCCGCAATCGCCGCCTGGATGCGCGAAATCGCCTCCGACATGCTCGTTACCTCCGATTCGAATACTGGGCCGGGGTCAGGGTTTTCAGCGACAACGCGTGCACGCGCTCGCGCATTGCGTCGCCAAGGGTCGAATATACCGCCTGATGACGTTCGACCAGCCCTTTGCCCTCGAACGCCTCGCTTATGACAATCGCCTCGAAATGGTCACCGCCGCCCGTCGTGTCGTGCACTTCGACTTGCGCGCCCGGCAGCCCACGCTCGATCATTTGCTTGATCTCGTCAGGGTCCATAGTTCGCCGCTCATCTTAGCGTGCGAGCCCGCTCGGATTCCACCATCGCCACGAGACCTCCGGGGCCTCGACGACGGTTGCGATGACTGGGCTCACGGGAGCCGCACAGATTGGCATTCGCACGACTTCGATTACTACTACCTCGCGCAGCCCGATTTTCGTTCACAATCCGCGATTTCTTCAAAACGGTTTTATCACGCAACTCTTGAATTGTAGCGCGAGCGCCGAAGTCCTGTATAGCTCCTGAACCGTCGAGCGAGCGCCCAGCCCGTTATAGTTCGCAGCACCTCGCGCCTGCTTGCGCGCATCGACTCGCTGCACAACAATTCCGCGCGAGGCCGCTGCGTCGGATGCCCGAGAAACCGCTGCCAACTGCGTCCGCTGAACCCCGTGCCACCGGCTTCGGATCGACGCTTCCGCTCGATCCTCGCTATCGAATTGGCGCGGAATTGATAACGCTGATCTACATCGCGATCATCGCGGTAATCGCGATCGCCAGCGGCGCCATCTACGTGCTCTTTCCGGAACTGGGCGCGCTGTCGCACGATGTTTTTACCCGTCCCCGCGGCACCTGGGCCCGTTCGCCGGTTCTGCTGGTGATAACGCCGGCGCTGACCGCGGTCGTCGGCATCTTTTTCACCCGCGTCCTGCCGTACGGCTACCTCTCGGTGCTGCTGACGGTCGGCGGCGCCGTCGCGATCATCGAGTTGCTGCATTCGCCGATCGCGCCTGCGATCTCGGCTGGCCTGCTGCCGCTGGTGCTCGGCGTCCGCAGTTGGATGTATCCCCCTGGGATCCTCCTCGGCACGGTCTTGCTCGCGGCCGTCTCTGAAGGATGGCGCCGTTTCTGCCATGCCTACGGACAGTCACCGGTGCTGATCGGCGAACAGGCGCGGATGGACCTGACGGAGGAGCCGCCCGGCGGTTATCGGCCGGTCGTCGCCCTGATGCTGTTCGTCGCGGTCGCGGTTTTCTTCGTCGAGATCACCGGTCTGCGCTTCATCCTGTTTCCGCCGCTGGTGGTTATCGGATTCGAGATGCTGGCGCATCCGCGGGTCTGCCCATGGGTGCGCAAACCGCTGTGGTTGCCTCTCGTATGTTTCCTGACGGGCGCCGGGGGCCTGATCTCGTGGCGCCTCTTCGGCGTCAGCCCGCTAGCCGCCGGGGCGAGCGTGGCGTGGGGCGTCATCGTGCTGCGGATCTTCGACCTGCATATTCCCCCCGCCTTTGCGATCGCGTTGCTGCCGCTGGTAATGACCTCGCCGGGCCTCGCGTATCCGTTTTCGGTCGGCGCCGGCACCATCTTGATGACACTCTGGTTCCTCGCCTACCGGCGTCTAACGCCCCCTGTCGTCCACACACCCTCGACAGTTCCTCTGTCACTTTGACCGCTGACGAAGACCGTTTATCCGCGGGCGCTCCTAACGCGCCGCCGGATGTTGCTGACTGAAGCCATGGGCCAGCAATCCCTGCGCGCGCGTCAGCGCCGCTTCAGTCTCGCGCAGCAGGTCGGCGAACACCTCGGCCGCGGGCTTGATCTGATGAATCAGCCCCGCGCCCTGGCCGGCCGGCATGAAGGTGCGGCTCGGGTCGGCGTCGGCATGAATCCCCGCGTAGTCCATCACACCGTTTTGCTGCGAAATCACCGACTGTTCGGGGAACGGCTTGATTTTCTCGGGCTGCCGCTCCCATTCCATGACGTAGTCGTTGCGAATCACCCGGCAGGTCTTGCCGGTGTAGGCGCGGGTGCGAAGGGTGGTATCCTCGCGCGCCTTGACGATCGACTCGCGATAGGCGGAAGCCGCCTGGGCCTCGGGCGTCGCGATAAACCGGGTGCCGATAACCACGGCCTGCGCCCCAAGCGTCAGCGCCGCGGCGACCTGCCGCCCGTCGGCAATCCCGCCTGCCGCCAGCACTGGCAATTTCACCGCGTCGAGCATTTGAGGCAGCAGCGCCAGCGTGCCGATTTCGCCGGTATGGCCGCCTGCCTCGGTGCCCTGCGCGACCACGACGTCGGCGCCCGCCTCCTGTGACTTGATCCCGTGGCGGACCTTGCCGCACATCACGACGATCTTCATCCCGTGCTCTTTCATGCTCTGGATAAACTCCGCCGGCACCGCCAGTCCGGCGACGAAGATGCGCACCTTTTCCTCGATCATGACCGGCATAAAGGGGCGCATCATGTCCGGAATCGGCGCCAGCAGGTCGACCGCGAAGGGCTTGTCCGTCAGTTCGCGAGTCTTGCGGATTTCCTCGCGTAGTCCGCGCGGCGAGAGCGCTGCCGCGCCGATTACGCCAAGGCCGCCGGCGTTCGAAACCGCGGCCACCAGCCTGTGCATCGCGACGCCGCCCATCCCAGCCAGCACGATCGGGTACTTGATTCCGAAATAATCACAGATCGGTGTATGCAGCATCGCGCGTTCCTTTTCCCGTGCCTTCAAGCCTGGATTTTCGAGGTTCGAATTTACCGCAATTGCATCGGCGGTCGCGAGCGGCAAAGGGTTGGGCGTTGGATGCTGTTGCCCGCTTCAGGCGGCACGGCTATAAGCGGGGTGCGCTCGCGCAGCTATCCACGATCGCCGCGGGCGCCTCGCAACTCAACATCCAAGGAGCGCAGGGCATGAGCCAATGGAAAATCGGTGACGTCAAGATTAGCCGGGTGATCGAGTCCGAAGCGGTATGGGACGGCGGTATGCTGTTGCCTAACGCCACGGCCGAGAACGTCAAAAAGGAGCGCGATTGGCTGCTGCCGGCTTTCTCCGCTGAGGACGGCCGGCTCAAGCTCAGCATCCATGCGCTGGTGCTCGAATCCCAGGGCAAGCGCATCGTAATCGATACCTGTATCGGCAACGACAAGGTTCGCTCGAACCCGGAATGGAACAAGCTGCAACTGCCCTTCCTGCAGGACCTGCAGAAGCTCGGCTACGCGCGCGAAACGATCGACAATGTGATTTGCACCCATCTGCATATCGACCACGTCGGCTGGAATACGATGTTCCAGAACGGCAAGTGGGTGGCGACCTTTCCCAACGCAAAGTACCTGATCGGCGGCACCGAATGGGACTTCTTCTCACGCCAGGGCGACGAATTCTTCAAAGCCCCCATCGATGATTCGGTGCGGCCGGTGATGGCCGAGGGCCGGGTCGAGCTGGTCGATGACAAGCGCAAGATAACCGACGAGATCTGGCTCGAATCGACTCCCGGCCATACGCCGGGCCATTTCGCAGTGCGGATTTCGTCGAAGGGGCAGGACGCGGTTATCACCGGCGACCTGATGCATCACCCGATTCAATGCCGTTACCCTGAATGGGACGACAATTTCGACGTCGACGGTCCGCAGGCCAAGAAAACCCGGCGGGCCTTCTGCGAGCGCTACGCCGACACCGGCATTACGGTGTTCGGGACCCACTTCGCGACCCCGTCAGCGGGCAAGATCACGAAGAAGGACGATTCGTTCCGGTTCACGGCGGCATAGGGCCGAACGGCATACGTTCGTCGATGGATTCGCGCCGGAATTTGCCATGCTGGCAATTCCGGCGCTTTCCGTTCATCCCAGCCTGAGTGCCGGTGGACGATTTAACGGCCTCGAGCGCCGTTGGCGGCCGTGGTGTCCTCTTTGGTTTGACCCTTTCTCGGCTTTTACCTTTCGCGCTTAGGCGACATTCCTGCCAATTGCACGTGCCTCCGGTGCCTATCTTCGGTTCGATGTAACCCTCTTGTGATTCTGGGTGAATTGACAGTTTCCGCCTTATCGCTGGATTCGGTCTCTGCTAGACTGCATAAAATCTGAATTTATGAAATCACGCATTTCAGCGACGGAAGCGGCACGGAGCTTCTCCGAGCTCATGAATCGGGTCCGCTATCGCGGCGAGACTTTTGTGGTCGAACGAGGCGGGAAGCCTATCTGCGAGATCCTGCCCGCCGGGCCGCCAAGCTTTACCGGTGCCGAACTGGCGAGGCTTCTGCACTCCCTGCCCAAGCCGGATGAGGACTACCTCAGAATCGTCGAAGAGTTGATCACGAAACAACCCACGGTGGCAGAGTCGGGATGGCAGCGCTGATCGACTCGAGCGTGTTGATCGCGGCCGAACGGGGACAACTAAGTTTCGACGACATCGCCCCCGTTTTTTCAGAAGAGAATGTCGCCATATCAGCGGTGACCGCCTCGGAACTGCTGCATGGCGTTCATCGCGCGAGGACGGCTACACAACGGCATCGGCGGCAGGCCTTCGTCGAAGGCTTGATGGCGCGGCTTCCCGTGATCGCCTTCGATCTCATCGTGGCTCGGGTCCACGCCTCGCTTTGGGCTGACCTGGCGAGGCGCGGCGTTGCGATCGGAGAACGTGATCTGATGATCGGGGCGACCGCAATCGCAAAAGATTACGCAATCGCTACACGCGATGAACGAAGCTTTCCTAAAATACCGGGCCTGAAGGTGCACCGACTATAATCTTGAGGAACCTGGTTGGACCCGCTTGAAAAGACCGGCGCGAGCTTCGCAGCATCGGCAGTTCAGGCTCGGGAGTCGCCGAATCCAGCTTTACCATTCGAGCTTGAGCGAAATTCTCGCTAGTTGCGACGTCTCTTCGGTGCCTATCCTCGATTCGATGTAACCCTCTTGTAGTTCGGGGCGAATTAACCGGCATCCGGTGCCGAGTTTCGCTCGAAATTGCATTAGTAGGTCAAGCTGAATGATGCAGCTAATCTTATGAGTTGCACTTGCGACAGATTCGCGAAAGGCTTATCTCATAAGAGTGCAGCGCTAATGGATAGGCGACCCTCAGACGGCGCAATTTGCGCCATTTGAGGCCGGATCAGGCGCAAATCTCCTCAGCTTTCCTATCCGACAATTCGATATCCATCGCGCAACTAACGGAGGATTGCCATGCATCAATCCAGGTTACGCATCATCGCTCACGGGGTTGTCGCCGGGCTGATCGGTGGCTTGATAATCGCAGTCTGGTTCTTCATTTTCGACGCAGTAAGCGGCCATCCGCTGCAAACGCCGGCGTTGCTCGCGGCGGCCCTGCTGCACGGTAGTCGCACGCCGGTTGCGCTGACCGGAACCGCATGGACGCTGGTCGCCGAATATACGGTTGCGCATTTCGCCGTTTTTGCGCTGCTTGGGGCGATCGGCGCATTGCTGATCGAGGCGTCCGACCGTCATCCGGAGCTGTTTGGCACGCTGCTGCTCTTTACGATCGCATTCGAGGTGTTTTTTATCGCCCTGGTGATGCTGGCCGGCCCGGCAGCCGCAGCGGCAATGCCCTGGTGGAAAATCATCCTGGGCAATCTGATGGCTACCGCTGGAATGCTTGCGGTTTTCTTCTGGTTTCAGCCGATCCTTGCGCGAAATCTAATGGGCCGATGGACCAGCGTGGTACGCGAAGGCATAGTCTCGGGGATAATCGGGGGCGTAATCGTTGCGGCTTGGTTCCTGATCTATGACTTCGCGACGGGTTCCCCGTTCCATACCCCGGCGATGCTCGGGGCGATTGTTTTCAGCGGAATGGCTCAGCCCACCGGCTTTGCGGTGACGGCGGCGCTGGTGCTTGGCTATACGGCGCTGCACTTCTTTGCCTTCATCATGTTCGGGATCGCGTCGTCAATTTTGATGGTCGCGTCGGAGTACGAACCGGTCCTGGCTTTGGGCGAGTTGATTTTGTTTGTCTGGTTCGAACTATGTTTTGTTGCGTTCGTGACATTCCTTGATCATACGGCGCTGGTCGAAATCGGCTGGTGGAACATAATCGGCGGCAACGTCGTCGCATTGGCGGCTATTATCGCCTACTTCGAGCACGGTCATCCGCGAATCGTGCCGCGGATTATCGAGCGATGGGAAGGGTTACGCGATGAGACTCAGCCCCGGGAGGTTTCGCACCCACGCCATGTGGGCTAGATCCTAGCTGGATTAAAGGCCGAGCACATCGCGCATGGAATAAAGGCCGGGCTTCTGATGCTCAAGCCATGCCGCCGCACGGAGTGCGCCGCGAGCCAGGGAATCTCGGCTTTGTGCGCGATGGATTAGCTCAAGACGCTCGCCTTGACCGCCAAATATTACCGTATGGTCGCCGACCGCGTCGCCGGCTCTTAGCCCCATAACGGCGACCTGCGGTTGAGGGCGGATGCCGGTGATGCCCTCTCGACCAAAGACAGCGTTTGATTGGAAGTCCAGCCCCCGAGCCTCGGCAATTATACGCGCCAGCGCGATCGCG
>DATEGX010000060.1:0-11420 GCA_035279875.1 Binataceae bacterium (SeqCode)
TGTCGTGCAGATCGATACGGCCGATTCGCGAAGCCCCCACTGCCCCGATTGTAAGCTCGCCGCGAAAGCGGCCGTGGAGCGACTCGTTCACCATTCGCTCAAGTAAATTGTTGAAGGCGGCCGTGCGAATGTAGATAGTCAGTCCCGCGAGAATCACGACGAATAGCGCAAGCAGCCCGATCAATGCGCGAACCAGATATCGCAGAGCAAGTCGCATCATTCGTTGGTCGATGTAGACTCTCGATGGCTATTCGGTGAGCTAAAAAAACTGTCCTATACTGAAATAGAACTGGTAATTTGCGTCACCGCGTGGCGTTTTGGTGGGAAAACCAATGTCCACGCGCGCCGGTCCTACCGGAGTATTGAGGCTCACCGCTGGTCCATAACCGCATTGGAGCGCGTCAACTGGTATGTCGAAGCTATGGATCGAAACCTGCCCGCAGTCGAAGAAGATGGCGCCAGAGAGCTTCCATACCAGCGGATGACGCAGCTCGATCGAGCCTTCGACCAGGCTGAGACCGCCCAGCGGATCGTTGCTTAGGCTGAGCGGACCGATCCGGCGCAGACCGTAGCCCCGCACGCTGCCCTCACCACCCGAATAAAAGCGTTCGGAGAGTGGAACGTCATCGATTTTGCCGTTGAGAGTGTCCTCGAGGCCAAGCTTGAGGCGCGTCGCCAGAATAGTTTTCTCGCCAAGCGGTTGATATTTGCGGGCCTCGCCCTGGACCCGCCAATAGCGATAATCGGCGCCAAGCCCATGGTCACTGAAGTTGCTTCCGAGGGACAGTATTTCACCGCTTTGTGGGTCGAGGAGGTCCGAGGTGTTGTTGAAAATCACGCTGGCATCAGGACCGGAAAGGATACCGTCGCGGCGAAAGCCGCCGATTGCCCGACTCGTCGTGGGATTCACCTGGTTAAACTTGAGGTATTCGAGTCGATAGCCGAGTGAGGCAGTCAACGCCGGGGTAAAGATATAGTCGATGTGCGGGTCGAATCGCGAGGCATTGAGCAGGTAAGTCTGGTACGAGTCCTGGGCCTGTGAGGCTTCTAAAATCAAACGCGAGTTGCGCGAAAAGAAATGCGGCTGAATGAGCTTCAGGTCGAGCGCAGTGACGATCTGCGAATAGGTCCCGGTAATCAGTAGCTGGCGCCCGTCGCCAAGAAAGTTGTAGTTGTTCCATCCTAGTTGGGCGTTAAGCAGAGTTTCCGTGTTGTAACCAAGGGCGAGAGTGAGGCTGCGCCGCGCTTTCTCCTGCACGGTAACTGTAATCGGCACTACATGTGGATTGTGGCGATCTTCGGGCGTCGCGAATTCGACCGCGCTAAAGAGGTTCAGATTCAAGATATTGACGCGCGACTGCTCGATCTTGCGAATATCGAAGGGCTGGCCTGCCTGGTAGGCCAACTCGCGCAGGACGATACGTGGATTGACGTTATGGGTGCCGATGACACTCGTGCGGCCGAAGACGCCGCGTCCGTGCGGTACGACTCGGTACCATGTCTTGGCAAGACGGGGCCCGGTCTTGACGACCGCATGACGATCGACCTCGGGATGTGCGAAGCCGTTTTGTCGGTAGACCTGGAGCAGCTTTTGCTCGCTGGCTTGATAATCCGCTTGGTTAAAAACTTTGCCAGACTTGAGTGGCAGGCTGAGTCCGGGCTCCAACGTACGCGGCGCTGGCCCCGGTTTGACGACTTCAACCGAAACCGTGTCGACCTTGATTGGCGGCCCCTCGTTTATCGTGATGTGCGGGGTAACCAGGTCACCATGAAGTTCCAAATCGCAACTGACGTGAGCGTCATAGTATCCATGCGCTTCATAGAAGAGCCTAAGCTGGTCTAAATCACTATTGAGCGTCATAGAGTCGAACGCCGGGCGCTTTTGCCAGATTGCGTAGAACGGGCGGGTCTTAAGGGAAAGCGCGGACTGCAGCTCGCTATCAGAAAAATTCTGATTGCCGCTGAATTTTATCGAATCGATGCGATAGACGCGCGACGGGTCAAGCGCGTTAATCCCAACTGCAAGCACTCGCGAAGCCGTTAAGAGCGTCAGGATGAGGGCCGCCGCGACGACAAAACCACGACACGAAGCCGCGCGCAGTCGCAACCGGCGATGGCGACCAGAAGGCATCTCGGTTTGATCATAGCGGAGGTAGTCGTCGCGTACGCGATTTTTTCCACGCTCCAACGGGGTCTGGTAGAATTGAGCGTCAGCTCTCAGGAGCGTTCTGGCTCGTGCAACGTTTTGCCACCGTCTCCGCCCCTATGGTAGTTTCGCGCAGAGGTTTCAATGAGCGAACCGGTCGTGCTGCTCAACAAAGACGGTGGCATTTCCACCGTCACTCTCAACCGTCCCGAAAAACTCAACGCACTCAACCGGGAATTGCGCGGCGCCTTCTGCCGTACGATGCAGGAACTGCGCGGCGACCCCGAAACGTTAGTAGTTATAATCACCGGCGCCGGCCGCGCTTTCTGCGCCGGCCTTGACTTGCGTGAACTCGGGTCCGGACCGATTCGCGATGAAGGCAACGCTACCTTCGTCACCGTAATCGAAGACCTCGAAGTGCCGGTGATTGCCGCGGTTAACGGCTTCGCGGTCACCGGCGGTTTCGAATTGGCGCTGGCCTGCGATCTGATCGTTGCGGCTCAAGAGGCGCAGTTCGCCGACACTCATGCGCGCGTCGGCGTGATGCCGGGTGGCGGGATGTCGGCGCGGCTGCCGCGCGCGGTCGGAATCCGCAAGGCGCGTGAACTTTCCTTCACGGGCAATTACCTCGACGCCGAAGCGGCCGAACGCATGGGGCTGGTCAACCGGGTGGTGCCGAGGGACCAACTCATGGCCACGGCGCGAGAACTGGCGCATCAGATCCAGGGCGCGAACCAACCTGTCGTGCAACAAATGAAGAAGCTTTACGACCGGACATCGCGCGTTTCATTGGACGACGGGCTGCGGATTGAGCAGGACTTCTTTCGCGCCTTCAACAGTGCTTCCAGGCTCGACGATATGGAGGCGCGGCGCGAGGCGGTAATGAACCGCGGGCGTTCCCAAACGGGCAGGAAGTCGTAGGGACTCGCCTCGGCGGGAACCGCGCGGGTTCAATTGGTGTTCTGTTTGGAGGATTCTGCCCGCTTCCGCTCATCCAAGCTTCCGGAGGAAACAACTTGAGACGCCGCCTCTTCTTAATCACCCCCAGCATCGTCTTTGCCCTGGCTTTAATTGCAGGGCACTCCGTTGCCGCTGACAGCGCGGTCTCCCACGAGAGCGCCGCACCTCAGGCGAAAATCCCGAAGTACATCGTCGACGCGGTCAACTCCCCTGCTCGTCCGGAGGCCGACCGCAAGCTCGATGCTTCGCGCAAGCCCGAGCAGTTGATGGTGTTCTTCGGCATCAAGCCTGGAATGCAAGTGGCCGACTTATGGGCCGGCGGCGGCTACACCACCGAACTGCTCGCGCGCACGGTCGGGCCGAACGGCAAGGTCTATTCGCAAAACATGGAATTTCCGGCCAAATTCAAGAAGGCCGAAACCGCCTGGCAGGCACGTACCAAGGAACCTGGGATGGATAACGTGGTCGAGGTGACCAAGGCCTTCGACGCCTCCGACCTGCTGCCGGTGCCGGCCGGTTCGCTCGATGCCGTGATCATCGACATGAATTACCACGACATGGTCGGGCGCGGTTTCGATCGCGACAAGATCAACGGTGCGGTAATGAAGGCGCTCAAGCCGGGCGGCATCTATGGAATCGTCGACAACAGCGCCAAACCGGGCAGCGGCGCCGGCGACGCCAATACGCTCCATCGCATCGACGAGAATTTCGAAGTGAACGAGATCGAGAAGGCCGGTTTCCGGCTGGCCGCCGACTCCGATATCCTGCGCAATCCGAATGACCCGCGGACGGAGCCCTTCTGGAAGATGAACCACATGCAGGACCGTTTCGTGCTCAAGTTTGTAAAGCCTTGAACCACGGCTAACGAACTCCGTGGGCTTCTGCGGACGGCGCGAAGGGAGGATCTCCAACCATGAAAATCGGACTGCTTACGATAGGCTTTGGCATTGGCGCTCGGCCCGCGACCATTCGGACTATCGCGGAACATTGCGACGCGCTCGGATTCGGCACGCTGTGGGCGCCCGAACACGTGGTGTTGTTCGACCGCTATACCGAGTCCAAGTATCCGTATTCGGACGACGGCGCCTTCGCCGCGCCCAGCACGATCGACTGGATGGACCCGTTCGTCGCGCTGAGCTTTGCTGCCGCCGCCTCGCAGCGTATCCGCCTGGCCACTGGGATCTGCCTGGTGCCCGAGCACAATCCGCTGGTCCTGGCCAAAGTGATCGCGACCCTTGACGTCCTGAGTGGCGGCCGTTTCGCGCTGGGTGTCGGCATCGGATGGTCGTCGGAAGAGTTCGGCGCGCTGGGAATTTCCTTCGAGCGGCGGGCCCAGCGCACCCGCGAATATATCGATGTGATGCGCAAGCTGTGGGGTGAGCCGCAATCCTCGCACGAGGGCGAATTCGTCAAGTTCCGCGAGGTGCGGAGCTTTCCCAAACCGCCGCAGGGCGCGCGCGTTCCGATCATCTTCGGCGGCGAAAGCGCTCCCGCATTGCGCCGCGTGGCCGATTACGGCACTGGATGGTTCGGCTTCAATTTGAGTCCTGAAGATGCGGCCGCCAAAATCAAACGGCTCTCCGCTCTGCTCCAGGAGCGTGGCCGCCGGCTCGCCGACGTCGACGTCATCGTCTCACCCTACCAGCGCAACATTACGGGCGACGATCTTGCGCGCTACCGCGAGGCGGGGGTGCAGGAGCTCGTGCTGGTGAGTCCGCTCCCTCCCGACGAATCGCAGCTCCGGCTGGAACTCGACCGCATCGGGCGCGAATGCGTCGAGCCGGCCGCGCGATTGGGCTAGTTCTCGGCGGAAGTTTACGTTGGGCGGGCGCGGGGCAGAATGCCGCCGCAGTGCTCAGGCGAGGCGCGGCTGCAGCATACGCCACACCCGCACGCCCAAGGGGTAGATTTCGTTCAGTACGCGATAGCCGACATGACTGTAATACGCCACGTTGGCTTCAGTCGCGGTTTCAAGATAGACCCCGGAGAAATTGCCTCTCAGCGCCGCTTGCTCGCGCAGGTAATCCAGAAGCGCGACGCCAAAATGACGCCGCTGGAGCGCAGGCTCGACTCCCAGGATGTTCAAGTAGAGATGTGGCTCGGGCGGACGGTTGCGCGCCAACGTGTCGATCACCGAGATGGTCCGCGCGATCCCGCTCCAGCCGACCGCCTGCGCCAGCCGTGGCATCGTCGGTAAGCCGTGCAGGATCGCCGCCGCGGTAGACGGCGGATGGGCCTGATGCTCCACCACTGACGCCGCGGCGACCCTGCCGTCCTGAATTACCCCCCAGACCGGCTGGCCATCGCCGCGATGCAGCCGCAGGGCGACACTGAAGAGAAGCCCCATACGCCGCGACCGCTCGCTCGAATCCTGGGTTGGCGGAATAATCGCCTTGAGCAGCGGGTCATCGACGAAAGCCCGGCCCAGAACCTCCGCGGCCTCCGCGTACTGGTCGGGGAACAGCAGACTTACGCGAGGCCGCTCGGCGCCTGACATTGCCATGTTTCCATGGACGTTCGCCCGCCGGGCTTACGCCGCAAGAATCTCCTTCGCCCGTTTGAGGTCGGAGGCGATTTGCGCGCCCAGCGCCTGGGCGGACTCGAACTTGCGCTCCGGCCGGATGCGCTCGATGATCTCCAACTTCACCTCGCGATCGTAAATGTCTCGGTTGAAGTCGAAGATGTGGGCCTCGATCGTTCGCTCGGGTTCGGCAAAAGTCGGCCGCATCCCGATGTTGCTGATCGACGGATAGGCGCCATCATCGAGCACCAGCCTGGTCGCGTAGACGCCATCGGGAGGCAGGCATTCGGTACGGCTTTGGATATTCGCGGTCGGGAATCCGATCGTCCGGCCCCGCTCACGTCCGTGCACCACCGGTCCGCGAATAAAATGCGGACGGCTGAGCAGCAACGCCGCGGTCTTCATATCACCGGTTGTAATCGCCTCGCGGACGCGGGTCGAACTTACCTCAATTCCGCCGGCCTCGACCGGGCCGACCACCTCGGTGCTGAAGCCCAACGCGCGTCCCAAATCGCTCATTACCTTTGCGCTGCCGGCGCGGGCATGGCCGAAGCTGACGTTGTGCCCGACTACAACCGCACGCACGCCGATTCTGCCGCGCAAGTAATCGCGTACGAATTCATCCGGCTCCAATAAGCTGAGTTCGTGCGAGAAATTCAGCACGATAACGCCGTCGAGGCCCGAGTTGCGCAGCAAATCGAGCTTGTCCTCGGCCGTCAGTATCAACTGCGGAGCAAGCTCGGGCTTCAGGACCTTGGCCGGGAGCGGATCGAAGGTGAGGGCGAAAGCGGTGCCGCCGGCCGCGCGCGCCCGCGCGATCGCGGCCTTGAGAATGGCCTGGTGTCCAACATGAACGCCGTCGAAATTGCCGAGCGCCACCACCGGAAATGGATGAGGGCCGAGCGTTGCGAGGTCGCGAATTATCTCCATCGGGCCTCATGCTCGCACGGTGTTCCCAACTGCGCCATATGCGTACTGGCCTGATTATGGAGAGCCATGATGATTCTTTCCTAGGATGTAAGCGTCTGCATCATCGAACGGGCCATCGGCGCCTCGGGTGCGTCGGGATGGTCGCCGAGCAGCTTTTGCAGCGTCAGCCGGGCGTCAATCCGATCATTGATCTTCATGAACGCTTCGGCCTCGCGCAGCAAGGCGGCGCTGGCAAAACGCCCTCTGGGAAAACGCATGGTCTGATCGTTAAATTGCAGGATCGACTGATCGTACTTGCCGAGTTCATAGAGCGCATTGGCGGCGAAGAACTCCGCCGGCTCGCTCAAGCTCGATTTGGGATAGCGGCGTTGCAAGGCCTCGAACTGGCCCATCGCGACCGCATACTTGCCCGCTTTGAGGTTAACCAGGCCCGCGTGGTAGAGCTTGGCGCCCGGATCGGAGGGCGAACTGGCCAGCTCCTGATCCATCATCGCGCGCCACGACGGTGAATTCTCCGCTGGAATGGCCGGGGCGGGGGTGCTCTCCGGCACCGCCGGAGTCGCTGACGTGTCGCCGCCGGTGGAGGCTTCGGCCGTATCGTCGGTCCCGCCACCTGATGCTTCGGGTTCGTTCGGGCCCGCCGGCGATGCTGATGCCTGCGGCGACGGTGCGCTGCCCGGAGTCGCCTGCGGCGCGGCGCTCGCCGCCGACTCGAGCTTGCTGACGCGCTGCTCCAGCGAGGCGAGCTTGCCGTTGCCAGGCGGACCCTGGGACGAACTATGCTCCAGTTCTGCGACGCGATCGTTCAGCCGCGAGAGTTTTTCCTGAAGAGCATCGATCTGCTGCTGGTCGTTGGCCACCATCCCGCGCAAGGCGAACTGGTTGGACTGAACCTGCGTACTGTTGTCGCCTTGCGGAGCACAACCCACCAGGATCAGCACGGCGCATGCGCTCACAGCGAGCATCGCCGGCAACCATGCGCCACTGGATCGCGACCTCATTCGGCAATCGCGAAATGGTCTCGGCGATTCTGCGCCCAGCAATCGTCGGTTTCGTCGGTGCAAAGCGGCAACTCCTTGCCATAGCTAATCGTTGACATCCGATCGGCGGAAATGCCCAGCGTCACCAGGTAATCTCTGGCAGCCTGGGCACGTTTGGCGCCGAGCGCAATATTGTATTCCTCTGATCCGCGGTCGTCGCAATGGCCTTCGATCTGGACGTGAGCGTTCGGATTCTTCTGCAACCAGTCAGCGTTGGAGTGCAGAATATCGCCATCCTGCTGACGCACGGTAAAGTCGTTGTAGTCGAAATGAATATCGCCGAGCGGCCCCTGCTCGCCGCCAAGCTGGCCTTTCTGATATTTCTCAAGCGAATTTCCGCCGCCGGCACCCATGCCTTGCGAGCCGATACCGCCTTGGTTCCCTCCGGCGCCGCCCTCACCCGGACCCGGCGTCTTCTTCGATGAGCAACCGAAAAGTGCCAGCGTCACAATCAGTGCGGCAAGGCCGGCAATGCGCGCTATCCGACCTGTCTCACCCGCCGAGCCACCACGACCATGATGGGTTGGTATCATTACCTTCTCCTTCCGTTAATGGTGAAATGACCTGGCCATCTGCCGCCCGCATCAGGTAGATCCGCCAGCCGCCTTCGCGGGTTGAACTGAAGGCGAGATAGCGGCCATCGGGCGACCATGCCGGCGATTCGTTGGAACCTGCGGAAGTCAACGGGCGTACGCCGCTCCCGTCGGCGTTGATGACAAAAATGTTGAAGGCGCCGCCCGAGCGATTTTCGTAGGCGATCTTCTTGCAGTCCGGCGAGAATGACGGCGCGCTGTTGTAGTCACCCTGGTAGGTCACTCGCCTGGCCGCGCCGCCGCCCAGGCTCATGATGTAAATCTGCGGATTGCCCGAGCGGTCCGAGGTGAAGGCCATTTCACCGCCTTTCGGGCATACCGAGGGACTGACATTTATTGCGCCATTATCGGTCAAGGCCTGGATTTCAGCGCCAGAATGATCGAGCAGATACAGATTGGTCCGTCCGCCGCGGGAAAACGCCGCGACGATCCGGCCGTCGGGCGCAAGTGTCCCACCGACCGCCATGCCGAGCGCCGGCGCGATGCGAGTCTCCAGCCCGGCGTTCAGGTCGACCAGGTAGAGCTGGGGTTTCATGGTCTTGTAAGACAGGTAGAGCAGGTGCTGGCCGGAGTGGTCGAAGCTCGGAAACAGGTTGATGGTGGGATTGTCGGTCACCCGATAGAGCATCCCGCCGTCGAGCCATGAGGTATAAACCTCTTTGAAGCGCCCGCCCGCGGTCGAGACGAACGCGAGTTTGGTGTCGAAGGGGCCTCTCTTGCCGGTAATCGATTCCAGCACCGCGTCGGCGAAGCGCCGCGCCATCTCACTGACCTCGCGCGGTTCGCCGGTAAAGCGCCTGCCCATCATGCGTCGCTGCTCGCCGACGTCGAATAGCAATGCCTCTAAGGTGACCTTGCCGCCTTGTCGATTTACAGCGCCTTTGACCAGGAACTCGGCGTTGATCGAGCTCCAGTCGGCGAAGTTGAACTTGCCGACATCGTAGCCCGAGCTCTCTGGATTCTCGATATAAGCGTGCGGATCGATCACGTGGAAAAAGCTCGAGAGCTTGAGGTCACGGATCAGTGTCGCATCAAATACCCCGGAGACCTTGTGATCATCGTCGCCCGCGAGATTCTTGAATCCCGAAACCGCGATTGGGTATTCCTGCCCGGCGCCGGAAATCTGAAGAGGAGGAAGCCGCGAGGGAACGCCGCGCCCCTGCGCGAGAGTAGCCGCGGGGAGCGCGGTTATCAGCATTATCGCAATAGCGGCGAGACCAAGCCCGGCCGCGGCGCGGCTGGCGCGATTGCTGCCCCGAGAGGAAGTGCCAGTTCCAGATGTGTGAGTCATGTGGTTTCAACACGATTGTCCAGGATTAAGAGGCCAATGGGCGGCGCTGGGGCCTTCGTCTAGCCGCCGCTATCGTCGTCGCCCTTTAACGTTCCCAGCTTGAAGATCGCCGGCACGCCATCGGCGAATTGGTCACGGTATTTCTCCGGCGGTGGCGGGAATGGTGCGGCACGGCGAATCGCACGCACGACCGAATCGTCGAATGACGGGTCGCGCGAACTGCCGGTTACCGTCGCCGCGGCCAGACTGCCGTCGGGATTGATGCCAAAGGTCACCGTAGCAGTGAGATCTGGGTTGTTCCCGGCAAAACTCCAGGCGTCCTTTATCTTCTTCTGCACTGCCTGATAGTAGAGCAGAAACTCCGCGCTCTGTTGAATCCCTGCACTGCCAGTGCCGCTCCCGACTCCGTAACCTTTGCCCTCGGTCTCGGTGCTGGCTAACACTGGCCCTCCACCATTATGAGGCGCCTTGGCATTCTTATCGGTCTTGGCCTGTTGCAGTTTTTCGAGATGCTCGGCCATCAACCGGTTGTGCAGCTTGGCGATTTCCTCTTTCAAGTCGGGCGTTGGTTTCGGGGTAGCTCGCGCTGACCGCGCGGTCGGTGTGGCGTGCGGGCGCCGATGCTCTATTCGTTTGGGTGTTGGCTGCGGTGTCGGACGGGGACGTTCGCGACGCTTCGGCTTCGGAGTTGGGGCGGCGGTCGGCTCCGGTGGCGGAGGGGTAGGCGTGGGCGTCGGCGTTGGGGTCGGCGAATGGGTGCTGTTCAGCGCGATAGCGTTTTTGTCATTATCCGGTGGCGCCGGGGTCGCGGCAGGTGTCGGCTTGGGCTCTTCGCGCCGGACGGTCGGTTTGGGCGGCTTAGGGCGATGGTTATCCTGGCTGAGTCGCGGCAGATGCGTGCCGAGGTCACCGGCGGGAATCGAATCAACGACCTGCACGGTGTAGGAGGGTGGCGGTGGTTTCGATGAAAAAAACCCAGGCAAAACCACCAGAATCAGGAAAAAGAAGGCCGCATGACCCAACGCCGAGAGCAGGATCGCGCCGACGTAACCCCATCGCGACGCCTTGTCGTCGCCCCTAATGACGGGTGCCGCCACGTTTCATCCCGCCCCCGTCTTCCTCCGCCCCGGCCGCCGGCATCTCCGTCACCATCCCGACGTTCTCGATACCGGCCGCTTTGATCGCCGCCATGGTGCGAATTACCACGCCGTACGGCACCTGGTCATCCGCGCGCACGAAAACCTCGCGATCCGGCCTTTCGCGGCCAATCGCTGCCAGCTTTTCGGTCAGGTCCGCCTGCGACATCCGGGCATCGTTCAGATAGAGCTGGCTGTCGCGGGTAATCGAAACGATGAATTGCTCTTCCTTGCCAGGCAGCGCCGCCGCCTTCACCCGGGGCAAGGCCACCTGCACCCCCTGCTGAATAATCGGCGCCGTGACCATGAAGATGATCAGCAGCACCAGCATCACATCGACCAGCGGCGTGACGTTGATCTGCGATACCAGTGAACCTCGCTGTCCGGGTTCGAATGCCACTGCCGGGGCTACCTAAGAAAGGAAATGACGCTCGGCGATATTGAGGAATTCCGAGATAAAGTTGTCCATCTCAGTGGCCAGCACACGCACTCGTGTGGTCAGGAAATTGTAGAACATTTGCGCTGGAATCGCCGCGACGAGTCCCACCGCCGTGGTGATCAAGGCTTCGGCGATACCTGGCGCCACGGCCTGGATATTCGACGTATGAGCCGCCGAAAGCCCAAGAAAGGCCGTCATAATACCCCAGACCGTGCCAAACAGCCCGATAAAGGGACAGGACGAGCCGGTGGTCGCGAGGAACGTGATCCCGCCTTCGAGCTTGGTCAATTCGACGTTCTCCTGGCGCTTCATAGCGCGCAGGACGTTGTCGACTCCCCCCAGATCGGTCGAGAAACCACTCTCG
>DATEGX010000061.1:0-2155 GCA_035279875.1 Binataceae bacterium (SeqCode)
TCCTTTCCGCGGCCTATCAAGGTTAGGCCGCTGGGGGTCGATCGTAAAACCTTCGCGCGTTTGGTCAGTCAACGTTACGGGATCGATCCGTCGCGACTGGTCGACGCCCGCCTGCGCGCGTCGCGCAGTATTCTCGGATATCTGGGGTTGATGGCGCTTGGACGAGGCGATCGCGCCGCCGCGCGCCAGGCCTTCGCCGCCGCGTTGAAACTCGATCCGTTTCGCGTTCGAAACCAGTTGCGCTTTCTCAAGACGTTTCTGCCGCTCGGCCTTGCGCGCTCGCTTTCCGGCCGCACTGGCAAGCATCCAGCCGCGAATCCGGCCAAGTGATCTTTTCGGCTTCCACGCCTTGGCGTGAGCGGGTTTCCGGCCATACGAGCCTGGCTCGCTCCGCCGGTCACGACGGAGCGCTATGCGGATCCTGATGCTATGCGAGTCCTACCTCTCGATCGGCGGCGTGGCCGAGGTGGTCGACAATCTTGCCGCCGAATTCGCCGCGATGAATCATCAGGTTGCGGTGGTTTCGACTCCATACCAGGTCGTGTCACGGAGCCGAACGCCGCGCTCGACCGCCGAACATTTCGCGCTCAGGATTCCCCGCCAGCGGCCGTTCAGTTGGCGCTATCCGCTAGGTATTCTGCGTGCCACGCGCGCACGCGAATTCCTGGCACTGCTGCGCGAATGGCGTCCCGACGTAGTGAATTTCCAGGGGCCACTATGGGAACGAATGCCGGCCGCGTTCGCCGCCTGTCGCGCCACTGGAGTTCCGGTCGTACTTACGCTGCATGATCTCGCCGGCAGAATCTCCGCAGGCCGGTCCCCGGCGGACCAGGATTGCGATGGCGTGGGAGAAAGCGGTGAGAAAGGGAAACGCGCGATCGCCAGTGCGGCCGCACTGACCTTTGTCTCGAGCGCCACCAGGGCGTCCTTCGCAGCGATTGCGCCGCAGGCTGCTAATGGTGAAGTGATCCTGAACGGGGTCGACTGCACCGCCGCTGAACGGGCGGCGGTGTTCGCCCGCTCCCGCCCTTATCTCTTCTGCGCTGCCAGAATCAACCTGCAACACAAAGCGATGGATGTGCTGGCGCAGGCTTTCAATCAAATCTCCGCCGAGTATCCCGAGCTTGACCTGTTGCTCACCGGCGATGGTCCTGACCGCGAGGAATTGGCGCAAATCGTCTCGTCGCTGGGCCTCTCCGGGCGTGTGCATCTGCTTGGCGTGCGCCCACGGAACGAATTGTGGCCGCTCTACAAGGGCGCGACCGTGTTTGCGATGCCGAGTCACAAGCCCGAGGGCCTCGGCCTGGCTTTTCTGGAGTCGATGGCCTGCGCACGTCCGGTTATCGGCACCAATAGCGGCGGTACCCCGGAAATAGTGCGGCACGGCGAGACTGGCCTGCTGGTCGAACAAAACACGCCGCAGCTGATCGCGAGTGCGATACGGAAACTGCTCGACAATCCCGCCGAGCGGGAACGGATGGGCCGGGCGGGCCATGAAATGGTAAACACCCGCTTTAGCTGGCCGACAGTGGCCAGGAACTATCTCGAAGTGTACCGGCGCACGCTTTCCGGTAACCATCCGTGACCGAATCACCGATGCGGATCGCGCTGCTCTGCGAATCGTTCGGCGCGTTGGGCGGCGTCGCGCAGATCGTAGAGGAACTTGCGGCTGAATTTGCACTCGCCGGTCATCGGGTCGCAATCGTCTCGAATCCGGCTGGCGGCACGCTATTGGCCCGTTCCGTGAATCAGCAGATTGAACAAGTCCTGCTCGATCTGCCGCGCGCGAAACCGGCTTCGTGGCGTCATCCCGAGCGCTGGTTTGCGCGGTCTCGCGCGAATGAGTTGCTGGACTTCATCCGCCGATGGCGTCCCGTCCTGCTCAACATCCACGGTGGCCTACGCGATCGCTTTCCCGCGGTGCTCGAGGTCTGTTATGAGGCCGAAATCCCCCTTGTGCAGAGTATTCATCTGGTGCCGGAAACGGTTGCGCACTATGCGCTAACCGCGCTGCACGAGGCCCGCGCGATCACCTTTCCGTCGGATTCCGTGATGAACGCGTTTGAGCGGCTCTCGCCTGACGCGAAACGCGGCCAGGTGATTCGCGGCGGCGCAAACCTTGAGCTGGCGCTCAAGGCGCCGGCCTATCGGCGCG
>DATEGX010000062.1:0-8992 GCA_035279875.1 Binataceae bacterium (SeqCode)
CGCCAGCAGCTCTCCTGCCATGCCGCGGCCTTGATTAGCAGCGGCCAGGCGATACGCGCGGGCCCGTCGAGTGGGCCAGCGTCGACTTGATGACGGGCCGAAAGGTTGAGTAACTGCTCGATCTCCTGCCGATAGGCATCGGCGTTCTGCGGATTGACTACCACGTCGCGCAATTTGCGGCCCAGTTCCAGGATAAGCTGAGTGCTTTGCCGTGAGCCGGGCACTGCTTCAGCACCGTATGCTTCGGCGGGAGCGATCACGTTCGACAACATCGACAACGGGCTCGAAGCGGGGCTTGGAGGCGGCTCGGCGCTGTCCGAGGGGGCAGCGGTTGCAGGCGCGGGTGTCGCCGCCGGTGTGGATGAGGCACCATTGCCCGATTCGGCGGCCGTGGGTGCGGGGCTGCCGCCGGACTGCTCTGGCGAACTGGCCGCCGCGGCCGGGCCGGGATTCGCTCCGCCCATTGGATTCTCTGGGGGCGGCCCGGCAGGCTCGAGTTCTCCGGGCGTTTCCAGCGGCGAAGTGACACCGAAGATTTGCCGCAGCTGGGGATCCTCGGCGAAGCTGTAGGCTAGCGGGTCGCCGGACGCTTTTGGCGCCATGATCCGCGCGAGGCGGCGTAGATCGTCGGCCGTTATATGGACCCCGAGGGCTGGTGCCGCCTGATCCAGTGCAAACAGCGCGTCTCCCGCCGAAATGAACGAGACGAACTCCAGTGCGCGATTGCCCAACTTGCCCTCTGCTGCCGCTGCTTCGACAACGTCGTGCAGATGGGTCCACTCGTCGAGAAACAGCACGCGCACCGGGTCTGGACCGGCCAGGCGCTGCGGCTGTTCGAGCGCTTCGACCAACCGCTCGCGGCTGTCGATCAATATCTCGAACAACGCCGCCCGGACCTGCGGATCGGGCACAGTCACTCCAATCTGCTTGACCGCGAAGACCAGAAACGCGTCCCAATTATTGAGCGCGGTGTTCCAGGCCGCGACCTCTTCCGGCTTGAGCGGCGCGCTCGAGGCGGCGAGCGGCACCATCGCGGCCGACGCCGGCACGTCGATAATCAGCGTCAGATGAATCCCGTTGTCCTCGACCATCACAGCGGAATCGAGCCGCATCGTGGCGAGCGCCTGGCGCACCTGCGCCGCGTCCGCGGGGGCCGCGGCCATCTGTCCAAGCCCTGCGAGCTCGTGGATCGCAGGGCTCAGATCGAACGAAAAAGTCTGGAGAGCCGGGATGAGATTGCTCTTGATCAGATCAAACCCGCGTCCGACCAGCAGACTCTTATGATGGCTGCGGTCGTAGAGATTAACGTCGGTGACGCGCAGTTTGAGCGCCAGTCCGGCGATATAAGGTATGGTGTCGCTCTCGACGATCCCCGACCACGCGAGACGACTGAGGCATTTCTCGCCCATCGGCATGCCGAGGCTGAGAGTGCCGTCGGTATCGAGTTGCAGGGCACCCTGATGCGCCGCGAAGGAGGGATTCTCGGTGTAGAAGTATTGGCAGGCGTTGTCGCCATTCCACAATTGTGCCTGACCGCCATGCTGGTAAAGCTGCTGACGTAGCGCCTCGGTCAGCATCAGGTAATCGATTTTGAGTGGAATCCTGACTACCGACGCGAACAAAAGCTGCGGCGCCGCGAAAACAATCACGAACATGCTTAGCGCGGCGAGCCTCGCGCGGGCATTCGGTCCGGACGGACGCTGCTGGGATGATGACCGAGGTTTGCGCAAGCTTAGATAGCTTATCCGACCCAAGCCTGACAAACCACGAATTTGTTTCCGGCTAGTCTTCGCTTGAGTCAGGTCCGGCCTGGCGGGGCCCGAAGGCGACGCCGCGGCGGCTCTGGCGGATAAACTCGGCCAGTTCGCTGACTTCGGCGCTCATCGCGCCCGCCGCTTCCAGCCGGGCCAGCGCCAGCTTGAGATTCTGCCGCTCGCCGAATAGCGCTTTGAACGCATGGCGCAACGCCAGGATTGCAGGCGCGCCGAAACCCGCCCGGCGCATCCCGACCGCGTTGATACCGCGCAGGGTGTGCGTCAGGTCCATAATGCAGAACGGCGGAACGTCGCGGCTGGTGCGGCTCAACCCACGCATCATCGCGAAGCGTCCGATGCGGACGTGCTGATGCACCACGCAGTTGCCGGAAACCAGCGCATGATCGCCCACTTCGACCCATCCCGCGAGCAACGCGCCACCGGCGATTATCGCGCCGTTGCCGATTCGGCAATCGTGCGCCGCGTGCGAGTTCTGCATGAAGAAGTTGCCGTCGCCGACAATTGTTACTTCGCCATGCTCGCTGCCGCGATGGATCGTTACACCCTCGCGGAAAACGTTGTGGCTGCCGATAAGCACGCGCCGCGGACCGCCGGTATAGGCAATATCCTGCGGTTCGTCGCCGATTACGACGTTGGGATGGAGCACATTGGCTGCGCCGATTTCGGTGTCGCCGAGGATCGTCACGTGACCTATGAGCCGGGTGTTCGCGCCGATTCGGATGCGCCCGTCGAGCATGCAAAACGGTCCGATCTCGACCCCCGGCGCGAGTTGGACCTCGCCGCCAATCACCGCCGACGAATGGATGCGCGCGGCGCCGGATGACTTGGCCGGATCGTCCTGACCACCGCCCCCGCCGGGCTCGCCGTCGCCATCCCCGCTCATATCAGGATGTCGGAAGCGCGCAGTTCCATTCCGAGCAACATGCGTCCGGCGGTTTCATAGACCTTGAGTGAGTTGATCGTATGCTGGTTGATGGTTTGGAGGTCGCGCAGCGCGCGATCGAGCGGTCCCGAGGCGTAAACCGCCGCGCCGCCGTATGACTTGTAGAGCATCTCGACCGCTTCGAGGCAGGCCTGATGCGCGTTGATAACCGCCAACCGGTAGCGCACCCGCTGATCGATGGCGAGCCGCTGACCGGCCTCCAGCGTGCGCCAGATATCCTCCATCCGCTCGTAAATATAGCTCCGCGCCGCGCCCACCAAGGCCTCGGCGCGGCCGATTGACGACTGCACGTAAGCCTCTTCGGCCAGCAAGCGGTTGCGGCCGGTCAAATTGCCGATCGTAACGTTTTTGCGGCGCGCGGCTTCGGCGAAGCGATCAATCGCGGCGCGCGCGATCCCGATTGGAATCGCCCCGACCTTATAACCAAACAGCATCGGAAAGGCATAGAGCGCTCCTTTGCGACGCGAGGTCATTGGAAATGGGCAAGTGCGCTCGGTGGCCACGAATGCTGCCCGTGCGGTGAAATCATGGCTGCCGCTGCCACGCAATCCGGTGGTGTGCCAGGTATCGAGAATCTCACCGTCCGCCGCCGGGATGAAGCACAGGATCAGCACCGGTCCGCCGTCGGGCCGGCTTTTGGGCGAGCCGTTCTCCTCGACCGCGCAGGTCACGACGATCCATTTGCAATGCTGGCAGCCGCTGACAAAGGCCCAGCGCCCGTTGACCCGATAGCCACCGTCGACCGGCTCGGCCTTGCCGACCGAGAGGATGCTGGCGCCGGTGGGCGCGTCGAGATCGGCGAACATTTCATGGGCGACGTCCTGATCGAGGAAGGCGCTCATATAACCGCCGTCGATATTGATCATGGCGCACCAGCCGACCGAGCCGTCGGCATAGGCGAGCGCCTCGAGCACTTGCAGCTGGGTCACCGCGTCGAGTTCCGGTCCGCCCCACGCGCGCGGCATCGCCATGCGAAAGATCCCGGCCTCGCGCATGGCGTTCACGAGTGTCATCGGGAGCCGCCGGCCGAGCTCGATTTCGTCAGCGGCGGCGCGGATTTGCGGCAGCAGGGCCTTGGCCGCGGCGAGCGTCGCTTGCCCCTCGCTCGTGCTATTGGGGGGCATCGAAGCCCTCTCCGGCAGCGAGCAGTTGGGGTTGTTTGTGTCGCGTGACGTCTACGACCGTGATCATTGTTCCCCGGAGTCGCGGATTTTTCTTCGGCCGTTGGCCCGATCGTCCGGATGCTCGCGATCTTCGATTTTGCCGCCGGGCACCCGGTATTCCTCGCCTGCCCAGGTGCCCAGGTCAACCATTTGGCATCGTTCGGAGCAGAACGGCCGGAACCGATTGGCTGGACCGCGTTCGGCGGGTTTCTTGCAAATCGGGCAGCGCGTCATACGGGTCCGCATCAAAAAACGTGACAGATACCGGATGCATGCGCAACGCGCGCGCCCGCACCGGCGGATCCCGCGGCGATCAGGGCACCGCGAACCACAACACGGCTAGCGGCGGCAGGGTCAAACGGAGCGAATAATCGAATCCATGACGTGGAATCGGCTCGGCCTCGACCCGTCCGCTGTTGCCGACGTTGCTTCCGCCGAAAAGCTCCGAGTCAGTATTGAGGATTTCGCTGTAGCCGCCGGCGACCGGCACACCAACTCGATAACCCGCACGCACCACGGGCGCGAAGTTGCACACGCAAATCACGCGTCGTGCGCCGCTGCGCGGTATGCGCATGAAGACGACCACGTTGTCATCGGCATTATCGGCATCGATGAAATGGAAACCGGCCGGGTCGTTGTCCGCTTCCCAGAGCGCAGGCTCAGCCCGATAGACCCGGTTGAGAGCGCCGACCAGGGCGCGGAGCTTCCGATGCTCGTCGTACTGGAGCAGATGCCAGTCCAGGCTTTCATCGTGATTCCACTCGCGCCATTGGCCGAACTCGTTGCCCATGAAGATCATCTTCTTACCCGGCCGCGCCCACATGTAGCCATAGAGCGCGCGCAGGTTGGCGAATTGCTGCCAGCGATCACCCGGCATCTTCGAGAGCAGGGAGGCCTTGCCGTGCACCACCTCGTCATGCGACAGCGGCAGAATGAAGTTCTCGGTCCACGCATAGAGAAAGCCGAAGGTCACGTCGCGCTGATGATAACGGCGGTAAATCGCATCCCTGGAGAAGTAGTTCAGCGTGTCGTGCATCCAGCCCATATCCCACTTGAAGCCGAAACCGAGCCCGCCTACGTAGGTGGGCTTGCTGACGCCCGGCCACGAGGTTGACTCCTCGGCGATCATCATCGTCCCGGGCGCGCGCCCGTAGGTCAGTTCGTTTAGCGACTTGATGAAGGTAGCGGCCTCGAGGTTTTCGCGTCCGCCGTAGACATTGGGCAGCCACTCGCCCTCACGGCGCGCATAGTCCAGGTAAAGCATCGAAGCGACCGCATCGACCCGCAGTCCGTCGGCATGGAAGTCGCGCAGCCAATGCAGCGCGCTGGCGGTCAGGAAATTTCGCACCTCGTTGCGGCCGAAATTGAAGATGTAGGTGTCCCATTCAGGATGGTGACCCTTGCGCGGATCGAGGTGCTCGAACAGCGCGGTACCATCGAAGCGCCCGAGCGCAAACGAGTCGGTCGGAAAATGCGCCGGCACCCAGTCCAGAATCACGCCAATCCCGCGCTGATGAAGATGGTCGATAAGGAAGCGGAAGTCGTCGGGCGTACCCCAACGCGCGCTCGGCGCGAAATAGCTCGTCACCTGGTAACCCCACGAGCCACTGAACGGATGCTCCATCACGGGCATCAATTCGACGTGAGTAAAACCCATCTCGCTGATGTAATCCGCGAGCATCGGAGCGGCTTCGCGGTAAGTGAGCGAACGCAAATTTTCTTCGGGAACACGCCGCCACGATCCCAGATGCAACTCATAAATAGACAGCGGCTGGTTGACCGGCTCCTTCCCCCGGCGCGCCGCCATCCATTCGTCGTCGCCGAATTGATAGCTGGTTTGATAGACCACCGAAGCGGTTGCCGGTGGCACCTCGGTCGCCATCGCGAACGGGTCCGCCTTGAGCACCAGGCGGCCATCCCAGGTGCGGATCTCGAACTTGTAGTGGATTCCCGGTTGCAGATCGGGAATAAACACTTCCCACAGACCGGACGATCCCAGCACCCGCATCATGCCGAGCCGCCCATCCCAATCGTTGAAATCGCCCACCACGCTCACGCCATGCGCGTTCGGTGCCCATACCCCGAAAGCGACGCCCGCCACTCCACTGACCTCGCAGGGATGAGCGCCCAGCTTTTCATGGATCGTTTCGTGGCGTCCTTCGTTCCACAGATGCTGGTCGAGTTCGCCGATCGTCGGCAGAAACCGGTAAGGGTCATGAACGACCGCGACGCTGCCGTTGGGATATTGCACGCGCAATTGGTACGGAAAAACGGAATCGCGCCCCTTGATCAGGACCTCGAAGAGCCCGCTTTCCTCCCGCTGCGCCATCCGCCACGGCTTGGCGCCGTTCTCGACCACCGAAACGCTATGCGCTCCCGGGCGGAACGCCCGGATGGTAATGCCCTCGGGACCCGGATGGGCGCCAAGTAGCGAATGGGGATCGGAATGTTCGAGTTTGAGCAGCCGCTCGATGTCGGGGGAAAGAATTGAATTGCTGGCCAAGTGATTACCTCGTGGGATCGGACCGGCTTGGACGCGCGACACTCTTTCCCCCACCCCGTGCTGCCTCGCCGCCGTTATTCAGCCTAAGCCGCCCGGCCGCGGCACTCAATCGCGTCTGAGCAGCGATTCGCAGGTCAACGTTAACTCAGTTGGGCGGCGCGCTTCGTAAATTTGCGAGGTTGAGGTTGCCTTACGGGATGCGCAGCACTGCCGCGCCTTTCAACTCGTCATGCTTGAGCATCTGTAAGGCGCGATTGGCGTCCGCGAGATCCATTGGAACCGTATGCGTACGGATCGGGATCTCACCGGCGATCTTGAGGAATTCCTCGCCATCCCCACGCGTGTTGGCGGTCACGCTGCGCAGTTCTCTTTCGTAGAAAAGGTCGCTTTCGTAATCCAGGGGCGGGATTGCAGTTAGATAGATTCCGGCCACCGCGAGGATGCCGCCGCGGTCGAGGGCTCGCAAAGCCGCCGGCACCAGGTTGCCGGCCGGGGCGAAGAGAATCGCCGCGTCGAGCGGCGGCGACGGCGGCCGCTCCCCAGCGTCGCCGACCCAGGCAGCGCCCATCTCTCGCGCCAGATCGGAATGCCTACCGCCGCGCGTCATTACGAATACCCGGCATCGCCAATGCTGCAGGATTTGGAGCGCCAGATGGGCCGAGCCGCCGAAGCCGTAGAGGCCAACCGTCGCTCCAGGTTTGACCTCGGCACGCCTGATCGCGCGATACCCGATGATCCCGGCGCATAGCAGCGGTGCAATTTGCTCGTCGGGAATCGTCGCGGGCAGCGGATAAGCGAAATCTTCCCGTACCGTGGCCCACTGAGCATAGCCGCCACTGCGGTCCCATCCGGTGAAGAGGGCGTCGCGGCACAGGTTCTCACGTCCATTCAGGCAATAGCCGCAAGTCCCGCAGGTCTGCCGCAGCCACGCGATACCGACGCGGGCGCCGGGCTTGAAACGCCGGCAATTCTCGCCCAATGCTGCAACTTCCCCGACTACCTCATGGCCCGGGATCATAAGCGCGTGCCTAGGCGGCAAGTCTCCCTCGGCGACGTGAAGATCCGTGCGGCATACCCCGCAAACTCGAACCCGCACGAGGATCTCGCCGGCCTGCGGCCGGGGCCGTTCGCGCTCGACCGATTGCAATGGATTGGTCTCGATCGGAGCGGGCCCCCGGACCACCATTGCACGCATCAGATCACGATCTTCGGTCATCGATGGACCGTTACACGCATCTGGACGGGGGACAAAAAATAATGCCCCGCCGCCGCGCTTTCCGCTACACGCCGGTCAGGATTCGCGGGAGCGGCGTCCCGACCAATAATCGTAAGCGACCCGCAACGCTGCCGCGGAGCGCTCGAAGCTGTCGAACACCACCAGTCCGCGCTCGCGGGCGAGTTGCTTGGCGCGTGACACGATCGCTTCGACGTGGGCCGGATGAAGGATCACGCAGAACGGCTTGGCGGTTTGCTGATTGAATTTAGCCACATGATCGAGCAGGCCGGTCAGCTCGTCTTCGTGCGTCGCCCAGCGCTGCGCTCTAAGCCCCGTGCCGATTTCAAGCACGATCGCGTCGATCAAAGAGTCACGATCGAGAATCTCGAGGATGCGCTGGAGGTTGCCGGTGTTGACCCCGCCGCCGATCGTGCCGCCCGCGTCGAGCGGGTTGCGGTAGCTGCCGCCGATAATGTTGAAGAAGCTCTTTAACTCCTCATACGAGGCGTCTGAAAGCGTGGGGATTTCGAGACCGGCGGTGGCGAAGGTATCGGTTATCACCACCGACTGACCACCGGTCATCGCCACAAGCCCCATCCGCCGCCCGTGCATCGCCCGCCCGCGCGCCAGCATCTCGACCGCGTCGAGCATCGCGTCGAGCCCAGCAACCGCGACCGCCCCAGCCTGGCGAACCATCGAAGCCCATACCGCGGCAGGCGTCGCCAACGACCCGGTGTGAGAAAAGGTCGCGCGGGCTCCGGCTTCGGTCATGCCGCCCTTCCAGACGACGACTGGATAGCGTGCGGCGGCGCGCTTGAGGCTTTCGTAGAAGCGGCGGCCGTCGCGCATTCCCTCGATATACATACCGATCACGCGAGTGCGCGGGTCTTCGACCATCAAATCGAGGTAATCCGCCGCCTCCATCATGAGCACGTTGCCGATTGAGGCAGCCTTATTCACGCGGATCCCGCGCATCGGCGCCTGAGATGAAAAATTGATCGTGTGAGTGCCGCTTTGCGAGATGAAGCAGACGTCGCCAGCCGCGCCGACGTTGAGGTCGGGGAAATTGCACAAGCCGATTTCGGGATTGTACAGTCCCATGCAATTCGGCCCGACCAGTGCGATCTCCGACGCCATCGCCGTTTCCTTTAGTTGGCGCTCGAGCCGGATGCCCAGCTCCTCGGTGGTCTCGGAAAAGCCGGAGGTGAAGAAACCAATCGCGGCGACCTTGTTGTCGACGCAATCCTTGAGAATTCGCGGCGCGACCTGGCGCGGAACCGCGCTCACCGCGTAATCGATCGGCTCCGGCACTTCGGCCAGCGATTTGTAGTTGGTGATACCCATCGCCTCGATCCCCGGTATCTCGTTCGGGTCGATCTGCACGGAATAAAG
>DATEGX010000063.1:0-13178 GCA_035279875.1 Binataceae bacterium (SeqCode)
CTTATCAGCACCTTTTAAGAAATGTAAGATGTTCTTGACATCCGTAGATTCGGATTCGAGCGAAATTTCGCTTGGTTTTGCCTCTTTGTTCGAGGCTGGCGAATACATGGCTCGGGCCGCGGGGCCGAGTTGAGGCACCAGTTCCTCGATAACGTCCTCGACGCATTCTACCAGCAAGGCGCCTTCCTTCAGGAGACGGTTGCTGCCTCGGGTCTTGCCGCTTAAGGGGCTGCCGGGCACGGCGAACACCTGGCGATCCTGCTCCAGTGCCATTCGGGCCGTAATCAGCGAGCCGCTCTTTTCCGCCGCCTCTACTATAACCACGCCCAGGCAAAGGCCCGAGATCATGCGGTTTCGCGTGGGGAAATTCTCGGCAATCGGCGGGGTGCCGACCGGCAGCTCGGACATGAGCCCTCCGCCGTTTGCGATAATCGTCTCGGCCAGCTTCCGATTTTCGGGCGGGTAGATGATATCGATTCCGCAGCCCATCACGGCGACGGTGCGTCCGTTACCGTCGAGCGCCCCCTGATGAGCCTCGGAATCGATACCGCGGGCGAGTCCGCTGACCACCGTAAAGCCCTTGGCGGCCAGTTCCATGCCGAGTCGCTGAGCCATCCGCCGGCCCGCGTCGCTGGCGGCCCGCGCCCCAACTACCGCAACGAACTTGGGGTCGGCGGCGGCAATTTGACCGCGTACAAAGAAATACGGAGGGGGGTCGGCGATTTGGCGCAGATTCGCCGGGTAGTCCGGATCGGTCCATTTGACCAGCCTGGCGCCCAACCCGGGCAGTTCGCATAACTCCTTTTCCAACGGCGCAAAGTCCCTGAATTCCGAGATATTCCGGGCGGTTGGGCGGGGGATACCGGCGGCGGCGAGAGCAGCTTCGCCGGCCGCAAAGACCCCTTCGGCAGTCTGAAAGCGCTCGAGCAATAGGCGGCTGATACGCGGACCGACCCCGCGCACGCGCCGCATCGCGAGCCAGTATGCGTCAGGCATCGAAACCATCGAGGTTGCTCCCGTGCCGCGCTTTGCCGGATCCAAGGGATCGGCGGCATAAATTTCTATTGTACTGGCGCATTAGCCTCGGTAATCGTCGGTGGATAGATCAAGCTGCTGCCGATTCTCCGTTCCACCACATTATTGACCAGACGGACTGGATCAAATACTTAGGTTGGAACCCCGTTTGTCTACCGGCCATCGATAGGTTCGCGGCAAACCGTAACAGAGTCTGATTAACGACCATATGGGGTGCGGGAGATCTTATATCCGATGGACCTGAGCGCCGCGTCGCCCAGTGAAAAGCAGATTTTGATATTCAGCTATTATCGCGATGCCGAATTGCGCGGCGCGCGTTTGCTCTTCAACTTGATTGGCCATCTCAAGGACGCCGATTCGCAGTTGAAGATGTCTAAACATCTGGCTGATGAGACCCGCCATGCATGGCTATGGACCCGGAGAATCGCCGATTTGGGTGGCGCTCCGGCGGAAGTGCCCGACGGTTATCAGCGACGGCTTGGCGCCAGGACCGGGGTTCCCAAGGGAATCGTCGAATTGCTGGGGCTGACGGTCGTGGTCGAGGAACGCGCGCAAAGCCGCTATATGGCGCATGCGGCGTTGCCCAATGTCGACGCCGACACTCGCGAGGTTCTCAAAGCGGTTACCGAGGATGAAACCTGGCATCTCTCGTGGATCGAGAAGAAGATGCGCGAAATAGCGCGCGAAAATGGCCAAGAAGGCGAGGCTGATGCAATTCTCGCGCGTTACCGTGAAATTGATCGCGAGGTCTACGCCACTCTCGCCGCCGACGAAGCAGCTCTAATGCGTGCCTGACCGCAGGTCAGTCAGCGCGCCGTTCAACTCCTTGCGCATTGCTTCGGCCGCCTCGGAGGCCGGCACCGCGGGTGCTATGCCGGCCCGCTTACGATACGCGTACACAATCGACCGGCTGGCATTGACGACCAGCCCGCTGCCGTCCGGCCGCGCCGCGGCGACCGCGTCGGCTGCGCCGGCCCCCTGGGCGCCGTAACCGGGCACCAGGATAACGGCGTTCGGCATCAGCTCGCGCGCCCGCCGGGCATGCTCGGGATAGGTCGCGCCGACCACCGCGCCGATCGCCGACATTCCCGATTCGCCGAGAAAATCGGAGCCAAGGCCGTTAATCCGGCGCGCGACGTTTTCCCATACCGGCCCGTCGGCTGTGGCCAGGTCCTGGAACTCCCCTGAGGTCGGATTCGAGGTTTTCACCAGCACGAACAAGCCACGGCCGCGAGGTGCGGCGCGGACGAACGGCATGATCGCGTCGCTGCCGAGGTACGGATTTATCGTCATCGCATCGCAGGCGAACTCGCCATCGCCGAGGAACGCCTGGGCGTAGGCGTCGGAGGTGTTGCCGATATCGCCACGCTTGGCATCGGCGATAGTCAGCAGGTCCAGATCGCGGGCAAGTTTGACAACTGCCGCGAACGCCCGCATCCCCTCGATTCCGCGGGCCTCGAAGAAGGCCAGTTGCGGCTTGATCGCCGCGACCGAGGCGGCGCAGGCCTCGACGATTTCGCAGCAAAAGCGCTCGAGTGTGTAGCCCGCCGGAAGCCCGCCTTCGCGGTCGTTGTCGAGCTGGGGATCGACTCCGAGCACGGCGATAGTGTCCTTGCGGCGCTGGGCTTCGAGCAGGCGGTCCGCGAAATTCATGTGATCCGATGAAAGCATCGGCCCGCACGCGGCGCAACTGCGGGTTGCCCGCACCGGCGGGCGCCGTTAGGCTGAAGACGTTTTGAAACCCGCGAAGTTCACGAAGATCGTGTTGCTGACCCTTACGGTTTTGGCTTGCGCCGGAGTGTCACGTGCGGCTGACACCGGAAAGATGAACCTGGTGGTCGATTGCCGCTGTCCGGACACGGTCGGGCAGGAGTTCTGCGCCGAGTTCAAGAACAAGGTTACCGCCTCGCCCGGCTATCGGATCGCCTCGGATACCAGCGGCTACGGGATCGGGGTGCATTTTTCGTGTGTCGACCTGTGGCAGGGGATCGATGCGCAGATGGTCGGCAAGATGTCGGCGGTTTCGGTGACCTTCACGGTTTACGCTCAGCGCTTGCCCGGCGAGGTGTACGAGGACTCGGAGGTCTTCCGGGTCGGCAAGGACGCAACCTCCGAGATGTCAGAAAAGGTGGTCGGCGCGATCGGACAGATCATTTCCACCAACGCGACCGTGTTCGAGCATATCCGGCAGGCGGCGCACCAGCCGTCTCCATCGCCTTCACCGTAGGAGCGACCATCCCCGATCGTGGTTACCTGCTTGCCACTAACGCGGTGACTGCGCGAGACTCCGCTACGGCGACGGAGGCGTGGTCACCATGGCAACCAATGCGACCCATCGTCGGGCGGCGCGCTCGCTCCTGACGGAAGAAGTCTCGCCCAGCGAGGCGATCGTGCGGGTGCTCGAGCAGGCCGGTATCAACATGGTCTTCGGCATGCCCGGCGGCAACATGGGCGCGGTCTTCAACGCCCTTTATGACCATCGCGAGACCGTGCGCAGCGTGCTGGTGCGCGAGGAGGCGCGCGCCGGCGTGATGGCCGAGGTCTACGGCCGCTTGAGCGGCCGGCCCGGCGTCGTAATCGCCCAGGGCGCCTTTCTCGCCAACGTCAGCCTCGGCGCAATCGAAGCGCATTTGTCGAGTTCGCCGATGCTGCTGATGGGCGACCTGAGCGACCACGCGCCATATTCGAATCATTCGCCTTATCAATCCGGCGCCGGCGAGTACGGCACCTGGGACGCCCGTGGCTTGTTCGCCTCGATTACCAAGTTGACGATGGTGGCGAACAACCCGGCGCATGCGGTCCAATCCACCGAGATCGCAATCAAGCATGCGCTGAGCGGCCAGCGTGGACCGGTCGCCGTGCTGTATCACAGCCAGGCGCTGCGCGGGCGGGTCGGTCCGGAGACTAGGCCTCACCTCTACGCGCTCGATTCCTACCTGCCGGGCGCGCCGGCGCGGGCCGACGGCGCGGCGGTGAGGGAGGCAGCGCAACTCCTGCTCGATGCGGAGCGTCCTCTGATTATCGCCGGCAACGGGGTGCGGATAAGCGGCGCGTATGAGGAAGTCGCAGCGTTGGCGGCCAAGCTTGGCGCGCCGGTTTCGACCACAGCCGGGGGAAAGGGGACCTTCGCCGAAACCCATGAGCTCGCGCTCGGGGTATGCGGCAACTTCGGTACGCCGCTCGCCAACGCGGAGATCGGCGCGGCCGACGTAATTCTCGCGATCGGAACGCGGCTCTCGGTGACCGATTTCGCCAATCAAAATCCCAAGCTGCTCGATCCGCGGCGCCAGACCCTGATCCAAATCGATATCGAGACGCGCAATGCTTCGTGGACCTTTCCAGCGGAGATCGCGTTGATCGGCGACGCCGGGGCGGTCGTTTCACAAGTGTCCGAGGCGTTGGACGCGGCCGGCCCGGCCGCATCCGATAAAATCGCCGCCGCGCGCTCACGGCTGCAGCGCGCACGCCGTGAGCATGGATTCTTCGACGCGCCGGAACTGCGTTCCGATGAGGCCCCGATTCTACCCCAGCGCGCCATCGCGGAACTTCAACGCGCGGTGCCGAACGACGCAATTATCACCTGCGACGCCGGCGAAAACCGCATCTTCATGACCCATTACTTTCAGACCAAGGGTCCGGCAACGTTCCTGCAACCCAGCGGGGTCGGCGGGATGGGCTACGCGATTCCAGCCGCGATGGCGGCCAAGCTGGTGCATCGTGATCGCGACGTGGTCGCGGTATGCGGCGACGGCGGCTTCGCGATTGGGATGAACGGCCTGATGACCGCACTGGCCGAGAATATTCCGATAACCGTCGTGGTCTTCAACAACGGTGCGCTGGGCTGGGTCAAGCATGGACAGGGTGAGCGCAATATCGCCTGCGACCTGTCGAGCTTTGACCATGCAGCGATCGCGCGCAGCATGGGCTGCTGCGGTATCCGGGTCGAGGACCCGCGTCAGCTTGGCGCCGCGCTCAAGCAGGCGATGGCGAGCGAGACGCCCACCGTGGTCGACGTTCAGACCTCGATCAACGAGTCCTTCCGGCGGGTTACCTCGCCGCTGGCTATGGAGCGGGCTTGAGAATCGCGAGCCGGGCCGCCCGGTCGGTCCTGGTTGCACTGCTGTCGCTTTGTGCCCTGGCGCTGACTAACAGTCTCGCGTTGGCAGCGACCGTCGCGACCGTCGTCAACTTCTCGCCTCAAGGTACGGTCAAGCAGGTGCGCCAGGTGACGGCGCGGTTCTCGCAGGCGATGGTGCCGCTCGGCGACCCTCGTGTCTCGCTATCACCCTTTGTTGTCGATTGCCCGCTAAAAGGCTCCGCGCGATGGATCGACAGTTTCACCTGGTCTTACGATTTCGTTGTTGATTTGCCGGCCGGCGTGCGCTGCGCCTTCACCCTGCGGCCGGGGCTCAAGACGCTCGCGGGCGCCACTTTTGCCGCGACCACGGCTTTCACGTTCGATACGGGCGGGCCGTCGGTGGTCGAGAGCCGCCCTTGGTCAGGCAGCGACTCGATCGACGAGCAGCAGGCGTTCGTGTTGATGCTCGACACCGAACCGGACGAGTCGACAATTGTCGACCACGTGAGCTTCAGCGTCGAGGGCGTGACCCAACGTATTGGCGCAACCATAATGCGCGGCGCGGACCACGATCTCCTGGCCAAGCGCTTTGCCCGCGCAATCAGCAACCGGCCCTTCGTTATTCTAGAAGCGAAACAGCACTTCGCCAACGATGCCGCAGTCCATCTGATCTGGGGCAAGGGGATCAAATCGAAAAGCGGCGTGCCAAGCGCCGAAAACCAGGAGATTGACTACAAGGTTCGCAAGGCGTTTGCGGCAAGGGTCAAATGCCAACGCGAGAACCCGAAGGCCGGATGCATCCCGGTTACGCCTATCCAACTGCACTTTACCGCGCCGATTATGCCTGGTGTGGCCCGCGCTATCGTGATGGTTGCGCCGGACGGCACGCGTATCGCGCCGAAAATTGAGGGCGAAAGCTCGGTCCAGGACGTTGAATTCGAGGCGCCGTTCGGGGAGTCGGCGACCTATCGAATCGAACTGCCGGCCAACCTCACGGATGAATCCGGACGTACGCTGATCGATCAGTCACGTTTTCCCTACGCAGTGGCAACCGGCGAGTTCCCGCCATTGGCCAAGTTCTCCGCGCGCTTCGGCATTATCGAGTCGGTCGACCCGGTATTGCCCGTGACCGTGCGCAACCTCGAAGCGATGATTCATGGGGGAGAACTCAAGCTTGGCAGCAACAGCTCGGGCGGCGCGATCGGTAACCTGGTTACGAGGCTCGAGGGCGTTCTTTGGCGAGTTCCAGTTCCCGATGCGAAGAGCGCGCTCGAATGGCTCAATCGGGTGGCTCTCGCCAAGCGCAGCAGCTCGGTCTTCGGTCCCACCGCGGCCGCCGGCCAACGTTCATTTGCGATACCCAAACCCAACGGCGCGAATGCGTTCGAGGTTATGGGGCTGACGCTCAAACATTCCGGACTCTATATCGTTGAGTTGCGCAGTCAACGTCTTGGCTCGGTCCTGCTTGGCGGCGGCAAAACCATGTTCGTGCCAACTGCGGCGCTGGTCACGGATCTCGCGGTTCACTTCAAGCAGGGCAAGGCAAATTCGTTGATATGGGTTACGGCGCTCGAAAGCGCTGAGCCCGTCGCCCGCGCCGACGTTGCGATCTCCGATTGCCACGGTAACCAACTCTTTAGCGGCCGCACCGACACTCGTGGTATCGCGCTGGTGCCGCATCTTGCGGCAATCGACAATCCGCCGCAATGCGATCAAAACCAGAGCGACGCGGAACATGGCGGCGACTATTACTCCGATCAAGTCGCGCCGCTGCGCGACCTCGGCGGCGGGTTGTTGGTGACTGCGGCGCATGGCGACGATTTCAGCTTCGTCCATTCGAGCTGGAAAAACGGTATCGAGGCGTGGCGCTTCAATCTCCCGACCGACTTTCAGCCTACTCCCTACCTGGCGCATACCGTCTTCGATCGTACTTTGTTGCGGGCGGGCGAAACCGTGCATATGAAGCACTTTATTCGCAGCCGAACGCTCGATGGATTCGGGCTGCCACGCGCGGACCGGATGCCTGATACGGTCTCGATTCGTTTCGAAGGCGGCGACCAGCATTACGATCTTCCGCTCAACTGGGGTTCCGACGGAGCCGCCGAGACCGATTGGAAAATTCCGGCTGATGCCAAGCTGGGTGAATACCAGGTCGTAATGACGCGGCGGAGCGGCGCCACCCCGACCCCGGCGGCCAATCCGGATTTCGACGCGACCAGCAGCGAGGTGCAATCAGGCGTATTTCAGGTCGAGGAATTTCGCGTGCCGCTGATGAGGGCGGCGATCCGAATGCCGCCGCGGCCCCTGCCCGGCGCGTCGCAAATCACGGTCGACGTCAGCGCAGACTACCTCTCAGGCGGCGCAGCCAAGGGCCTGCCGGTGGTATTGCGCAGCCAGATATCGCCTTCGCCGTTCCCGAGTTTCCCGGACTTCGACGCGTTTACTTTCGTCAATGGCCCGGTGAAGGAAGGCATACGCAAGTTCGAATATGACGAAGGATCGAACGAGACCGAGGAAAATCCCAAGGTTCATCAGCGTGAGGATTTGGTCCTCGACGCGGCCGGTGGAGCGCGCAGCACGATAACCGCGATTCCACGCGCCGACGTGCCCCAGGATGTGCGCGCCGAAATGGAGTTTCGAGATCCAAACGGCGAGACCCAGACCGTAGCCAACACCGTAACCATTTGGCCATCGATTCTGCTGGTCGGGATCCGTACCGAAGACTGGGCTTCGTCGCCCGGAGTGGTGCAGGCGAAAATCGCAGTCGTGGATAATGCCGGGAAGCCGGTGGCTCATGTCCCCGTCCACGTCATTGTCCTCAGCAGCAAGTTCTACACCTATCGCAAGCGGCTGATCGGCGGCTTTTACGCGTACGAAAATACCCAAGAGGTCAAACGGGTCGGTGCGCTTTGCGACGGCCTGAGCGACGGCCGCGGACTCTTCCTCTGCCAGGGCAAACCAGGCTTCACCGGCGAAGCGGTACTTGAAGCCTTCGTTTCCGACTCCGCCGGCAACGCGAGCGTCGCCAATACCAGTGTCTATGTGCACGGTGCCGGGCGGATGTGGTTCGCCGGCGAAGACAACGATCGCATGGATGTCATTGCGGAGCGCCCTGAGTATCAACCGGGCGACGTCGCGCGCTTCCAGGTGCGGATGCCCTACGCCAGGGCGACCGCGCTGGTGACCGTGGAGCGCGAAGGGATTATTGCTTCATCGGTTCTTCACCTTAGCGGCGACAATCCGCTGATAACGCTGCCGGTGCGTGATTATGCCCCTAACGTGTTCGTCTCGGTCATGGCGGTACGCGGCCGTATCGCGGGCATCGCGCCGACTGCGACGGTCGACCTTGGCAAACCCTCCTTTAAGCTTGGTATCGCCGGAATCCGCGTCGGGTGGCGCGACCATCGCCTCAAAGTCAGGGTCACACCCGAACGGACGGTCTATCACGTACGCGACAGGGCTCGCGTCAAGCTCGCGGTGCGCGACCCCGGGGACCGGCCGCCGCCACCCAGCAGTAAAGTGACGGTCGCGGTGGTTGACGAGGGGCTGCTCGAACTCAAACCCAACGACAGTTGGAAGCTGCTCGAGGCTATGATGGATCAGCGCCCGTACCAGGTCGAAACGTCCACCGCTGAAATGCAGGTCGTGGGCCGCCGTCATTACGGGCTCAAGGCACTGCCGCCAGGCGGCGGCGGCGGTCAGCATGTAACCCGTGAACTTTTCAATACGTTGCTGCTATGGAGGGCGACGGTGCCGCTCGATTCCAACGGCGATGCCGAGGTCGAGGTGCCGCTCAACGATTCATTGACCAGCTTTCGTATCGTCGCGATTGCCGCGACCGGGGTTGGTGACTTCGGCACCGGCGCGGCCACTATCCGCTCGACGCAGGACCTGCAACTCTTTTCCGGTGTTTCCCCGGTCGCGCGCACCGGAGACTCGTTTTCGGCCCAGTTCACGGTCCGCAATGCCTCGGACCGCCGGCTTGAAGTTAACTTTGCCGGTGCGGTCCAGGGACTGAGTTCGAAGCCACCGCCGCAGAAGCTTACGCTCGGCCCCGGCGACGGTCGGACGGTCGATTGGCCCATCGTGGTGCCCAACGACGCCACGTCGCTCAAGTACGAAGTCAACGCGGCCGCGGCCAGCGGCCCTTCCGACCATCTGCTGATCTCGCAATCGATCGTACCCGCGGTGCCAGTGCGAACCTGGCAAGCGACCCTGGTAAGAGTCGACCAGCCAATCTCGCAGGCGGTTTCGATTCCCGCCGGCGCGCTTGTCGGCCGGGGTGGTCTGCAGGTTCGCCTGAGCCCTTCCATGGTCGCCGGCCGGGGCGGGATTGAAGCGTGGATGCGGGCGTATCCCTACGTGTGTATGGAACAGCGCGTCTCCCGCGCGGTCGCGCTCCACGACCCCGCGCTATGGCAAGGAATTGTCGCCGACCTGCCGTTGTACACCGACTCGGACGGATTCGTGAAATATTTCCCCGCGATGACCGAAGGCAGCGACGTGCTGACCTCTTACCTGCTCGCCATCGCTAACGAAGCCGGACTAACCGTGCCGAAGCAGTCCACGATGGAGACTGCGCTCATCAATTTTGTCGAGGGCAAGGTCACACGCGACGAGCCGTTCGCGGTCGCCGACCTGCCGATTCGGAAGCTCGCGGCGATCGAGGCGCTCAGCCGCTATAACAAAGCGAACGCATCGCTCGTCAGCAGTCTCCGTATCGATCCGAATCTATGGCCGGATTCCGCTGTGATCGACTGGTGGAGCATCCTCGAACGTACTCAGTCCCTGCCCCGCCGCGCCGAGCGGCTGGACGAAGCCGAGCGAATTATGCGCGCCCGCCTGAATCAACAGGGCACCTCGATGCAACTGTCGTCTAACCCGCGAGATGACATGTGGTGGCTGATGGTATCGCCAGCAACCAACATGGTGAGGCTCGCACTTCTGTTGCTCGACGCCCACGCGTGGCATGACGACCTGCCGAAGATCGTGCAAGGCGCTCTCGCGCTGCGCCAAAAAGGTGCATGGCCATCAACCATCGCCAATGCGTGGGGCAGCCTGGCGCTGACGAAATTTGCCGACGCGTTCGAAGCCACGCAGGTTTCCGGAATCAGTACCGCCGGGCTCGGGAATCGCATCGACAAGCTCGACTGGACGAGCGCGCCTCAGGGCGGCTCCTTCGACTTTGCGTGGCCGCCAACGGAGGCGAACCTCCAACTTTCTCATAGCGGCGCCGGAACGCCGTGGGCTGAAATCCTGACCAGCGCTGCAATTCCCATCGCAACGGCGTTTAGCAGCGGTTACACGATCAGCAAGTCGCTCAGTGCGGTCGACGGCACGCATCGCGGGCAGTGGAAGCAAGGCGACCTCGTTCGTGTACATCTGACGATCAATGCGCAGGCCGATATGACCTGGGTAGTGGTGGATGACCCGATTCCGGCTGGCGCATCGCACCTTGGCCTGGGTCTCGCGCGCGAATCACAAATCGCGACCGCCGGTGAGAACGAGAACAACCAAAATTTTCTTTGGCCTGCCTACGTCGAACGCGCCTTTACCGGCTTCCGCGCCTATTACGACTACGTTCCCAAGGGGACTTTCGAGGTCGAATACACGATTAGGCTGAATCAGCCGGGCCTTTTCCAGCTCCCGCCGACACATGTCGAGGCGCTTTACGAACCGGCGATGCTCGGCGAGTTGCCAAATCCTCCATTTGCGGTCGCGCCGTAGATGCGATCGTGCACATGGATCGTCGGGCTCGCAGGTTTGTCGACTATCGCCGTAGCCGCCTTGTGGATCGCGACGGCGCCGCCCGCGATGCCGTCTTTTGCCGAGGTACGGAGCCGGTGGCGTCCCTCCGACGCTCAATTACTCGACCGTCACGGCTATCCGCTCTACGAGATGCGGATCGATTCGCACGGGCGGCGCCTTGCGTGGATCTCCCTCAGCGAAATCTCGCCAGCTCTCATCCAGGCAGTGATCGCTTCCGAGGATCGCCGCTTCTCAAGCCACCATGGCGTTGACCTTGAGGCGCTCGCTGGAGCGGTTTTGCATCGCGCATTAGGGCGACGCCGTCGCGGTGCAAGCACGATCACGATGCAGCTCGCGGCCCTGGTCGAGCCATCGCTCAGCCCCGCCGGCCGCCGCAGATCGATCGTGCAAAAGCTCTCGCAGATCCGCGCGGCCATGGCGCTCGAGCGGCGATGGGGCAAGGAGCAGATTCTCGAAGCCTACCTCAACCTCGTCACCTGGCGCGGCGAAGTTCAGGGCGTGAGCGCGGCCAGCCGCGTACTGTTCAACAAGGCGCCATCCGGGCTCACTGCGAGCGAAGCCGTAGTGATTGCCGCTCTGGTGCGTGCCCCCAACGCACACCGCAATGCGGTCGAGCGTCGCGCGAGAGCGTTGGGGCTCCAGATGACCCCGGACGTGCCCTCACCGAATGATCTGGCGGCGGCCGTCGGTCAAATTTTCACACCGAACCATCGAAGATTCGAGCGCGTTGCGCTTGCGCCTCATGTGGCGTTGCTTCTGCTCGCTCCCAGTCATCCCTCGGTGCGGTCAACGCTCGACGCCGACGTCCAGCGTTTTGCGGTCGAAACCCTGCGCCGTCATATCGCGGAGGTGTATGAGCGCGGGGTGGACGACGGCGCGGTACTTGTGGTCGACAATGCCACCGCGGAGGTAATCGCGTACGTCGGCAGCTCAGGCGACATTTCGGGCGCGCCCTGGGTCGACAGTGTCCGCGCATGGCGGCAGCCGGGTTCGGCTCTGAAGCCGTTTCTTTATAGCCTTGCGCTCGATCGACATCTTTTGACCGCGGCTTCGCTGCTCGAGGACACACCTCTCGAATTGGTCGAGGAGCGTGGGGTGTACCGCCCGATGGATTACGACCATCGCTTCCGCGGCTTGGTGTCGTTGCGTACCGCGCTCGGTTCGTCGCTCAATATTCCAGCAGTGCGGACCGTGGACTTGCTTGGCGTCGAGACATTCGCGAGCAATTTACGCGACCTCGGAATGAACAGCGTGATCGAGCCGGGCGATTTCTACGGTGCGGCGCTCGCGCTCGGATCGTCCGACGTCACGCTTTGGGATCTGGTCAATGCCTATCGCACACTTGCCAACGGCGGAATATTTTCGCCGCTCCGACTGACCAGTGGCCCGCCTACGGGGGTCGAGCTGCAGCGGCGGATTTATTCGGCGGGAACAGCGTTTCTGATTTCGAATATCCTGGCGGACCGCGCCAGCCGGAGCGCGACCTTTGGTCTCGAAAACAGCCTTGCGACTCGCTACTGGAGCGCGGTCAAAACTGGCACTAGCAAGGACATGCGCGACAACTGGTGCCTCGGCTATACCAATCGCTTCACAGTCGGTGTATGGGTCGGCAACTCGACCGGTGCCCCAATGCGCGACGTGACCGGTATCACCGGCGCCGCGCCAGTTTGGCTCGACCTGATGAACCATCTGCATGAGCTTTACGGCGGTAGCGCGCCAGTGCCTCCACCGGGCGTGGTTGCGCGCAGGGTCGCGTTCCCCGATTCAGTCGAGGTCCCTCGTACAGAATGGTTCATCGCTGGTACGGAGCCCAATAGTTCGATTGCGACCCTCGACGAGAGCGCGCCGCGTATCGTCTCCCCCGCCGATGGCTCGATTGTCGCACTCGATCCGGATATTCCCGCCGATCAACAGCGCGTGAACTTTGAGGCCGGCCGCGGCTCGAAATCCACGCGATGGGTGCTCGACGGCCGCGAGCGTTGCGACGCCGCCAGCGCATGCTTGTGGCGGCCTACTCCCGGGCTTCACACGCTCGTGCTGGCTGGCAAAGCGGGCCGAGTCTTCGATCAGGTGACTTTCAAAGTGCGCGGCGTGCCGCCGGCACTTCAATGACATCGCAACGAAGCTGAAGGAATCGCTGTTTGACAGGTTAACGAAAGCCAAGTTAGGTTCCGACAGCGAGCCCAGCGCGAGGGCAAAGGCTAAAGCTTCGAAAAACCCGGGAGAGCTCTATATGGCTATAAATTGTGAAAAAACGATCGATGACATGTTCGCCGCCTGCCGCCGCCTGGACCTG
>DATEGX010000064.1:0-6831 GCA_035279875.1 Binataceae bacterium (SeqCode)
GATCTCCGCCAAAGCCGCCCGGTCGTCGGCGGAAAGCTTCGTGTCTCCCCGGCCTGAGATCAGCTCTCCCAGCTTTTTGAGCGGACTCGTCCACTTGTCGCGGACCTCGTCCCGCTCGAGCTCGATTCCATCGAGCAGGGCAGTGAAGTTGCGATTGCGATATTCCTGCCAGCCCGGCTTGAGCTTTTTCGCCCATTCAGGGTCGGTCGGCGTATTGTTCCGTTCGTCCACCGAGGAGGGAGTGCGCTGAAAGACGTAAAGCTGCTGCGCGTGTTCGCCCAGATGGGGAATGCACTGAATCGCGGTGGCTCCGGTACCGATAATCCCGACGCGCTTGTCCTTGAGCTTGTTCAAGCCGCCGGTAGTATCTCCGCCGGTGTACTCATAATCCCAGCGGCTGGTGTGGAAGGTGTGCCCTTTGAATTTCTCGATCCCTGGAATTCCGGGTAACTTCGGCTTGTTCAGTGGGCCGCTCGACATGATCACGAAGCGCGTCTTGAACACGTCGCCGCGGTCAGTAGCGACGGTCCAGCGTCCTGCCTCATCGTCCCAGCGCGCCTCTTTGATCCTGGTCTGAAAGCAGGTTTTCTCGTAGAGGTGGAACTGCTTGCCGATCCGTTGCGCGTGGGCAAAGATCTCCGGCGCGAACGAGTACCTTTCCTTGGGGATATAGCCCGTCTCTTCGAGCAGGGGCAGGTAGAGATAGCCCTCGACGTCGCATTGGGCGCCAGGATAGCGGTTCCAGTACCAGGTGCCGCCAAAGTCTCCGGCCTTCTCGATTATGCGAAAGTTGTCGATCCCGGCTTCCTGCAGACGGACCGCCGCGAGCATCCCGCCAAAGCCGCCGCCAATTATCACCACTTCAAGGTCCTGGTGCAGGGCCTCGCGCGTGAAGCCCGGCTTGACGTACGGGTCAAGGTTGAAATGGTCGAATTTTCCGGTGATCTCCTGGTACTGGCGGTTGCCATCGGCGCGTAGCCGCTTGGCACGTTCGCCGGCGTACTTCTCCCGCAACAACCCGGGGTCGAAACCCAACTCCTCGGCGGTTGGGATGCCCGGTGTGGGTTCAGTGACTGCCTCACTCATGATGTCAGTCCTCCTAAGCTTGCTAAGACACTTGCTTGCGCGAGCGTATCATTATCGTGGCGGAGTTGGCATTGCCAACGAGTTGGCGCCTGCCGAACGAAAGTACCATGAGCGGCCTGTTTCCGGTCTTTCGCTGGCCCAAGGAGCACCCATCGCCCGCGCAAAATCTTCGGCCTGTTGGGCGGCATCGACGCGAGGCTACCCTGCGGCGCTTGCGCCCGGCGATCGCGCAGATGCATCGCATTGCCAACGGCCGCCGGATCAGTGAGTTCGTCTCCGCCTCTGGATCGCCGGGAGGCCGCGGCAATGGAAGTTAATCGTGGTGAATCAGCATCTTGTCGAGCAATTGCTTGAAGTCGGCATCCCGTTTCTCGGGCGGGTAATTGGCCAGGATGTCGAGCAGCCCTTTGCGAAAATCGCACGACGCCGGCTGGCCTTTCTTGTCCTTGATCTGGGTATCAAGGATGTTCTGATTCGCCGCGGACAGACTCGAATAAACCTGATGCTGTTCGGCCGAGAACTGGCCAATGCATTCGTCGGCATGTCCCGTCGCTGCCCACGTAAAGACCAGCAAGGCGACGATCGGGACGAATAGGTAATATTTCATTCTGGACTTCCCCATTTGGCGTACGTCGTAACTATTCGGCTCGCCTGGAAAGCGCAAGCGACAAAGCGCGGCGGGCGCGCGAACTGGCCCGAACATCGCGTGGCCAGGTCTCGACTTTTTCATTCAATTGCGAAGCGTTTTTCGCGCCAGCTTAAACATGGCGCTTTTATTCAGCGAGTGGTAGCTAAGGGCTAATCAAGCCGCCAATCCAGAAAAAGGCCGGGAGGATCCCTCGATGAGCGTTGATTATAGCGGATATGAATTCCTGAAAATCGAAGTTGCGCAGCGGGTCGCAACCGTCACGATTAACCGTCCGGAATTGCGCAACGCGGTCAATTCTGCGCTCCATCATGAGTTCGAACAGATCTGGGTCGACCTGGCCGAGGATCGCGACGTCAATGCGATCCTGCTGACCGGCGCTGGAGAAGCCTTCTCGATTGGCGGCGACGTTACCGGCAGGGGCCGCGGCGCGGCCGGCAAGGTCAAAGGCCGCGGAGGCCGAAGGATCTTCATGTCCGACGGGCGGCGCGTGGTGGAGAACCTGCTCGACGTCGAACAGCCGATCGTCGCGGCGATTAACGGCGACGCGCTCGGCTTTGCCGCCAATGTCGCGCTGCTGTGCGATATCACGGTGGTCTCAGAGACGGCGAAACTCGCGGACACTCACGTTTCGGTCGGGGCGGTGGCCGGCGACGGCGGCGCCGTGATCTGGCCGCTGCTGATCGGTCCCAACCGCGCCAAGGAATTCCTGATGCTCGGCGATTCGATGACCGGCGCGGACGCGGCTCGCATCGGGTTGGTCAACTATGCACTACCGGCGGCGCAGGTATTGCCCAAGGCCAGGGAACTGGCACAAAGGCTTGCCGACGGGCCGACCTGGGCGATTCGATGGAGCAAACTGGCCGTGAACAAATGGCTTAAACAGCAGGCCAATCTGATCATGGACGCCGGACTTGCCTACGAAGCGGTCACCCTGATGAGCAAAGATCACAAGGAAGCCGTGCAAGCGTTGATGGAAAAGCGGAAGCCGGATTTCGTGAAGGCCAAGTAAGGTCGCTTTCGGTTCCGGCAACCGATCGGGCATTTTTCCTACGCGGTTGTGAGCGCCGTCGTTCGCCTGACAACTCAATGACACGCCGGCGCTGCCGGTGGCTCGGGTTAATTCAGGAGGATGAACGACCATGGCGGCACGATTGACGCGCGATCAAGTAATCGCCTTGTACGAAAGCCTGAGCAACTGGGGACGCTGGGGCAAAGACGATGAACGCGGCGCCTTGAACTACATCACCGACGAAAAGCGGGTCGCGGCCGCGCGTCTGGTTCGCAATGGAGTCAGCGTCTCGCTGGCGCTGCCGCTCGCGACCGAGCCCGCGCCGGACAACCCGACGCCGGTGACCCACCTGATGCATCAGACCGGTCACGACGCTAATGAAGTCCGGCTGATGCCCTACACGGCTGACTATTTTGCGATTTCGCCCCACGGGCACGCCGTCACGCATCTGGACGCGCTCTGCCACGTGTTCTGGCGCGGGAAAATGTACAACGGCTTCGCTGCCAGCGAAGTTGGTTCACATGGTGCGCGTAAATGCGCGATCGACGTCGCCGGTGACGGCGTGGTCGGCCGCGGCGTCCTGCTCGATATCCCGAAAATAAAGAACGTTCAGTGGGTCGAGCCTGGCGATCGGATCTTTCCGGAAGACCTCGAGGCTGCGGAAAAAGCGCATCACGTTGAGGTTCAGGAGGGCGACGTGCTCTTGATTCGCAACGGACGTGCACTGCGGCGCAAGAGCGTGGGGCCGTGGAATACGATGCATTCGATGCCTGGCCTCGACGCTTCATGCCTGCCGTGGCTGCATGAGCGTAAGATCGCGGTGCTCGGTTCCGATAGCGCGAGCGACGTGGTCCCGAGCGGATACGAGGGACTAAGCCGGCCGATTCACGTCGGAACGCTGCCCGTGATGGGCATCCATCTCATCGACAATGCCGATCTCGACGCAGTTGCGGCCGCGGCCGAACGGTTCGGCCGCTACGAGTTTCAGTTCGTAATGGGTCCGCTGTTGTTGCGGCGCGGCACCGCCTCGCCGGTGAATCCTTTGGCAATCTTCTGACGCTGGAAAATTCGCGGACGATGGCGCGCCGCTGGTCGTCCGGGGATTTGCTTAAATTACGCCTTCGGAGCGCCAGGCCTCGATTTCCGCGGGCGTATGCCCGAGAAGCTCGCCGAAGATTTCCTGATTATGCTCGCCCGGCTCGGGAATCGGACCGACCGCGCCCGGCGTTTCGGAGAATTTGACGGTAAGCCCGGCGACGAAGGTCTTGCCACCCTTGCGGTCTTCGGTTTCGACCAGCATCTGCCGTTCCCACAAATGAGGATCATTGGCCGCCTGCGGGATGGTCTGCACCGGCGCGACCGGAACCCCGGCCGGCGCGAGTATCTCGACGACCTCGGCGACCGTTCTTTCTCTTACCCAGGCAGCCACTTGCTCATCGACCCAATCCGTATTCGACGCGCGGTTATGAACGCTCGAGGCGCGCGCATCTTTAACCAGGTCTTCGCGGCCCGCCGCATGGCAGAACCGTTCCCACATTTTTTGCTGCACCGCGATGATGTAAACCCATCCGTCGCGCGCGCGATAGGTATTGGACGGCGCCAATGCTCCCGCCCGATTGCCGTTGCGCTTCGGTTCTTTTCCGCTGGTCAGGTATTGGGCGATGGGTATCTCCATCAGGGTGAACGCGGAGTCGAGCAGGCTCACGTCAAGCGACTGGCCGCTGCCCGTGACGTCGCGTCTATGCAGTGCGCCGAGCGCCCCGATGGTCGCATGAAGCGCGGTGATGCGATCGATTATCGGCGGCCCGCATCTGACCGGGGGGCCTTCCTCAGAGCCGGTATCGAACATCACGCCGGCCATCGCCTGGCCGATCGGGTCGAAGGCGCGCCGACTCCGATACGGTCCGTACTGGCCGAACCCGGACACGTTGATCATGATCAGGCCGGGATTGAGCGCCTTGAGCGCATCGTAGCCGAGTCCCATCGCGTCCATCACACCGGGACTGAAATTCTGCAGCAACATGTCGGACTTTCGCACCAGCTCCCTGAGGATGGTTTTGCCGCGCTCGCTCCGCAGGTTCAGCGTGATGCTCTTTTTACCGCGGTTGTACTGCGACCAATACACCATCCCGAGGCGGCGTGACTCGTCTCCGCTCGGCGCCGCTTCGACTTTGATAACCTCAGCGCCCAGGTCCGCCAGGATAAGCGAGCATCGTGGACCTGCCTGATACCTCCCGAGGTCGATCACCCTAATGCCATCCAGACAGCCGGCCATCTCGCTTTTCTCCTCTTCTTCCCGGTTGAATACGATCTTCGCGGCGGCGGGTCGCTACCGAATACGAGATCGCTGCGATCTAGGCCTCGCCTCAAACATCGTCCGGCAGTTTAACGCTAAGCGAGCGAGCCTGCTCTGCTGTCAAAGGTTCGGCCGCGGTCGGACTCTCAATATCCAAAGGCACCGCGCGTCATGCCGGCGCGACGCCAATCGAAGTCCGGGACCTCGCAATAGATCTCCAACTCGATGCCATCCGGATCGCTGAAGTAGACGCTTTTGGTCGCCCCGTGATCGATGGTCCGGCTAACCGGGACGCCGTGCTCGCGCAACCGCCGGTACATCGACAAAACGGTCCGGAAGTCCTCCGCAACCATCGCGATATGCGCGACACCTGCGTGGTTCTTGCTCGCCGGTTCGGCGCCCTCGCGCGCTTTGAAGATCGCTAAATCGTGATGATAATTGTTGAAGCGATAAAACAGTCCCTGGCCCGGAATCTCCATCCCCAGCTTCATACCAAGGATATCGCCGTAGAACTTTTTCGCCGCCTCCAGGTCGCGCACCCTGATCGCAACGTGGCCGGTACGTTGAATAGCCATCTCCGATCCTCCTCTGACGGTCGGACCCGCCGACCGAGGAATTAGATCACATCCTGATGCTGCGGCGTGGGCTAGCCGCATGAGTTCGACTGGCGGGTGGGGCTAACCGGAGCCATTCGACCTCGCGCCTGCACTATACGCCATTTGGCCGTGATCCGGTTACGCCTCCACGACCGCTCGGGTGGCCAACGACCTGGCTACGCGGCCGGTGGAGTGATCAAGAGGAGAGCGTGCGTGCTTCGTCAACAGCCGTTACCATCCGTGCTGCTATGGAAATTCACTTCAACCGGTATCATCGCGTCCGTTTCGCAAATGAAATATTTTTGAATCGCCGCCAACCCGGAGGCTCCAAGCGTCGAGGCGAAGCCGAGTCAATTAGTACTCTGATCGCGGCTGTTGCATCACTCTTTTGTTTGGCTGGTTGCATGACGCTGAATGATCGTCCTGAATTGCACCCGGACCGCTTCGCCCCGCCGAACATGGGCCGCGAGTGGAGCAGCCAATCCGTGCCGATGAGCGAGTTCGTGCCCAAAGACGGTTCCATCGCACGCGGTGCCGAGGCATCCACCAAAAGTGCGGGCGAGCGTGAGCAGGACCTCAGCGGCCTTATCGATATCGCCCTGCAAAACAACCCCGACACGCGCCTTGCCTGGCAGCAGGCACGCGCGGCGGCTGCTCAATTCGGCGAGGCGCAGGCTTCCTACTACCCGCACCTCGCCTTCAACTCGAGCAGCGGCTACCAACGCGTCATAATCGAGCTCCCGGGTACCTCCGGAACCCTTAAGCAATGGCAAGCGCTGCCCGAGCTCGATTTAACCTACGTACTGCTTGATTTCGGCCGCCGACGTACAATCGCCGAGGCCGCCCGCGACCACCTGATCGCTGCGAACTTCGGCTTCAATCGGGTAATCCAAAACGTGGTGTTCGCCACCCAGGCCGCATTCTACGGGTTTGACGCGGCGCGTGCGGCAGTCACCGTGGCGCGACGCAATCTCGACCTTGCGCAGACTGATTTTATCGCGGTCAGCCAACGGGTCGGCCTGGGCCTCGCTACCGAGCCGGAGCTTTTGCTGGCAAAGGAACGCCTGGCCGAATCGCGCTTCGAATTGGCCAACGCGCGTCTGCTCGTGCACGATGCCGAGGCGCGGATGGCAATTGCGCTTGGCATCGCAGCGAACGAACTGCCGCCGGTTCAAGGCCTGGGCAACCTTCTAAT
>DATEGX010000065.1:0-8981 GCA_035279875.1 Binataceae bacterium (SeqCode)
CGGTTGCCGACGCTCGATTTCGATTTGCTCAGCAAGGTCGACGGCGAAATAAAAGTTGCGCTCAACAAGATCAAAGACAACACCGAACATTTGCTGGAATCACCGGTCAACGGCGAGCAGCGCTCCAAGTTGCTGACCATCGGAGCACGGCGCGAGCTGCTGATGTCCTTGACGGACGATATTCTCGACTACTCGAAGCTCGCGAGCGGCAAGATGATTTTTGCAAGCGAGGATTTCGACCTGCGCGAGACTGTGACGTCGGCAGTCGAATCGCTCGCCTCTTATGCAGAGCAGAAGGGTTCCGCGCTCCGGACTTCGATCGGTGAATTGCCGAGGAAGCTTTGCGGCGACCGTAATCGACTATCACAGATGCTGACGCACTTTATCCGGGCCGCGGTTGAACTGTTACGTCCCGGCGATGTCGTGCTAAACGTCGCAGCGGACAGCCCTGGTGATGGCGGTAAACTGCCAGTCCGATTCGAAATCCCCTTGCCCGGCGCCGACCTGACAGCCGAGACGCGCGAAAGTTTTATGATGCCGCCGATGACCGAAGAACTCGGCGAAGCAGATACAGGCACCTCTCGACTCGGGTTGGCATTGGCCGCACGAATTATCCAGGCGATGGGTGGGGCCGTGAGCATCGAAGATTTGCGGGAGACTGGACCTGTCCTGACCGCGTGCGTCGAATTCGAACCGGCGAGCGCGGAAAAGCGTAGCACTCGGCTGGATTGCCCGAGCCTTGACCCGGCCGTCCTGGCTGATATTCGAGGATTGCCGGGCACAGCGAACACTAACGAAGGCGTGTTCCGTGATCTCGTGACGGTGTTCTTGCGCTATCTTCCGGCGCGGCTCGAGAACCTCGACAATGCGATGAGCGAGGGCAACGGTCTGTCGCTCGCCCGCCAAACGCACGCCCTGCGGGGCGCATGCGCGGGAATGGGTGCCGCACGCCTGGCGCTGCTTTGCGCGGAGGTCGAGACGCTGGCCGAGAACAACGATACCGAGGCCGCGCGTCCTATCTTGCTGGAGATTCGCAAAGAGGCTGAGTGCGTGCGTGGTTTGCTGCAATTAGAATGTGAGCGGCAGCAGGCTAGTGAGATTGCGGCGGCACACACGGTCTAAAAGTCGAGCTTCACCCCTGCTACAAAATTGATCGGTGGCGCCGGAAATCCGAACGCTTCGGAATAATGCCGGTCGAGCAGATTCTGAATTTTCGCCACAATCTGTTCGTCACGTACCATCCACCACTTGAATCGCGGTGCGTAAGACAGCGCCAGATCGAACCGGCTGTAGGCGTCGTGGTTGGCTATCGACCCAACCGGCGTAATGTCGTCGCGGTCGCCGACAAAGCTATACGCAAGCGTCGCGCTTACCTGGTCGCCTGTCCGCACGAATCCCTCGTGCCGGTACTCAGCCAGCGCGGCGGCCGAATATTTCGGCACTCGGGTGGGTCGTTCGTCCGGCAATGGGGAGACGTGGGTCTGATCGAGAATCGTCACGTTGCCAGAGAACTGGAAGCCGCGTATCGGGCCGAGCGATGGAACCAGTTCGACCCCCTGCGTGTCGACCCGGCCAGAGTTCGCGGCGGTCGCGCCGAATGTACATCCGGGACCGACCTTGCATGGCACTGTGACAATCAGGTGATGAACGCGGCGCGAGAAGTAGGTGGCGGTGAATGAGGCGACCTCGCCGAACTGCTTGCTGAAGCCGCCATCGTATTCGCTCGAGATCTCCGGACCGAGATTGGGATTGCCGAAACCCGGAAAGTACAACTCGTCGAAACTCGGTGCCCGGAAACCTTCGGCATAATTGCCCCGGAGGGTCACCCCGTATCGCGCTAACGGTATCGCCAACGACCAGGCGGGGCTGACTTCCTCGCCGAATTGGCTGTTGCCATCGACCCGAAAGCCCCCGGTCACATAGAGGCGGTCGTGCAGCAATTGTCCCTGCTGCTCAACGTAGCCGGCATACTCCTGGCGGCTCGCGTTGAAGACGGTCAGGAATTGCGAGCGGGGCGGCGCAAGGTCGGCAATATAGCTACTCGAATGCGCCCAGCGATCGAGGAATTCGGAACCCACCAGCGTGCGAAAATCCTTCGACCAGGTGTATAGACTTTCCAGATTGGTGCCGCGGGTTTCGTCGGGAATATGATCGATTTCCAGTGACGGGTTGGCGGCGAATGGAACCTCGTTGAGGCGAAGCTCGTCGCGCACGTAGAAGCCACTCAAATGAAGCAACAGGCGGCGGCCGAACTCGCGGTCGACTTCACCTTTGTAGAGCATGAACTCATTGCGCTGGTGCGCTGTCGGATTGAGCGGAATCCCGCTGGCGATCGAAAAGCTCGCGAGGCTCACATTGGCGCGAGTGTAGCGAGCGAAGCCGCGCAGCGTAGTGGCCTCGTCAAGATGGTAGTCCACCCGCAGCGTGCCTGAAAGATTGTCGGAGTTGTCGTTAACCGGCCGGAAGCCGGTGGTCGAAAAATATGAAAGCGCCCCTGAATATGCGAGTCTGCCTTGCGCGCCGTCGAAACTGGCCTCCTGCCGCTGCGTCGCGCGATTGCCTCCCTCGGAAAGCAGGCTGAATTTCAACGGACCGGAACCCTCGCGGCTGATTAAGTTGACCACCCCGCCGATTGCCTGCGAGCCGTAAAGCGCCCCGCCCGCTCCACGCACCACTTCGACACGATCGAGTCCGTCAGTGGTGAGCCGGCTGATGTCGAACTGGCCTGTTGCGGAATCGTTGACTGGCACACCGTCGATCATGATCAGTGTCTGCGGCGCCGTCGATCCGCGAATCGAAACCTCGGTCACCGTGCCGGGAGAACCTGTTTGCGTAATCTCGACGCCCGGAACCTGGCGCAACGCATCGCTCAAATCGTGCGCTTGTTGAGCATGAATTTGACGGTCTGTGACTACCGAAGTGGTGGTACCGATTTCCCCGATCGGTTGGGGAATTCTGGTAGCCGTTACCACAATCATCATCTGAGGTAGCTTTTGTGAGGCGGCTGCAGAGTGATTGCGTCCGCGGGCGTTGACCTTTCTGCGGTTTGCATTGCGGGCCTCGGAGCGGGCCGTCCCCACAGCAGTGACCGCCGCGGACTTCAGCTTCGCCGAACTCGGCGTGGCTGATCCATTTGCAGAAATGACCGGCAACGCCTGGCTATACGCTTTGCCCGGAAGTGTACTCGCGATAGCGAGCAGCAGGATTGCCGCAATCCAGAGCTTCGAGAAATACGGACCGATTCGACGCATCGCCACCCTCGTGGTGCGGGGCGCGTATCCACGGAGGGCGGGTCCGGGACTGTTAAGCGTGTTCCGATCCGCGTCTGCCGATTCGCGTCTCGGGCCGAAGATTCCCGGAGCCACCCTCCCCGCGGAAGGCGGACCGCAAAGATCATCCGGCCGGTCTCCTGACTCTGGGTTCTCACTCAGGCCCGCCTTCCCGCGCGATGCGGTGGCAAAATGGGCCTTCGTCCCCCGATACAGTTGCGGGGCAGTGCCGGATTCTCACCGGCTTCCCGAGCACCGGATGTGCGCGTCATAGTTACTAGCTCGCCGAGTCGCAGTCAAATTGGGGCAGGCCGCACCTCCGGCTGAGCAAATCTGAACTTGCGAATCGTCTTTCCCAGTGGATGACGGCAGGATTCAATAGCATCATGCTAACGCTGATTACCGGAGGAAGCCGCAGCGGTAAGAGCGCGCATGCGCTCGCGATTGCAGACGCGTGTCCGGCCCAACGGAAATACTTCGTCGCAACTGCCGAGGCGCTCGACGAGGAGATGTCCCGCCGCATCGAGCATCACCGCCGCTCGCGCTCAGCGGAATTTGAAACGATCGAGGAACCGCGCAGCCTGCGCAGCGCGATCGCCGCGCTCGCCAGCCATGCCGACTTGCTGGTGGTCGACTGTCTGACTTTATGGATATCGAACCTGATGGGTGAGCGGCTCTCCGACGAGGCGATTCTCGCCGAAGCCGATGCGTTGTCAGAGATATTGGGCGGGCTTGGATTTCCTGCGATTGTTGTGACCGACGAGGTTGGGTGGGGAATTGTGCCTGACAATTCCGTGGCGCGGCGCTTTCGCGATTTGCTCGGCTGGACCAATCAGAAAATTGCGCGGGCGGCAGACCAGGTTCTTTTGATGGTCGCCGGCTACCCGCTAAGACTCAAATGAAGTGATCGAAAAAGTGCTTCATCCGGCAATCGCGATCATTATTGCGGCTTCGACCAATTCGCCCGCAGCGCCGATCATGTCACCGGTGACACCGCCCAGCCATGCCTTATAGAAGACGCGGATAATCAATATCATCGCCGCTGCAACAATCAGCGCGCGAAGCACGATCCAGCCCGGAACCGCAATCAGGGCGGCCAGCACAATGATCGTCGCACCGCGAAGATTGGGTGTATCGCGCTCTCCGATCAGCGCCGAACCAGCACCATGCTCACGCAGGTAGCTGAATTTGTAGGGCACCGCGACCATCGCCCAGCGAGCAAGTCCGGGAGCGATATAGAGCGCCAGCCGCCGCCGGCCGCCCCCCGTGAATCCGATCGCAGCGATCTTAAGCACGAGCACAAAAAAAATTGTCGCGGCGCCGAAGGTGCCAATACGGCTGTCGCGCATAATTTCGAGCGCGCGCATGCGATCGCGCCCGGCGCCCAGCGCGTCCGTCGTATCGGCCAGCCCATCCAGATGCACCGCTCCGGAGATCGCCTCGAGGGTCAGCACGATCAAGGCTGAGCGAACAACGCGTGTGAAAAGGAAGGCGAGTAGCCAGTCCTCGAGCGACAGTGCGCCACCAATAGCGAAGCCGATAAGTGGAAACCACGCGAATGAACGGGCTACATCGGCCGCCGCGGCCTCATCGCCCCCAACCGGGAGTATCGTGAGAAAGCTCGCGGCCAGCCTCAACTGCACGAGCGCGGATACAAGCCATCTCCCCCCGATCGATCGACGATCGAACTCCCGAATCGTCATTCGATCTTGCCGGAAACGCCCGCGCTCTCGAAAGTCGCCATTTGATGAAACAATGTAAGCGCGCTTTCGATTACCTTCATCGCGAGTGCAGCGCCGGTACCTTCGCCGAGCCGCATCCCCAGGTCGAGAATCGTTCGCACGCCAATGGTTTCGAGCACTAGCGAATGACCACCTTCCGCGGAACGATGGGCGAAGAACAAATGCTCGTACAACCCGGGCCGAAGGTTCTGCGCGATCACCGCGGCCGCGGTCGCGATGAAGCCATCGATAACGACCGGCACGCCCAATGCCGCGCCGCCGAGACATACCCCAGCCATCGCGCCGATCTCGAAGCCGCCAACCGCGGCGAGCGTTCGCACGGCGTCGTTGAAACAGTCTTCGTGGAGTCGAAGCGCGGCCTCAATGGTGCTGATTTTGCGACGAAAGCCGGCGTCATCGACGCCCGTCCCGCGCCCCGCGATTCGGGCCGGCTCAATCCGAACAAGCCCGGCGAGGATTGTCGCGGCCGAAGTGCTGTTGGCGATTCCCATCTCGCCGATACCGAGCAAGGTCGCGCCGCCTGCAGCAGCCTTCTGAGCGATTTCGATCCCGACCTCGAGTGCCCGTCGAGCTTCCGCTGGCGTCATCGCGGGGCCCAAGAGGAAGTTCCGCGTACCTGCGCCGATTCGGCGATACAGCACTCCGCTGAATGGGGACATGCTCGTGTCGCTCACAACGCCAACGTCAGTCACCACCAGTTGGTAGCCGAAGCTTCGTGCGAGCACGCTAATGGCCGCGCCGCCCGCGCCGATATTGCGCAACATCTCGACCGTCACCGCTTTCGGGTACGCGCTCACGCCAGCGTCCGCCACACCATGGTCTGCCGCAAAAACGGCAAGCGCCGCACCGCCGAATCGGGCAGATGCGTCACGACGAATAGCTACGTAGCGCTTAACGATTTCCTCCAAGTAGCCGAGGCTGCCAGGCGGCTTCGTCAGAGCATCAAGACGAGCGGATGCGGCCTCCCGCGCGGTACGGTCGGGCGGCGCGATCGCGTCAATCGTGTCATCTAGCAGGCTCATTCGGGATTTGTCTCGAAGTAAGCCCGTGCCGCCGCAATCAGGCGGTCGTTGTCCTCCCGCATACGCACGGCGACACGGTAGTCTCCGGGAGCGCATCCGGGCAACGCTCGCAGGTCGCGCACCGCGATCCCACGGCTCAGCATGAACTCCCCAAGGGTCGTGGGGCGTCCAGCTTCGGGTATCTCGAACATCAGGAAATTCGCTACCGAGGGAAAGACCGTCAAACCCGCGATCGATTCCAGTCGTGCGTGGAGATAAGCACGCTCGGACACCAGCCACACGCGGGTCTTTTGTACGAATTCTCCACCGGCGTCAAGACAAGCGAGAGAAACCTGTTCCGCAACAGTATTGAGCGACCACGGCTCAAGATGGCGGCGCATTTCTTCGATCAAATCGGCGGGTCCGGCCATAAAGCCAACCCTCAGGCCGGGAATCGCGAAAATCTTGGTCAGAGAGCCGACCACGATGAGGCCTTTGCGCCGCCGCGCCGGAATCGATCCCATTAACTGAAGGAGCGACTCGTCGCGCGAGACGAAATCGATAAACGCTTCATCGCATACACAAAACGCATGAAACCGCTCGCATTCGCGAGCAATCTCTTCGGCCACCTCCAGCGCAATCATCGAGCCAGTCGGGCTGTTCGGGCGGCCTACGAAGATCGCCTGGCTGGGATGACTCAGAGCATGGACCACATCCGAGCGTTGAATCGCGAAAGCGTTATCGCGCTGCAACTCTAGCGCGTACGGCTTCCTCCCGGACAGCACAAGAGCGTTTGCGAATTCGCTGAAGGTCGGAATCGCGATATAGGGAAATCTCAGCGGGAAGACTCGTGCGAAAAGATGAATCAATTGCGTCGACCCATTGCCGACGATTACTTCGTTCGGAGCGACGTCGAGCCATTCCGCAATGCGCCGGGAGAGCTTGTGTGGGTATGGAGATGGCTAGGAGGTGATCGTGCCAGCCGCTGAGTGGTACGCCGCTAGGGCGGCGGCGGGTGGGCCAAGCGGGTTGATACTCGCGCTGAAATCGAGAACGTCCTTGTTCACGCCTCCGCCATGCACCGAATCAATCGGAATGCGCCGAATTCCGTCGAGGCCATGCGGTGTTGGCAGGCCTCGATTCTCGTCTCGATATACGGTGTCTTGGCTCATTCAGCCTGCCGCGCGCACAAGCAAATAGCGCGTCAGCGCCAGAATGCCAACCGCGATTGCGGCCGCGACCAGCATCAGCGTCCGGGCACTAGCGATATCCGCGATGGCAGACTCGTGTTCCGCATGTCCCATTGGAGCGCGATGCTCGACCTCTCCACCATAAACAGCATCACCTCCCAGTTGAATGCCGAGCGCTCCTGCCATGGCCGATTCAGGGTAGCCAGCGTTGGGACTTTTATGCGTCGAGGCATCTTCGACACAGGCGACGTACGCTTGGGTGGCTCGCCGCGAAAGAAGGCCGGCCGCGCCTATTAGACAGAGCGCGGTAAGCCGCGCCGGCAACAGGTTGACCAGATCGTCGAGACGGGCGGCGGCACGGCCGAAATATCGATAGCGATCGTCGAGATAACCAGTCATCGAATCGAGGGTATTAACCGCCTTGTATGCGATCGCCGCGACCGGACCGCCAACGAACAGATAAAATATCGGAGCGATAACCGCATCGGAGCAATTCTCGGCGACCGATTCGACTGTCGCCCGAATCAATGCGTTGCGGTCGAGTGCATCAGGGTCGCGGCCGACCAGCGCACGAATATCTTGCCGAGCCAGGCTCAGGTCGTTCGCGGCCAGTGCTCTTTCTACTGCGTAAGCGGCGCGATCAAGCCCACGAAACGCGATCGTCGTCCATGCGACGATGATCGCGGTGATCAAACCGGCGAGGTTTCCTGCAAGCGATGCGGCGGCGACAAGAGCCCATGCGGTCACGGCGGCACCGGTTACGACCGTGCCGGTAAGGAGCGCGCCGTTGCGTAAATCGCGGCGTGGCATCCCGGTCCGAAGCAAATTCTCGCCGCGGGTGATCGCGCGACCGATAAGACGTACCGGATGGGGCAACCACTCCGGGTCACTAGCTAAAGCATCGAAAGCGATAGCGCATACGATAGCGGGCATAGGGAGGTACAGGGCGTAGCTCATTGAGGATTTCGGAAGCTGCGCCGCAGGGCGGCCCCACAGCTCCTGAGCACGCCGCGAGCGACCATTTCACCGAGCACGGTATGCTTGCCGCAATAGGCTATCGCGGCGCTTTTGTGCCTGGTGGGCTGCGGTGCGGCTACGACCACGCAGTCCGTTCCTGTCCCGGTAGCCGGCAATCCGCTTCGCACACTTGCGATTTGCGCCACCTGGAGCGCGAGTACGCGCGCTTCGACAGCGATTTGCAATGCCTCGGCCAGTGCAGGATCACTGACCGCCTGGTTGACCGCGATCGCTAGATTGATAGTTCCGAGCGGCCGCGAGAGGGCCGTTGCACGATCTCCAGCGCGTAGTGCGTTCGAGCAGCCAGCGCTGCACCACGCGCTTACCGCGAGGTCCCGCCGGCGCACCGTGGCGAAGCCGGCACGGCCAACTTCCGCCCCAGTCATCATTGCGACTGTGTAGCGCGGGACGAATCCGAGAGAGCGCGCTAGCCGGCTGAGGTATGGTACCGGCGCTCGGGTCGCCCAATCATCTTCGAGCGCGATTTGGTGATTGAGAATCACTCGCGCGCGCCGTAATCCACCGCCCAGCGGAGCCCATCCGAGCGTGCGGTAGCTCTCTGGCAGTTTGACCATAAGGGTGCGATTCACTACCCGCCATTGCCACGGCAATTCCCGGGATGAACGGCCGCGCGCAGGGCTCTCAATCGGGCGGCGCGCGGCCATCAAGATCCCGATTGTCAGCTAAAAGCCCGCGCCAAATGTCTGCACCTTGCACCAAATCGCCGACAGTGTGCCCAACGCCTTCGTCGCGCCGGTCCCA
>DATEGX010000066.1:0-10934 GCA_035279875.1 Binataceae bacterium (SeqCode)
AGCCTCGATCATCGGTGGAGGACCGCACAGGTATGCGAGCGTTTCCGGATCATCGATCCGCTCGCCATCCAGCGCTCCGACCGGGGTGCCCTGCATCAGGGCCGAATTTGCCTGGTCGACCCGATCGGCGCTCAAGACTACGCGTAGTTCGGGCATCCACCATTGTCGCAATTCAACTTCCTCGCGATAGAAAAATTGCTCCTCGCTGGCACAGCCGAAGCTCAGCAACATCCGAGGCCGGCGCCCGGGCCAGTAGCGGAGCTCGTCCAGCATCGCGAGAATTGGGGCCAGCCCGGTGCCTCCCGCGATGAAGATATGCGGGGCGTCGGCGGGATGCAGGATGAAGGCGCCCATCGGGCCTTCAAGTTCCACCTGATCGCCGACGCGGCATGCTGTGCGCAGATACTCGGACACAAGGCCTCCACCGATGATTCGAACCAGAAAATGCATTCGCGGCAGTTCGCGCGGGGTCGAGGCCATCGAATACGAACGCCACTCAGCCGCACCCGGCGTTCTTATACGCACGTATTGTCCGCAGCGAAAGCTGAAATTCTCCTGGTCTGAAATTTCGAGAGTAAGTTTCGCAACCGACGGCGACGCCCATTCCAGCGCGGAAACTCGCCCCGTCAGCAGGCGGCGTTCGGTCCCCTCGATAAGCGCCGCCGGGTAGTGCAGCCGGACAACGCTATCGCGAATCGCACGAGAGCTGCATAGCAGACGCTTGCCTTCCGCGGATTCGGCCGCGAGCAACGAGGTCGGGCGGTTGGGCGCCATCGCGATATCGCCTGCAACCAATTGCGCGATACAGGTCGAGCAGCTTCCCGAGCGGCATTGATAGACCAGCGGAACGCCCTGGCGGAGGGCCGCGTCAAGCACGAATTCATCGGGCGCGGACTCAATTCGCCGCTCGACGCCGTCTTCGAAGCACAACGTGACTATGGGGTTGGCGGCTTTTGCAGAGATGGCTGGAGCCTCGGACATCGCGGCGGCCAGCTCAGCGTGGGTCGCGCCGGCGGAGCGGCTCCTGGATTCCACGATTGAAGCGCGCGGCGACTTTGCGCCAGACAATCGTAGCCTCGTCGAAAGCGCACAGGTTCTCTTCGTTCCAACCGTCGCGCTCGTAAAAGCTTTGCATCGCCTCTCGCGCGAAAAGATCGTTGTCGTTGAAATCCTTGAGCGCGAGAGGTTCGAAGAAGTGGTCGTAGAGATAATCGGCTTCGCGACGCTGGTCGTCGCCGGCGCATCGCCCGACCAGCACCTCCCAGTACTCATGATGCTTGTCGTCGGTCGGCACGTACCATTCATACTGCGCCCAGCCCGGTATCGGCCAATGTTCGACCAGCAACAGGCCCGGCAGGAAAACCGAGGTGCGCGCGTAATACGGTTTAGTGCCGCGCGCCTTCATACCGATAACCGGGTTTTCCGTGAAGAACTTGTACGCACGCGTGTTGTACATGTTCATCATGCCCTTGGGACCGTCGGGCTCGTCGATGATCTTGATGGCGTCTTCGGTCATCGGGCGCGCGCCAAGACCCATCCGGCGATCGGTCGCGGCTACGATGATATTGTCCCAATGAATCAGCAGATGGCCGGGGTCGAAGCCGTTTTCGACCGCCAGCCGCCAGTTCGAGTTCCCGAGGCGATGGATCCCGCGCACGTAAACATCCTGGTCGAGGATATGCGCGACCGGATTTTGGTCGTCGGTAATCCGAATCGGCAGATCGGCTTCGAGTGGCGGGGTCGGCAGGTATTCTTCGTCGCCCACGAACACGAAGATGATGCCGGCCCGTTCGGCCACCGGATAGGTTCGCAACCTCACCTTGCCGATTAACGGATCGTCGGGCGACGCGACGATGGTCCGCAGCACGCCGTCGACCAGGTTATAGGTGAAGCCGTGATACCAGCAGGTAATCGTGTCGTCGGTGAGGCAAGTCGGCCGCAACGAAATCCGCACCCCGCGATGCGCGCAGCGATCGCGAATCGCATAGACCTGGTTGCCGACCCGCCGGAGAGCGATCTCGTGGCCTGCAATCGTAACCCCCTTCACCTCGTGATCTTTGAGTTCGAAACTGAAGAGGGCCGGGTACCAACTATTTTTGAAGCCCCAATCGGCCTCCAGGTACGGCTGGTATTGACGAGCGAGAACTGCACGCGACTGCTTCGCGGCGTTTTTGTCATCAGGCATTGACGTTCCTGCCACCGGCTGGGTCGCATCAGCGCCATCCGCGCGCGACCGGTCTAGTTGCCCACGCCACATCCCCATTCGATGGCATTGCGCAGCAGCCGTTCAAACGCCGCACTTTCCCATGAGCCACGGAAGACTTTCGGCGGTGCGCCTTCCGAAGCCACGCTCGAGTCTATCAGGGGGCGCACGTTGTTGGCCGGGGCATAACAATGGCCAAGAGCAAAATACGTAACTCCGCCTTTGCCAACCTCGCGGACGTATCCAAGAACCCGTGTTTTGCCATCAGGCAGTAGCGAGGTGTCACGATCATAGACGAAGCCGAAGCCCGCCGGCGACGGATCTTTGGCCATCTCGGTGGTCAACAGCACGTGGGCTTCCGCCGGTTGCTGCAGCTCGATCATGTAAAGCTCGTCGGCCACCTCGAACGACTCGGGCACCCCACGCGTCAGCGGATGCGCGCGATCGGTGACCGTTACACGAAATCGGCAAAGGGGGGGATGGTTGAGGAAGAACGCACCGAGGGTCTCGTGATGGTCCATCTTGACCATCTTTCGGACCTTGCGGTCGCCGCCCACGGCCAAGGCTCGGCCGCCGCTGGTGCCATGCAGCGCGAGCCAGCGCCCACCGGCATCGAGCCATTGGCGCAGCAGACGGTTCTGCGACTCGTCTGGAAACGGCCCGGCAACGTAGGTGATCAGCATCTGGCTGGCGGGCAGCCAACGCTCGAGATCGGCAAAATCGTTAGCCGCGGTCGCGCGCACGCTGGAATTTTCCTGAAGCAACTCAAAAAGACGAACCCGCGCGTAGTCCATGTCGTGACCGCCGGGCGTCCCTGGCGGAAATCCACCTGTAACAACGTGGACCTGAGCCGGCTTGGCAGTGTCGCTCATGGCTCGCTCCTCGGGCGCGGTTTTGAGGTTAACCCTTCGGCAGGCCCAGCACCCGGTCACCGATGATATTGTGCTGGATCTGGTTGGTGCCAGCGTAGATCGTGGGGCCGCGCGCCGCCAGCATCCGCTGCGACCATTTACCCGCCTCCAGCGCGAACGGAGCTTCGTTTTCGAACTGGCTGTAAGGCCCCAGCAGTTCCATCGCGAAGGTGGCGATTCGGAGCATCAACTCGGTCGAACACAGCTTTAGCATGGAGCCTTCGGGACCCGGCGGCAGGCCCTTGAGCTGCCGCGTCAGTTGGCGAAAGCCGGTGTACTTGATCGCCTCGGTCTCGAGCGCGAACTGCGCGACCGTCTGGCGCACGTTCGAATCGTTCCACGCCATCCCGCCGTTGTGCGGAATCCGCCGCGCCAGTTCGCCAAGTTCCTCCACCTGTCGTGCCATCCCGCGGTCGTGACCGCTGGCCCGCTCGAACATCAGAGTGGTCAGAGCTACCTGCCAGCCCTGATTTTTCTGACCCACCAGGTTATGCCGCGGCACCCGTACGTCCTCGAAGAAGACCTGGTTGAAGCCCCGCGCACCGGTCATCTGCACCAGAGGCCGCACGGTGATACCGGGGGTCTTCATATCGACCAGCAGATAGCTGATCCCCTTGTGTTTGGGCGCTTCCGGGTCGGTTCGGGTCAGCAGAAAGATCCAGTCAGCGTGATGGGCGGCGGAGGTCCAGATCTTCGAACCGTTGACTACAAAGTAGTCGCCTTCCTCGACCGCGCGGGTCTGCAATCCGGCGAGGTCAGAGCCGGCGTTGGGCTCCGAGTAACCCTGGCACCAGATCTCCTCGGCGGTAAGAATTTTTGGAATAAACCGCTGTTTCTGCTCCTCGCTGCCCCAATGAATCAGCGTCGGTCCGAGTAGCGAGATGCCAAAGCCAGTGAACGGAGCCGCGGTGCCGGCCCGTTCGAGTTCCTCGTGGTAGATGATGTTCTGTAAGATGCTGGCGCTGCGGCCGCCGTACTCCTTGGGCCAGCTAATCGCCATCCACCCACCTTCGTGGAGCTTCCGATGCCATCGGACACGCGCATCCCAATCGCCAGCCGCCTCGTCGGCGAGTGGCTCGCGAAGCGGAGTTGCGTACCGCCGGTTGCGTTCAAGCCATGCGCGAAATTCCGCGCGGAAGGCCTCGTCCTCGGGACTGTAGTTGAAATCCATGCTCGCGGTTCACTCCGTCAGGCGACCGCGTTGAATCATACAACCGCCAGGCCCGGATCGATAGCGGGATTCCCTTCACTTCCTGGGCCTCCCCCCGAGACCCGGCCAAGAATGCAGGATTTACGGCGTGCCGTAAGTCGTAGTCGAGTGACGCTCCACGGTCCTGCCGCCATCGTCACTGGTGGTGGTTGTAGTACTGCTGCCGTTCACGACCGGCGTTCCGACCACGGCCGGTGTCGTCGTTTCCTTGACCTCGCGATGATACGAGAAGCACCCGGCCATCATAATGCCCGCCGCGACAGTTATCGCCAAAACTGGCATGCGTTTACTCAGGCTCATGCGAAAACGCTCCTTGCGTAATGGGATTGCGTATGCGGCATCGTCGGAAGACCGATCGTCCGTCTGCATACGCATCATTGTGAGCTCAAAAAGAGCAGTTCCCGTGCCCGCAGGATTTCACATGAAAATGCAGCAATTAGCGTCGCTTGAGCAGAAAGTCGAGGTCGGCTGACAGCAGTCAATGGGGAGTAATTTCAGACCGGCACGCCGCGTAACTTCGTGCCTTCATCGCGAACGAAAGTACCCCGCTTTGGGGGATTTCTAGGTGCCGTACGGAGCCTTTTGCGGGCGTGTCGAGTCAGCCCAATCGAGGCAAGACCTTGTCGGTAAACGAGAGGAAGGTGCTATGACTCAGCGGCGCACCTATTAAGTAGTCTAGATGCGCTTCCTCACGCAATCTGACGATTTCGTCGACTACCCGCTCGGGCGTCCCGTGAATAACCACCGAGTCGACATAACGGCGCACTGGGTCTCCTTCGCCCAACTGAACGTTTTTGGAATTAACGTACGTTTTCAGAAGCCATTTAGCGCCGTCGGCGGCGATATCGGCGGCTTCCATATCCGTCGACGCGATTGCCAACAAACGCGCTGTCGGAATCTCCCGGCCCTCGATCGTATGCCCGCTTTGCGTGAGCCAGTCCCGGTACTGCTCCCACTGACGGCCAATCTCGACGTGCGTGCCGTGCGGCCCGATCAGAATCGAGTGGCCGGCCTTCGCCGCCCATTGAGTTGCCTCAGGCGAGCCCGCCGCAACCCACATCGGCGGATGCGGCTGCTGCAGCGGTTTGGGCAGGACTTCGACGTCGTCAAAAGCAAAGAAGCGGCCGCGATAGTTCAGACGCTCCTCGCTCCACGCGCGGACCACGATGTCGACCGCCTCGCGAAAGCGCTCCTGACTCTCGCTCATCGGCACGTCGAAGGTACGGAATTCGCGCGCGTCAAAGCCTCGTCCAGCCCCCCAATTTACCCGCCCGCCGGACAGAATATCGAGCAAGGCGATTTCTTCGGCCAGCCGCAGCGGATGATAGAAAGCGGCCAGGGTGACGCCCGCGCCGATTCGCAGGCGCTTGGTCCGCGCCGCTACATGCGCGCCCATCACCGGAATCGACGGGCAAACGCTGTAATCACTGAAGTGATGCTCGGTCAGCCACACCGCCTCGTAGCCGCTGCGGTCCATAATTTCGATGCGCTGGAGCGCGCGCTCGTAAACGGTCGGCAGGGCTACCCGGCGCTCGGGCCAACTGAAAAACTGGAGGATCCCAAATTTCAAGAGTTCACACGACTTTCCCGACTCAAATGGCTGCTATTTGCCCTTCCATTGGGGAGACCGCTTCTCGGCGAAGGCATGGGCGCCCTCACGCGCGTCCTCGGTTTTTTGCAGCCAATCGTAAAGTTCTCGTTCTAATTTCAGGCCGTCGGCAAGCGGCAAATCCAGACCGCGCAATGCTGCCTGCTTAATCCGCTGCACGCCAAGCGGAGCGCTCTTGCAGATTTCAGCGGCAATCTCCTCGCATTTCGGAATCAGCCGGCTCATCGGCACGACATGGTCGACCAGTCCTAATCGCAACGCCTCCTCCGCCCCGATCCGATTACCCGTATAGAGCATTTCGAGCGCCCGGCCGAGCGGGATCAGGCGGGGCAGGCGCTGGGTACCACCACCGCCCGGCAACCAGCCCAGCCGGACTTCGCCAAGGCCGAATTGGGCGTGCTCAGCGGCGACCCGGATATCACAGGCCAGCGCCTGTTCGAGACCCCCACCGTTCGCATGGCCGTTAATCGCGGCAATAACCGGCTTGTACAGGTCGAACATCACCGAGAAGGGCGCATTGTGGGGTTCTTCGCCGGGCCGTTCGACATAATTCGCCTTGATATCACTGCCTGCGCAGAAGGCCCGCTCTCCAGTGCCGGTCAGAATTGCCACCCGCAGTCCCGCGTCATCGCGGAACTCGCGCCAGATTTCCGCCAGCCGTCCGTAGGTTTCAAAATCGCAGGCATTGAGCTGCTCGGGCCGGTTGATAGTCACGTAGGCGACGGAGCCCCTTTTCTCGAACAGCACTTTCATCGCGGCACTCCTCGAATTGGCGCTTGGCGATATGGACTTCGGGGCCCGGGCGGCGTGCCGGGCGAGCGGCACACCGCGAGGGCCAGCCGGTCAGTTCAGATTTTGCTTGAAGAACGCGACGGTTTTGGGAAACGCCTCAGCCGCGTGGCCCGGATGATACGACGGACGGTCGTCGCACATGAAACCGTGGTCGGCATCCGCATAGAGCACCACTTCCGCCGGCTTACCCGCCTTGTTCAATGCGTCGCGGAACTTGTCGACCTCGGTCATGGGGATAAAAGCGTCCTTGCCGCCGAAGAAGGCCAGCACCGGACCCTTCAGATTCGCGGCGTCGTCGGTCGGCGCTTTGCCACCGGGCTGACCCGCCCGCGTCATTCCACCGCCGTAGAACGGCGCGGTTGCATGTACATCACCATTGCGAACCGCGGTCAGGAAGGCGACCCGCCCGCCCATGCAGAAGCCGGTGGTGCCGAACTTCGGCTTGACCTCCTTGATGGTCTTCAACTGATTGATAGCTGCGCTCATGTCCGCGACCACTTGATCGTCGGTCAGGCTCTGCATGAGTTTGAGCGCGCCGGGCAGGTTATCGTAGCCGACCACGTTGTTGGGTTGGCGGAAGTAAAGATTCGGCGCAATCACGACGAAACCTTCGGCCGCGAAGCGCTCGCTCAGCGCCTTGATATTGCTGTTGAGGCCGAACGCTTCCATTACAACGACGAGGCCGGGATATGGTCCGCCGCTGGCCGGACGCGCCACAAAGGCCGGCATTTTTTCGTTGCCGGTTTGCACCGTTACATCCTGCTTAACTATGTCCATGATTCCCTCCGTGGGTTCACTTGCGGGAGCGAAGTTGCTTTTGCACACAATCCGCGGACGCTCAAGTCAGGCTTGCTCGCCCCACCCCGGCCGCTACTATAGCGCGCAATTCGGACCATGCCATGATCCCGCTCGGCGATAGCGAAGCACCGCGGCGATTCGCGCCCGCTAATTCGGCGCTTATTCTTGCCAATATCGGTGTGTTCGCGCTCGAAGTCAGGCTCGGCCCGGCAGCGGCGATGCTCGGCCAATTCGCGATGGTGCCGGCGCAGGTCGCACACCTCGATTGGCGTACACCAATTGAATCCGGCCTGGCCCTCGCCACCCTGGTAACGTCGCTCTTCCTCCACGCCGGAGTGCTCCATATCGCCGGCAACATGCTCTATCTCTTCGTTTTTGGACCCGCGGTTGAAAGCCGCACCGGGCATTTGCGCTTTCTCGGCTTCTATCTCGCTGCCGGGGTCGTGGCCTGTCTTGCGATGGTTGCCATGGCGCCGGGGTCGCCGGTGCCAGTGATCGGGGCGAGCGGCGCGATCGCGGGAGTGTTGGGCGCCTATTTCATGCTGTATCCGCGCGGACGCATACGCACGATATTACCTGCTTACGTGATTCCTCGGATGGTCCAGGTTCCTGCTATATTCTATCTGTTGATTTGGTTCGCGTTGCAGCTTTATTCCGGCATTACCTCTGGCATTCGAGGCCCGCTGATCGGCGGCGTCGCATGGTGGGCACATGTCGGGGGATTTTTATTCGGAGTGGCGGCCGCTCCCCTGATTGTCCACAAGCCAAATCGAGTACGATATAAACAGGCAAAGAAAAAACGAATCACTTCTTAACTCGCCGCTTCCGCAACGGCCCTAAAAGCTGGATTTTGGGAGGGTACTGCCGCTCCACGGATGTGCAAAAGCTGTCGACCACAGGCGAGTACGCTGTGGGTATCGGTGGACAGAGAGTTTTCCAGGGAACTTGTTCGAGGATACGGGTTGACCATCCAATGTAGCTTGCGGAACGATCCAGGTTGATGGAGAACCCGTCTTGGAGCGTAATAGGCGGGTGGGTGTGGGGTAAGTGGCGGAAGACTTGCTGAAGAGGGTTCCCCCTCAAAACATGGATGCCGAGATGGCGGTGCTGGGCGGCATCCTGCTGAACAACGACGCTATCAACCAGGCTCTGGAGATCCTCCAGCCCGACGACTTCTACCGCGAACACCATAAAATAATCTTCGAGGCGATGTCGCGGCTCTCCGATCGCGGCACGCCAATCGACGTGGTCACGCTGACCGACGCGCTGGGCGGCAAAGATCTCCTCGAACGGGTCGGCGGCGCCGGCTATATCGCGGAATTGGCCGCCTTCGTGCCAACCGCCGCCCATGTCACCTACTACGGGCGGATCGTGCGCGAGAAGGCGATTCTGCGGAGCCTCGCCAGTATCGCCACCGACATCGCCAGCCAAGCCTACGACGCGCCCGGCGAGAACGCCGAAGCCTACCTCGACAGCGCCGAGCATCGCATCTTCGAGATATCCGAGCGGCGTATCCGCCCGTCGTTCACGACGATGGCGGAACTGAGCCGCCATTCCGTCGCCTTGCTCGAACAACTCTACGAACGCAAGGAGTTGGTTACCGGGGTACCGACGGGTTTTCACGACTTCGACCGCATGACCTCGGGTTTGCAGTCGGGCGACCTGGCGATAATCGCGGCGCGGCCGAGCATGGGCAAGACCGCGCTGGCGCTGAATATCGCGGCCTATGCTGCGATGGAAGCCGAGCCGCGAATCGGCGTCGCAATCTTTTCGCTGGAAATGTCCAAGGAGCAACTCGCGCTGCGCCTGCTCTGCTCGGAGGCGCGGGTCGACAGCGCCCGCGCGCGCAACGGATTTATTGGCGAGAAGGATTTCCCCAAGCTCGCGCAAGCGGCCGCGCGGCTCTCCGAGGCGCCGATTTTCGTCGACGACAATTCCGACACCACCGCGCTGGTGCTCAAGGCCAAATGCCGCCGGCTGGTGAAGGATCGCAGCAGCCATCTCGGGCTCATCATCGTCGACTATTTGCAGCTCATGCGCTCCGCTCAGCCCGGCGAATCGCGCGAAAAGGAGATCGCTGAAATCTCGCGCTCGCTCAAGGCATTAGCCAAGGAACTGAAGGTCCCGGTGGTGGCGCTCTCGCAGTTGAATCGCCAGGTCGAAACCCGCCCCGACCGCCGCCCGCTACTGGCCGATCTGAGGGAATCAGGAGCAATCGAGCAGGACGCCGACGTGATCGCCTTCATCTACCGCGACGAGATGTATCATCGCGACAGCAAGGAACCGGGCGTCGCCGAGGTAATCATCGCCAAACAGCGCAACGGCCCGACCGGCACCGCCAAGCTGACCTACCTGAGCCAGTTCACCAGGTTCGAGAACTACGCGCCCGAGGCCGACGTCTTCGGCGACGCCGAGGGCTGATCAGGGCACGAAGCCCGAGTTCCCTGCCCGCAATCGCTTTTCATCGGCCGCCTTTCCAGTGTTCATATGGGCGGTGTTGGCTCAAACGCCTGAATCGCTGCTAAAACACGGACTCATGAATCAATGGCAAATCGGCAACGTAAAGATCACCCGCTTCGTCGAGATGGAAACCATGTCCAAGGGCACCTTCGTATTGCCCGACGCCACTCTCGAGAACATCCAGCGTGCCGGCAAGTGGCTCCGGCCTCATTTCGCCGACGAGAGCGGCCGCGTACGCATGAGCGTTCATGCCTACGTAGTCGAATCTCAGGGCAAGCGGATCGTGGTCGATACATGCATCGGCAATGACAAACCGCGCGGGTTTCCGGGCTGGAACATGCTCCAGACGAATTTTCTCTCCGACCTGGAGCAGGGCGGATTTCCTCCCGATTCCATCAACTTGGTCCTTTGCACCCATCTTCATGTCGACCACGTGGGATGGAACACGATGCTGGTCGGCGGCCGTTGGGTACCGACCTTTGCCAAGGCGCGCTATCTGATCGGCCGCAAGGAATGGGCGCACTGGTCGGTTCAGGAAGACAAATTCGTGCGCGATCCGATCGAGGACTCGGTGCGCCCCGTAGTCGACGCCGGGCTGACCGACCTGGTCGAAGACACCCATCGAATCAGCGAGGAGATCTGGCTCGAACCGACCCCCGGCCACACGCCAGGGCATTTCAGCGTGCGGATTTCGTCACAAGGGCAGCAGGCGGTGATTACCGGCGACCTGATGCACCATCCGGTGCAATGCGAGCATCCCGAATGGAATTGCGGGTTCGATTCGGACCACGACTTGGCGCGCAAGACCCGGCGCGAATTCCTTGCGCGCTACGCCGATAAGCCGGTAACCGTATTCGGCACTCATTTCGCCACCCCAAGCGCTGGCCATATCGTCAAAGCCGGCGATGTTTGGCGCTTCGAGGTATAAGCTAGCGCGGCTCGTCCGAATCG
>DATEGX010000067.1:0-14086 GCA_035279875.1 Binataceae bacterium (SeqCode)
TGAGCGACAGCCGCGAAGAGGCCGAGTTTCGCACCCAAGCCCGTCAATGGCTCGAACGGAATAAACCCGCGAGCATGGTCGACCGTGGCTTCGCTCTGCCGATCGACGAAGAGTCGATCCGCACGCTGCGCGATTGGCAGCGGCGGCTCTATGAAGGCGGCTACCTCGGTATCTCGTGGCCGGCCGAATACGGCGGGCAGGGCCGAACCATCATCGAAAGCGCGATCTTCAACGAGGAGATGGCACGGGTGCGGGCGCCCGCACCGCTCAACGAGCTTGGACTGTCGATGGGCGCGCCGACCATCCTCGAGCATGGCACGGACGAGCAAAAGCATCGCTACATCAGGAAAATCCTGACCTGCGAGGAAGTCTGGTGCCAGGGCTTTTCGGAACCCGCCTCCGGCTCGGACCTCGCCGCGCTCGGCACCCGGGCGGTGCTCGACGGCGACGAATTCGTGGTCAACGGACAGAAGGTCTGGACCTCGCTGGGCCATATCGCGGACTGGTGCATGCTGCTGGTGCGGACCGATAGCAACGCGCCCAAGCATCGCGGCATCTCCTATCTTCTGGTCGACATGCATAGCCCCGGGATTACCGTGCAGCCGCTCAAGCAGATGACCGGTGAAGCGGAATTCAACCAGATGTTCTTCGAGGACGTGCGGGTGCCGCGAAAGAATCTGCTCGGTCCGCTCAACGGCGGATGGGGCGTCGCGATCACCACCCTGATGAACGAGCGGGCGACGCTTTCGCTGGCCACCGTGATGCGCTTTCACAATACCTTCGAGGACCTGGCCGAACTGGCGCGGCGCTTAAGCGCCGCCGGCACGTGTCCGGTGAGCCGCGAGGTCGTCAGGCAGACGCTCGCGCAGTTCTACGTCGATGTGGAATCGATGAAGTACCTCGCGTATCGCAACTTCTCGCGGCTGCGGCGCGGCGGAACACCCGGCCCCGAGGGTTCGATCTCGAAGGTGCTATGGAGCGAACTCAACCAGCGGATGAACGAGTTCGCGCTGATGCTCGAAGGTCCGCGCGCACCCTTGACGGAAGGTTCCGGGCATGCGGTTGACGGCGGGCGATGGCAATACGGGTTGCTGCGTTCCCGCGGCAATACGATCGAAGAGGGCACCTCGGAGATTCAGCGGGGGATTATCGCCGAGCGCCTGCTGGGTTTGCCCAAGGGCTACTAGGGCGAGCGGCTTTAAGACTACCGTCGCGTCGCGGTCAAAATGGGTAGTTGATGCCCGCGAACACCGCCGGACCCTCGCCACCCTCGCCGACGTCGACGTAGCCCACGACGAACGGCTCCGCGATGCCGCGGAAGCCGATTCCCGCAACGGGATGGAGCGAGGCAACGGGATCACCGGACATGTCATGGAACACGCGGCCGGCATCGACAAATGGCGCGACCTCGAAAATCCCCTTGGTATGCAGGATGGTGGCTTCGAAGATCCGCGTACGCAATTCAAAGTTCGCTACTGATAGATTGTTATCGGTGTAACGGCCGGTGCCATAGCCGCGTAGCGTCTCCTGGTCGTACAGGTTGCTGCTTTCGCCGCCGAGCCGGCCCATTTCCCAGAACGCCGCCTCGTTACCCGCCGGCGTGTACTGCAGGTAGGCGTGGGCGGCGAAGGTCATGCGCGAGTTCATCGGCCAATAGTGGTGCAGGTCGATGCCGAAGCGGTTGTACGAGAATGAGCTGAAAAGCACCCGCTGCGCGCTGCCGACATAAGCAACTGCCAGACCGCCACGGCGGGGGATATCGATCGAATCGCGGGTGTCGTAGCTTGCGCGCAGTTCGCCATAAATCTCGCTGCCGCCGCCGACGCCTTTGACGTTGGGATAGAGAAACGTGGTCTGCGGAATCGTGGTGAAGGCGCCCTTCAGAATCCGCACATAGCGCGGGCGTGCAACCACCGCGAGCTGAAGCTCGCGATTGATATTCCACCCGAACTTGCCGCGCACATAGACCTGCTCGGTGGTGTAGTTGCTCTCGCCGCCGAGCCGGGAATCATTGCCGATACCGAAGAAGCGTTCGGTCGGGTCGCGCTCGAAGAACATCCGGCCCTCGAACGAATACCAGTTCTCATGCGTCCGGCCGGTCGAATAGTTGAGATCGACGGTGCGGGCGATACGCTCCTGGGCGCCGGCCAGCGCGTACCATTGCGTATCTTCCGACGGATAGGCGAAGTAGCGCACGGTCCCGCCAGGTCCCAGCGCGGTGTCGTTGTTCAGGTCGGGCGCCAGGATGCTGGTGATCTGGTTTTGCTTGTCCTTGAAGAGGAAGGCCAGCAGGATACCGTAGACGACGCCGCCGTTGGGATTGGTGGCGACTTCAGGCACCGGAAAAAGGTCGAAAGGCCAATCGTGCGGGTTCAGCGCCGGCGGCCATGTGTTGGGATCGGAAAGCGTAAACGCCCGCGCCGGTACGGCCGCGAATATGATGGAGAAAATCAGGACGGCTACGACCGCCAGACGCTTCATCTTGCTTTGCTACAACCTCGTCGCATTGCCACTGCTTCGCAGCGAGTGGCTGGTAGTCGCTTCGACCACAAAAGACGTAACAGACTTACAGGCTTGGCGGGCGCGATCAATCCATCGAAGAGCCCAAGAGCAGCGTTTTTTTCTCCGCCTCAGCGGTTACCAAATCGCATCTCCGGGGCTCTGTGCATAAGTGGCAACGAGCCCGGCTCCGAAGCTCTCCCGACACAAATCAAGGGTTCGGCGAAGTCGCCGCTGAGCGAAGGCAGGCTGCGCGGTTTTCGGTTCGCGCCGAAATGTGCAAGGATTCGGGCACGGACCTCGATGTGCCCCGCAACGCTGGCAACGTGGCGCTTGACGTTGCTTCGCGGCGGAGGCGTTTAGGATCAGAACGGGCATATCCCGCAAGGAGGATCTCCTGATGGCCAAAGCGGACGGCGGCGAACTGGTCGCCCGAATCATGCGCGAAAATCGCACTCGCTATTGTTTCGCGATCAACGGTGGGCATCTGTTCCCAATTCTGGCGAACTTGCGCAACCATGAAATCAAGCTGATTCACATGCGTCATGAGCAGGCGACCGCCTATGCGGCGGACGGTTATGCGCGCATGACTGGCGAGGTCGGGGTCTGCATGGTGACGGCGGGTTGCGGCCTGACCAATGCGGTCACCGGGTTGTGCCTGGCGGCAATGACCAACAGCGCGGTCGTATGCGTTTCAGGACAGCATCCGAACACTGAAGACCATCAAGGCTCGTTCCAGGAAGCTTACGGCTCGGACGTGGTGCGGAGTTTCGCCAAATATACCAAACGCGTCACCGATTGGAGCACCATCGAGTTCGACATGCGGCTCGCCTTCCGCGAGGCCTTAAGCCCGCCGCAGGGCGTTTCGCTCGTCGAAGTGCCGCAGAACATCCTCTACAACGCCGGTGACGACACCAAGCAGCGCCGCGGTGGCATGCACTTTACGATCGATGACACGCGCTCGGCTGGCGACCCCGCCAAGATCGACCGCGCGGTCGAGTTGCTGCACGGCGCCGAAAGGCCGCTAATCGCGGGCGGCGACGGCCTTTTCTGGTCGCAAGCTGCGCCCGAATTGAAGGAGTTCGTCGAGCTGACCGGTATTCCGGTGTACGCACGCCGCGCCGGCCAGGGGTCGGTTTCCGAGGAGCATCCGTTGGCGATTCGCGGGGCATTCAAGAAGCCGTTTACGGGCCGCGCCGACGTGATCCTTACGCTGGGTTTTCGCTTCTGGAGCGGAGAGCATTTTGGCCGTCCGCCAACATGGAATGACAAGGCCAAGTATATCCAGGTCGACCCGACCCCGGATCGAATCGGCTGGCAGGTGCCGGCCGAGATCGCGATGGTCGGCGATCCGAAGCTGGTTCTGCGCCAGATGATCAACCGGATCAAGGAACTCAAGCTCGACTTTTCCAAAAATCGCAGTTCGAGCTGGACCAAGGAGTTGGCCGAGGTGCGTGCGAACTTCGAACGCCAGGTGGGCGAGAACGAGAAGAAGTTCCACACTAACCGTCCAATTCATCCGGCGCGTCTCAGCAAAGACCTGGTCTCCGTACTGGACAAGAACGCGACCGTGGTCATCGACAGCTTCACGTTGTCGGGCTGGATGTCACAGAATTTTGTCAGCCGTTTCCCGGGCCAGGTGATCGACGCGGGTCCGTTGGCGCCCGTCGGCCATGGCTTCGGAATGGGGATCGGTGTGCAGCTTGCGCGGCCAGGTGCGCAGGTCGTGCTGGTAATGGGCGACGGTGGCCTCGGGATCGGCGGCTTCGATCTGGAGACCGCCGCCCGCTACAAACTGCCGGTCGTCTGCCTGCTGTGGAACAACAGTTCGTGGGGCCCGAGTTTCGAATCGATGCCGTTGCTGAAGGATCGGACCGATCCTTTCAACATCCTGCAGGATGTGCGCTACGACAAGATTTACCAGGAGATGGGCTGCCACGGAGAACACGTCGAAAATCCGGACGACATCGTTCCGGCGCTCGAACGGGCCTTCAAATCCGGCAAGCCGGCGCTGATCAACGTGATTGGCGACAAGACCGTCGGCCATCCGACTCTTGGCGGTAATCTGCTCGGTTCGACGGGTCAGAGCTGAGAATGAGCCAGCGCCGCCGGCCATCCGAGGTTGGCGTCGCGACTGAAATCGCGGGCGGGGCGTGCGCTGCACGCCCCGCCCGTTTGCTTTTGGCCTCGTTGATGGCGCTCGCCGCGATGGTTTCCATCGGATGCCGGCGCGCGGACGTTCCGCCGTCGTGCCCGCCCGGTGCCAAGCTGATGGGCGCGCCTCCGCCCAAAGGCGAAGAGGTATGGTGTCAGAAAACGGTCCAGGGAAAGCCGATCAAAAACGGCCCGTTTATCGCCTATCAGACCAGTGGCAGCAGGATGCTGGAAGGAGACTATCGCGACGGCAAGCAGGATGGTGAATGGACCCTGTGGTACGAAAACGGGGCCAAGGCCTCGATCGACCATTATCGCAACGGCGTGCGCGACGGTTTACATACCAGTTGGTACGCCAACGGCCAGAAATCGATCGAAGGCGATTATCGCGACGACCAACGCGACGGGGTCTGGATGCGATGGGATCCGAGCGGCCTCAGTGGCCAGAAGATGGTCTATGCCAACGGCAAGCTGGTGCACTAGCAGAACCAGGCTCTAATCGGAATCGACCGCGCCAACCGCCGAGAGCGCGATACGCTGCGCCGCAATTGACGGCGTGAAATAGGCCTCCGGCGCGCCCCAAACGACCGCCGACTCGGGCTTCTTTCCCAGCGCCAACGGGTTCCCGAAAACCTGCGACAGATTTGCGTTGATGCGTAGACAGTTTGGCGCCAATGGGGCGGCCAGCTTGCCGCCGCGGATTACATAAGAATCCCCGCTCACGGTGCAGGTAAAGTCGCCCGCCCGCTGTCCGTTGATCGGGTAGGTGTACCATACCCGGCCGACATAAAGACCGTCGCCAATCGCCGCCAGCAGGCCCTTTTCGTCGACGCCGTCGCGCGCGCGTACGATGACGCTGGTGCCGCTCGCGCCTGGATGCGAATCGAAGCGGCGCGCCGGGCTTTCGCCAAGCCGGTAACCGCTGTGCGGCGGAAACGCCAGCTTCAGGTCCACCGCCGCGGGTCCCAGCTTCTCGCCGCGATGCTCGTCGGTGAGCAGGCGATGGCTGTCATAGAAGGTTGAAAGCAATCCGACCAGGCGGCCATCGCGAATTAATTCGGTGCGTCCAGCCGGCAAACCCTCGCAAGTGAGGCCACGCCGAACCGGACTCTGCCGCGCGAATGGATCGTTGGCCAGCGATAGCCGGGCATCCATATCCTCCGCGCCAAACCGGCCCAGGTAGGCCGAGCTCGCCGCGTGAAAGGCTCCCGTAGTGAGCGACGGCACCACCATGTAATTGAGAATCTCGGCCAGCGGCTGCGGGCCGAAGAGTACACGGTATTCGCCGGCGTCGGGATGCTCGCCGTGACGCAACTCGAGCGCGCGCATCACCGCCTCACGGCCCAGGCGGGCTGAGGCCGTTTCCATTTCGGCGACCGAGCCACCGATTGCCGTGGCTGTGCCCTTGGCATCGAAACCCTCGATGAGCACCGTGACCGACGCGACGAAATGAGCGCTTTCGTCTACGCGAATATCCTCGAAGGCCGAGCTGCAGATCGCCACGCGATCGCGGATGAGTGAAAGGTCGCCGCCCACCACCAGCCCCGGATGGGCGAGCTTGAGCGGCGCGCGCTTGTCGAATTCCGCAATGGCGGCGCCGATTATCTCCCACGCAGCGGCGGCGAGCCGATTATCCTTCGCGCGCAGCAGGTCGCTCGGCTCAGGTTGGCTCTGCGGTTTCGCGAGCCGCACGGGCTCATTGGGGAGCCCGGGAAAATGCGGATCGACAATCGCGGCGCGGCGTGCCCGGCCGAGCGCCTCGCGCAGCGAGGCGAGGCTCAAGTCGCCGGCGATTGCGGCCGAACCGGTTTCGTGCGGGTCGCGCCGCATTACCACGCGGATCGCGAAGCCGTCGGCGTTGAGCGATTTGAATTCCTCGATCCCGCGCGACGGAATGTCCGAGGTGTAATTCAGCCGCGCGACCCTATGCTCGCCGGCTGAGCAATAAACTTCGTAAGCCGCAAGGTCCTTCTCGCGGGCCAGCGCGGCCCCGGCCTGGCGCGCGAAGCTCTTGAGTTCCGTCAGCGAATGCATCGATTCGTCGCCCGCACCCAGGCGCCTCAGCCGCCGCCCAGCCGAGCGCGCGAGCGCAGGGTCGGCCCGCCATTGGACATCCGCTTGACCTGCATCGGCTGTCCCTTGCCGCAGTTCGGAATCGCGATCAGCCGGAGATCGTTGCCGACGGCGTCGACCAGCGTAAAAAAACGCTTCGAGTCGGCCATCACGCTGCCCGAACGGTACAGGCGGCCGAGCCGTCCGTGCTCGATTTCGTAAACCCGCCGCGCCGATATGCGGAAGTTCTCACGCGATTCGGCGATCGACGGAATCTGGTTGCCGCAGACATAATAACCGTGCTCGACGTCGGCGATTATCCGTTGCGGGTCGCTCTCGCCCGGCATGAAGAACGTATTCGACATGCGCACCAGCGGAATATGCCAGGCCTCGCTCGCTCGCGCCGAGCCGTTGGGTTCGACGCCCAGCGCGGCCGCGGTCGAGCGCGAGTTCAGGAAACCGCGAAAGACCCCGCCTTCGATATGCACCTGGCGTCGTGCCGGAGTTCCCTCGTGATCGTAGCGATAGTGGCCGTAGCCGTTGAGGGTCGGGTCCGAGCAGGCCCATAGCAGCCGCGAGCCGATCGGCCGCCCGATTTCATTCTGTTCGAGCGAGCGCAGCAGCCAACTGCGCCCGGCGTATGCCGCCTCCATCTTCAGGGCGCGGTCGGCTTCGCACGGATGGCCGACGATCTCGTGCGCCACCAAGGCGTTGAAGTGCGGATCGGTGACCACCACGACCTCTCGATCGGGCGGCTTCAGCACCGGCGCGGCTGCGAGTTCGCGGGCCTCACCGGCGAGTTCCAACGCAAAGCTCTGGAGGTCGGGGTTGGGCATCAGCTCGTCACGGCAGCCCTCGGCGAGCGCCTCGAAGCCGCGCTGCTGGCCGATCGTGTCGTAGCTCTCCTGATGACCGTCGCCGCTTTGCGCGACCACGTAGCAATCGCCTTGGGCAAAGGCGCAGGCCTGCGAAATCATCGCGCCGGCCGTGTTGATGAACAGCTCGTGGCGCAGTTCGGCGGCCGCCGCCACTACGTTGTAGGCGATTTCACTGCCGAGCCCGCTGAGCGCCGCCGAAGCTTCGCGGCAGCTTTCCTTCAGTTCGCCCGGATCGAGCGTCCGTGGATCGCGCCGGAAGACCGCCTCGACCTCATCGCGAATCGTCGACGGTGCTATCGCCTCGTCGATTCCAAGCGCCGCCGCCCGCGCACCCAGCGTCTTGATCAGCGCGGCCTTCTCCCGGGCGCTGGCCCTAGCACGTTCGAAGGCCTCGCCGAGTCCGCTGTTCAAAGCTGCCATCAGCTTGGTCCTGCCGAGTGCAAGGCGCCCGATCTCGACGCCGGTCTGGCCGCGGCCGATCGCGCCCGTAGCCGCATAATCCACCGCCACGCTGAACGCGGCCGCCTCCGTCTCGCTGCTGTCGCGCGGTTCGCCATCGTTGGCCACCGCCGAACGGCTGAACATCGCTTCGAAGCGCAGCTCGGCGTAGGTCGCGCCGCGATGGCTTCGGATGAAGCGCCGCAACGCCGGCTCGGCCGCCTGCTTCAGGAAATCAATCGCCTGAAAGATGTCTCCACCGGATGCCATTGCACGCCTGCTCGCCGCGTAAACCATAGCCCAGCGCAAACCTCGCCGCGAGCGGCGGGGCTATTGTGCAGGCGTTGCGGTTTTGTGCGAGCAAGAGAAAACGGCCGGAGCGTCGCAATTTGCGCCCAGCTCCGGCCGCGACTACACGAACAATTTGGGGCGGCCCAGTCTTAATGACTGAACCGCGAGATGGGGAAGCCCGGCCTAGATCACGCCCTGCTGCTTCAATTGCTCCAGATCATCGGCCTTCAGCCCAAGCATCCCGCCGTATATCTCGCCGTTATGCTGACCCAGCAGCGGCGCGCTCTTGACCTCCGCCGGCGAGTCTTCGAGCTTCACCGGACATCCCGGCATGGTGAACTTGCCGCGCACCGGATGGTCGACGGTGACGACCATCCCGCGCTCCTTCATATGCGGGTCGTTGAGCAGTTCGACGCTGTCGAGCACGGCGCCACACGGCACACCCGCATCACCCAGTATCTTCATCACCTCGTGCTTGGATCGCTTGCCGGTCCATTCCTCGATGATCGCGGTAAGTTCTTCGATATTCTTCTCGCGCTCCTTACGGTCGGTGAAGCGCGGGTCGGTGAGCACGTCCGGCCGCTCGATCGTCTTCCACAGCGCGTTCCACATCTCGGGCGAAGTGCAGAGCATGTAGACGTAATCGTTGGGGCCGCCGGGTGCGCATTTGAAGATATCGCCGACCGCGCCGCCGCCGAGCCGGTTGCCGCGCCGTTGCGTCGGCTTATGCGTCATATGGACGTCCATCATCGGCACGCGGACGAAATTAAAGACCGCTTCCTGCATCGCCACTTCGACCTTCTGGCCCTTGCCGGTGTTCTGCCGCTGGATATATGCCGCCAGCACGCCGCAGGCCGCATGGACGCCAGTGCCGGTATCCCCGATGGTCGGGCCGGGCTTAAGCGGCGGTGAGCCTGGAAACCCGGTCAGCGACATCGCACCGCCGGCCGCCTGCGCGATCATGTCGAAGCTCTTGTACTTGCTATACGGGCCGTACGTGCCGAAGCCCTTGATGGTCAGGTAGATCAGGCGCGGGTTGATCTGACGCAGGCGCTCGTAGCCCAGGCCGAGACCCTCGAGCGTGCCGAGCGAATAGTTCTCCGACAGCACGTCGACCTGCTTGATCATCTCGAGGAACATTTCCTTGCCGCGCTCGGACTTGAGGTTGAGCGTGATGCTGCGCTTGTTGGCATTGAGCAGCATGAAATAGTGGGAGTCGACGCCCGGCTTCTCGGTCAGCATCCAGCGCCCCTGCTCACCCATCTTGGGCGGCTCGACCTTGATCACGTCGGCGCCCAGCCAAGCCAACATCTCGGTGCACGATGTGCCGGCCTCGAACTGCGTGAGGTCCAGAACCTTAACGCCAGCCAATGCTTTCTCCATTGATGACCTCCGGTGATGCCCCGTTGCGGGCCATACGGCTTGCGCTAAATAAGCGCAGGCGGGTTGCGCGACAATAGATCTAAGCTTCTTCTATCGCCTCGGATACCCAACGGCAAGGTGCTGCCTCGTCTTAGGCGGCGAGCCGAGGCTATGATAGGTTGAACTTCGGAGTTTGTCCGCCGCGCGATGTCTGGAGCCCTCAGCAAACTTGCCGCGATCCGCGACGAATTGAACCATTCGTTCCTCGAACGCAGCGATTTGATCGACGGCGCGCTGTGCGCGTTGTTGTCCGCCAGTCACGTACTGGTAATCGGTCCGCCCGGAACGGCAAAATCGATGCTCGCCGACGAACTCTGCCGGCGTATCGAGGGCGCGAGCTATTTCCAATGGCTGCTGACCAAATTCAGCACACCCGAGGAAATCTTCGGCGCCGTCAGCCTCAAAAGCCTCGAACAAGACGATTACCGGCGCGTCACCGATCACAAGCTTCCCGAAGCCCACATCGCCTTTCTCGATGAGATCTTCAAGGCCAACTCGTCAATCCTCAATGCCTTGCTGACCTTGATCAACGAGCGCATTTTCCACAACGGCCGCGAACGCGTAGCGGTGCCGCTCATCACGATGTTCGGCGCCTCGAACGAACTGCCCGACGAGGAAGAGCTGACGGCCTTGTTCGATCGCTTTATGCTCCGCTTCGTCGTGGATTACATCGCCGAGGACTTCCGCTTTCTCAAGATGCTCGAAGGGATCGCGCCGCCCGGCCGCACCGTGCTGAGCTTTGCCGAGCTCGACGAACTGCGCGCACTGAGCGCGAACGTCGCGATTCCGGGCGGAATCCTGCGCTCGATCGCCGAGCTGCGCCGCAACCTTGCCGCCCAGCAGATAATCGCCTCCGACCGGCGCTGGCGCAACGCCCTGGCGGTCATGCGGGCGCATGCGATGTTGCTCGGGCGCGAGCGGGTCAGCGAAGACGACCTGACGTTCCTCGAACACGTCTTATGGAAAGATCCCGAGGAGCTGCCCAAGGTGCGCGACGCGATTCGCCATCTGGTCAAGGGCTTCGAGGACGAGGCGCGCGAGCTCCTGATCCAGGGCCAGGAACTTCACGAATACGCGCAGCGCGGATGGGAAAGCGAGGAATTGCGCAAACGCGCGGTTATCGAAGCGCACACCAAGCTCGCCAATATTCTCATCAAGTTCGAGAACCTGGTGCGCGAGGCCTCCGACGGTGGACGCGAGGTCGGCGGAATCGAAGCAATGCGCTCGAAGGTCAAGGAAATCCAACAGGCGCTGCTGCGCGAGAATCTGTAACGTCTTTTTCGGTAACACCCGGCCCGAATGCAGCACCAACCCGGATGGTCGCCACGCTTCACGAGGGCGTGCCAAGCATGACAACATTGCTATTTTGAATAGTATGGCCCATTTCGTCATTCTAAGCTCGCCCAGAGCGCGATGCGAAGAATCGCAGACTGCGATATCTGTTCAGCATTGTATTAATCGCGCGTAGAACGCCATGATAGAAACTCATTGGCTGCCGGGTTTACAGATAGTCGGTAGACGATCGACGAAGTGATAAAAATCACCGGCGTAAATGAGTTCTAATGCCAGACGAAAGAAAACCAAACAAGGAAACAGACGAACGGGCCAAGGACAGCGACTCCATAACCGCCAAAGATTGCAATCTCAGTGCGCCGCTCGGGAATCTCACCACCAGCTTCAAGTCTTTTGCAAATGAAATAATCTCCCGCAACATTAAGCATGACGCCAGTCAATACGAGTACAATGGCAAACAATCTCGATGGCAGAAGATTTCGGTAGTCTCTACTGCTGTTTTGTCTTTTCTGACCTTGATCGTTCTGACCGTCACCCTTCACGAAGTAGCTCGCTATACGCGGGCTGCCCAAAAAGCGAATGCACTTACTCAACAAGCACTGATTGTAGCCAGCCGCGCAAACCGCGTGGCCAGGGAGAATTTTGAAGCCGCTCAACGTCCCTATGTTGGACTCGGCGACCGCGCTGGAGTGATCGGGCGATTTCAAGGTGTAGAAAAATCGTGGGGCTATCCCCAGCTTGCATTGTTTTTTTACAACTCTGGGCATACGCCGGCTTTGAAATTTACAGTCGTTATGAGGGACCCTCAAGGAAAAAAGATAGGTGCCGAATTTGGGAGATATCGACATCGGAATGGGCAGGTCGGCATTTGTGGCACCGGAGTTACGATAGCGCCCGAATCTGGCACGGCGTATCGGATCCCGCCACCGGCTGTTCCTTCTGGAACGGCATTCTCTCAAATGCTGAAAGATGGTCAAAGTTTTGGGCTTTACGGTTTCGCCGAATATTGCGACGAATTTGGACAATTCCATTGTGAAGGCTTTACACTCGCCTATACGCCTAGATCAGAAGAATGGAATCCAGGTATTAGCATCCCATGTCGGACCAGTTTCATGTCGGATCCACAGCCTGCCTGCATGACCATCACAAATGACAAGAACGACACTTTGTTGGCCCTTTCACGTTGCGAACAGCCGGAAGAATATGAGCAACACCGGAAGAGAGAGCAGGCAGAAGCGAAGCAGGCGAAACCCTTTCCAATTCCGTTTCATTGAAATTAGGAGACTACCCAGCCGGGGGACGCGAAATTCGAGCCTGGACGCGCTATGCTGGGCGATCCATAGACCGGTTCGGCGCGCGGCACGCGCGGAAGGTGGCAAAAACTGTGGCCAGGCTCGGATTCACTCCAATCGATTTCGAGGTCTTCAGCGTCGAAGGATTCAACGAGCGGATGCAGCAGATTTACGCGCACGTCCGTCCCAAGCTGGTCCGTCTCGGCGACGAACTCGCTCCCGAACTTGCGCGCAAGCTGCACATGGAGTTCTTTCCGCACGTTGCCAAGCATGCCCGGCGCACGGTGAATCCTCCCCCCGAGACCTGGGCGGCATTCGGCCCCTCGCCCAAGGGTTACAAGCGCTACGGCTATCTCGCGCTGGCTATTTCTGGTGCGGGAATTCATGCGCGCGCAGTGGTCAAGTCCGAGGCGGATAAGCGGACCGAGATCGGCCGGTCGATAAAGTCCCGCGCGGCGCAGTTGGTCAAGGACTTCAAAGGCACCGGCATCGCGCGCTACGAAAAATGGGATTTCCATCAGATTCCGCCGGAACCGCCGGCTGAAACCGGGCTTTTTTCCGCCCTCGGCGACAGCCTCGAAAAGAAGACCGGCGGTATCGACGTCGGCTTCGGATGGCCTGTGAAGGCGGCCTTGCGCCTCGATCGCGACGAGGTGATCGACGCGTTCCGCGAACTCGAGCCGCTTTATCGGCTGCTCCGCGCCGTCGCCTGAAGCTCGTGGAATGTCCGGGATAACGGTCCTCGGCGCGGGCGCATGGGGTACCGCGCTGGCGATTACGCTGGCCCGCAGCGGCTATGCCGTGACCCTGGCGGTCCGGCGCCAGGCCCATCTGGACTCGATTGCGCGCGACCGGGTGAACTCGACTTATCTTTCGGGCGTTCCTTTTCCGCCGACGTTGCGCCCGGCCGCAATGGAATCCGAGGTTATCGCGGGCGCGGAAATCGTCGTGATGGCGGTTCCGTCGCGCTTCGCGCGGGCCGTCTTGACGCCGCTGGCAGCGGCAATTCCGCCCGATGCCACCGTCGTCAGCGTCACCAAGGGAATCGAGCAGGATTCGCTCCGCACGATGTCGCAGATGCTTACGGAACTGGCGCCTCCGGCGAGCCGCGTCGCGGTCCTCTCGGGACCCGGATTTGCCGCCGAGATCGCACGTGGAAAACCGGCTGCGCTGGTCTCCGCCGGGCGCGACGAGAACGTCGCCCGGCGCGTGCAGACCCTGTTCGCGGCGAAACCCTTGCGCATCTATCGAAGTGCCGACGTAATCGGCATTGAACTCGGCGGGGCGGTTAAAAACGTTATTGCAATCGCCGCGGGAATCAGCGACGGCCTCGGACTCGGTTCGGGTGCCCGCGCCGCATTGATCACTCGTGGGCTGGCCGAGATGATGCGGCTGGCGACGGCGGCGGGGGCCGAACGCGAAACCTTGGCCGGGCTGGCGGGCCTCGGCGACCTTGTGCTCACCTGCACCGGCGACCTTTCGCGCAACCGTAGCCTCGGCCTCACGATTGGCCGGGGGGAACCCCGGCCGGTGCCATCGGCGGGCGAGTCGTTCGCGGAGGGCGTGCCCAATACCAGCGCGATACGCCGGCTCGCCGAAAGCTTGAAGGTCGAGATGCCAATCGTCACGGCGGTCTATCGAATCCTCTATGAAGGCGCGCCCGCAAACGCTATGGTCGATGAATTGGTCAGCCGCGAGTTGAAAGCGGAATTTTGAACCAGCGAACGTCGGGATTTAATGGCGAATACAGCGACCTGCAAAGCGAAC
>DATEGX010000068.1:0-3454 GCA_035279875.1 Binataceae bacterium (SeqCode)
GCCTTCGCCGACCGCACGCTCGGTGCCGTATTTGCGCGCGGTATCGATGTGGCGGTAACCGGCCTTGAGCGCGGTCGCCACGGTTTCGGCACTGAGGCCGCCGGTCAGCGGTGAGGTGCCGAAGCCGACGATGGGGATGGCGCCGTTTTCGTTTGCAAAGCGCAGGCTGGCGGGAAGGGTCACGGGCGGTCCGGTGGCACAAATGGTCGCGCGACTATACGGGCCCCATTCGAGCGCCGCTATCCGTGACCCTGATTCATGGCTCGCGCGAATTTATGCGTCCTCAGGACTCGCCAAGGTAATATGCCATCGACTCTACTGCTCAGCGAGTTCCAAGCGGAGTTGGTGACTCGTATTGTCGATAGACCACGATCTAAATCGGCTAAGAAACGATTGGCCGAGGAGTAACAACCCTTCAGTAGGTGACACGCTCGCCCGCACATCTTTGAGCACTACCCCGCCGACCTTCAGTGACTTGATCTTAAATATGGGCGACTTCGATTTCGATCCATCGGCCAAAATATATGTTTGGCTCCCAAGAAGATCGGAATCTTTGATGGTCCCGGCGCGCTTTAACGTCGTAAATACATCTAAGGGCACCGTGACGTCAGAAGCACCACTATCGACCGTGAAGTCCAGCGTGATCGCGCCGTTTATCTCGACCGGAACAACAAACGTGCCTTTCTCCATTTTTAATGGCACTTCAATTCGGGAGGATTGATTTGGAATTAATGCCGAAGGTAGCGCGTCGCCCGGGTGGGCGACTTGCGTTCCCCGAGGCCTCCACTCACGTGTCAGTCTTTGGGCCTCGGCCACCTGCTCAGACGTCATATTTTTTGCGACACTGTCTCGAAGTTTTGCCGCTTGTTTATCGCCGTGAGCTGCCGCCAAGTTGAACCACTTGTAGGCGAGGACATTGTCTTTCGGTATGCCTTCGCCCAATGAATACGCGACCCCTAACATGCCCTGCGCGTCGGCATGGCCTTGGTCGGCGGCTTTCTGAAACCACTTTACGGCGCTGAAATAATCCCGCGGCAGACCCTGACCTTTGTAGTACATGATCCCGACGTTGTACTGACTCGCGATGTCGCCCCGACTGGCTGCTTTCGTGTACCACTTTGCTGCTTCGGCATAGTCCTGCCGAACGCCTTCTCCCTCGTAGTATTTGAGCGCGAGGTTCACCTGAGCCCGCACGTTGCCCTGCTCGGCGGCCGCGCGATACCACTTGACGGCCTCAGCATAATTCCGCCGTACACCTTGCGCGTGGTCATACAGAAAGCCGAGATTGAATTGACCGTTGGAATCGCCCCGTGCGGCGGCTTTGCGAAGCCAGACCACCGCCGTCGCATAGTTTTGCGACACTCCCCTACCTTCGGCATACGCAAGTCCGAGGCGAACTTGAGCCTCTGCGTTTCCTTGATCGGCTGCCTTCCGAAACCACTTTACAGCTTCGGATTCGTCCTTGGGCACACCCTGGCCTTTGCTGTATGCAAGTCCCAGATAGAGTTGACCCCGAGCATTGCCTTGTTCGGCAGCCTTTCGATACCAATTCACCGCGGCAGCATAGTCTTGCGGTGTGCCATGCCCTGCAGCACAGACCGCTCCAAGAAGAACTTGAGCGTTGGCATTGCCTAAACTAGCTGCCTTCTTGTACCAGCTAACCGCCTCAATTTCGTTCTTCGGCAGGCCTTGGCCTTCATCATACATAAGACCGAGATAAAGTTGTGCGTCGGAGTTTTCTTGCTCCGCAAGCGGACGAAAGAGCCGAGCAGCGGTTAAGTAATCGCCATTGCGATAAGCTTCGAATGCATCGTCGAGCAACGTTGCCGCAGAAGACCCAACAAAGCTCAGCAGCAACACCACTGTTGCGGTGATGCGCACGATTGGCATGGCAGACGACCCCCGTGTACGGTAGGCTATTATGGGTATGATTAGCCCTACCGAAAAGAGCAAACCGTGCTCGGTTCGCCTTTCGGCGCGTTCCGTGACCTCAGGCCGCGAGTGGCACTAAATCATGATCCGCAATTTATCAGTCGGAAAGTGTAGAAGATGCCGTTAGTGAATTGGTTTCGGAAGAGACGTGAAGCGCCACGCGACAGGCTGCAGCGACCATCCGGCTATGAACTCGCATCAAGCATAGCGTCCACCCTAGACGGCTTTATTGAGGTCGACGGATTGCAGAACTTTCAAAGCGGCGACGATCTTGCTCTGATTGTTGCGGAAGATTACGAGGTCCTGATCACGCGGATGCCCAGTCCATCAATGAGAGGCCGCGCCATTCTATTCGCGATCCCATTAAGTGAAATCGAGATCAGCCCTATACACGTTCAACTCGGCGGCGCAGCCCGTCACGAAGCAGTAGATGCGGCGGCAATCCGGGTTATGCAGCGGTTTAACGAGCAATTTGGGAAGACGCGCAGATCGAGCGCATAACGCATTGTCAGGTAGCCCTGAGGGGAGCAATCTCGTGGCAAATCTTCCCCTTCCCTGTCCCGCGATTCTGGTCTAAGCAGCGCTCGCGCGGGCTCAAGACCCGCCGGGGAACGACGAGGACGCGCGTAAGCGCGCCTTTTTTTTGTGTCCTTAGAGGTTCGGGTTGCCCAAACGCACAGACATCAAATCGATCCTGATCATCGGCGCCGGGCCGATCGTCATCGGCCAGGCCTGCGAATTCGATTATTCCGGCACGCAGGCCTGCAAGGCCCTCAAGGAAGAGGGCTACCGGATCGTGCTGGTGAACTCGAACCCGGCGACGATCATGACCGATCCCGATCTCGCCGACGCCACCTACGTCGAGCCGGTGACGCCCGAGATCGTCGCCAAGATCATCGAAAAGGAGCGGCCGGACGCGCTGCTGCCGACCATGGGCGGGCAGACCGCGCTCAACTGCGCGCTATCGCTGCGCAAGATGGGCGTGCTGGAAAAATACAACGTGCAGATGATCGGCGCGACCGCGGACGCCATCGACAAGGCGGAAGACCGCGAGCTGTTCCGTAATGCGATGACCAAGATCGGCCTGCCGACGCCGCGCTCGCACCAGATCAAGACGCTGCCGCAGGCGCTGCAGGCGCTCGACGACATCGGCCTGCCCGCCATCATCCGGCCGTCCTTCACGCTCGGCGGCACCGGCGGCGGCATCGCCTACAACAAGACCGAGTTCATTGAGATCGTCGAGGGCGGCATCGATGCTTCCCCCACCAACGAGGTGCTGATCGAGGAATCGGTGCTGGGCTGGAAAGAGTTCGAGATGGAGGTGGTGCGCGACAAGAAGGACAACTGCATCATCATCTGCTCGATCGAGAATCTCGATCCGATGGGCATCCACACCGGCGATTCGATCACGATCGCGCCGGCGCTGACGCTCACCGACAAGGAATACCAGCGAATGCGTGACGCGGCGCGCCGCATCATCCGGCGCGTCGGTGTGGAGACCGGTGGATCGAACATCCAATTC
>DATEGX010000069.1:0-12570 GCA_035279875.1 Binataceae bacterium (SeqCode)
CGCGGCCGAAGGTTTCAGGCCTGCAACGGGGCGACGCGGGCGACTTCGCGGGCGCTCGATTGCACCAGATCCATCCAAAGGCGTAGTGCGGGCGCATAGCTGCGCGGCACGCAATCGGCGCAAATCTCCTGAGCAACATGGGTCAAACGCGAGATCTGCATGCCAAACGTCGGCCCCTTCAGCACCATCGCCGGCAAACATGCCATCAACTGGCCGAGCGTCTGCATGCAGGCCGCCAGGCTCGCGAGGATCGCGCCGAGGCGGATTTCGTCGGGTTCGCTCTCCGGATTGTAGAGCAGGCTATGAATCGTGCGCAGCTCGACGCCGAAAAGAAACACGGCGCTTTCCACTCGCATGCGGATTCGGTCCTGACGATGGCTCGGCGGCTCGTCGCACATGGCCTCGATCACCTGCAGTTCCGACAGCACCATGTAAAGATTGGTCTGTACCCGATCAAGGCGTTCTTCAAAGGTGATCTGTTGAATTTGACGGATCGCTTCGTCCTGGCGATGCGAGACGAATTTCGCGATCACTGCGCCGAAGATCAGTAGGCCCGAGATCGCCTCGGCAATCGCGATCGCCCGCGCCCCGCCAATCGGCAGCACATCGCCATACCCGACCGAGGTGGCGGTAACGAAGCTAAAGTATAGATCCGCGGCAAACCCCGTCAGGGTCGGCGGAACCTTGCTCGCCTGCTCGTGCAAGGCGGTGCCGCCGAGCGCGGCGATAAGCCAATAGACCGCGGCCGTGGCAACGATCACCCCCAGCCACAAGACAAATAGCCGGCCCGTTGACCAACGATCGATTAGCCCGACCAGGCCGAGATCAAGGCGTGGAACTCGGGCCAGGCGCCGGGCGGAAGCGCGAGGCTCAGGCGGCGGGACCGGCTCAATCAGGGCAACGCGGTCTGAAGTCCGCGGGTCGGCGGCGGGCATAGCGGCTGTTGCGACCGGTTCGCCCTTGTCCGTCCATTCTTCGAGCCCGCCCGGATAATGGCGCACGTTGGTGTAACCGAGCCCTCCCAGCAGGCGCACGGCCTGGGCGCCGGCGCCTCAGGTGAAACCGGCGCAGTAGACTACGACCTCCGCGTTGCGGTTGGGAATGACCGCGGTCGCGCGCTGCTCGATCTCAGCCAGCGGCAGATTGATCGCGCTCGGGATGTGGCCGTCTGCGTAATGTTCGGGCGCGAGGACATCGAGCAGCACCAGCCCCGGCCGATCCATCCGGCTCTTTAGCTCTGCCAGCGAAATCTCGGTTTCCGTAGTTGCGATCGTGGTCTCGAGGGATTCCATTTGAGGCAACTCCACCGACCATTAGAAGCTCGTTACAAAAGGCTAGCTCCGGCGGCAGCTCAAGTGAAGCTTGCCGCACCATATCGAGGATCCCCACTACTTTCGCCCGCCGTACCAATTCATCCAGAATAGCCCGTCGCGGCTTGATTCTTCCGCCGCAGGTAGCCCAGCATGCAGGGTCGTGAAAGCGACCCTCGAGCCGATTAAGCCGGGGACAGATGAGGACGCGATGAACTACGCCAGCACCGCATCATGAGCATCGCCAACGGCGGGCCGGCGGCAATTATCGTGCTCGGCCTGATACTGGGGATGCGGCATGCGACCGACCCCGACCATGTCATCGCCGTCACTACGATCCTGAGCCGCGAGCGGCACCTGGCGGCCGCCGCTCGCGTGGGGCTTATCTGGGGTCTCGGCCACACCGCTACGGTTATGGTAGTTGGCGCCGCGATAATCGTCTTCCAAATCGCAATACCGGCGCGTCTCGGGCTCGCGATGGAATTCGCGGTGGCGCTGGTGCTGATAGCTCTCGGCGCCTCGGCAACGAGAGTTTTCGTGCGGGAAGCGATCGCGCGCTTGCTCCCGGCGCGTGCTTCGAACGACCTGGGACCGACCGTCCATTCGCACGCGCATCGCCACGGTGGACGGGTGCATCGCCATCCGCATGTCCACCCGCTAGCCGACGTCGCGAGACCGGATATCGAGGCGGTTAGCGAGCATAACCATCTGTTGCCGGGAACCATGCCGGGCGGCTTTGCGGCTCGACGCCCGATGCTCAGGTCGTTTGGGGTCGGCCTGGTACATGGCCTGGCGGGAAGCGCGGCAATCGCCCTGCTGGTCCTGAGCGCGATTGGTAATGAATTATGGGCGACGCTTTATCTCTTGCTATTCTGCGTCGGAACCATCATCGGGATGGGTATCATAACCACGATGATTGGCGTGCCGTTCACGCTCGCCTACGCACGGATGGCGCGGCTGCATCGCGGACTGGTGATCGGCTCCGGCTTGCTAAGCTTCGGCTTCGGGTTGTTGATCGGTTGGCGGGTCGGCGTAACCGATCAACTTTTCGCCTCGCTTCCGCACTGAACTCCGCAATGGGAAGAACCCCGAGCAGGATACCCAGGTGTTCAGGCAGGATTGCGGGCCAGCAGGCCGCGCGCGATTACCAAAGCCTGGATCTCATTGGTACCCTCGCCGATCATCATCAGCGGCGCGTCGCGATAGAAGCGCTCCACCGGGAACTCGGCCATATAGCCGTAGCCACCGAGCACGCGCATCGCGTCGAGCGTCATCTTGGCGCAGGCTTCGGAAGCGAACAGCTTGGCCATCCCGGCCTCGACATCGCAGCGTTCGCCGGCGTCCTTTTTGAGGGCGGCGTTCTCCACCAGCAGCTTTGCGGCCTGTAGACGGGTGCCCATATCGGCGAGCAGGAGCTGCACCGCCTGATGCTGAGCGATCGGCTTGCCGAAGGCCGCACGCTGCTGCGCGTAACGGATAGCGTTGTCGAAGGCAGCCTGCCCTACCCCGACCGCGCGCGCCGCTACGTTGATCCGCCCGACCTCGAGCGCGCTCATCACCTGCTTGAAGCCCTCACCCTCGCGGCTGCCGATCAGGTTGGCGGCGGGAACCTCGAGTTCCTCGAACAAAACCTCGCAGGTATCGAGTCCCTTGTAGCCCAGCTTCTTCAATTGGCGGCTGACGGTGGGACCCTGCTCGTTCTTCTCGACCGCGAACATGCTGATACCAGCGTAAGCCGGCTCGGCCTTGGGGTTGGTCTTGGCCGCGACCGCCAGCATCGTGCCGTAGCGCGCATTGGTGATGAACATCTTGGTGCCCGACAACACGTAGTTATCGCCGTGGCGGGTCGCGCTGGTGCGAATCGACTGAACGTCGCTGCCAGCATGAGGTTCGGTCAAGGCGAGGCCGCCGCGTTTCTCGCCGGTCGCCATCGCGGGTAGGAACCGCGCCTTCTGTTCGTCGCTGCCATGGTTGGCGACGATATAGGCCATGATCAGGTGGCTGTTGATAACACCCGCCAGACTCATCCAGCCGCGCGACAGCTCCGACATCAGGCGCGCATAACTGACGAAGCTCAGACCCAGGCCGCCGTACTCTTGCGGAATGGTCGCGCCGAAGAGGCCGAGCTCCTTCATCTTGCCGACCAGCGCGTGAGGATATTCGTCGTTGTGCTCGAGTTCACTCGCGGCCGGAATCACCTCGCGGTCGACGAAGCGGCGCACCGCCTCGACCACTTCGCGATCCAAAACTTCATCCATCGCTTTAATTTCCTCCCGGCCCTTCGCTAATCCCGGTGTGATTGTTCGGGGAGAGTAGCAATCTGCGCCGCGCCGCGACAATCGGCCAATCCGAACGGCGCCTGACTTCGATTGATCAGCGCCAGGGTTGTCAGGCCGTGTAATAAATTGGTAATGATCGTAAGTGTCAAACTGACGCAAAGTAATTGGTCCGCCTTCGTTGACCTTGACGGACTGCCGTACGAGGAACTCACAGTATGAACACCCCTGCCACCGATGGAACCGAACTACGTCGCAAGCTCAGCGTTCTCAACGACGACAGCTATACGCCCGAACTGTGCGATCGCTACGCCGGCCTGATCGACGAAATCCTGCGACTCAAGGCGGATCGCGACGCGATCGTGCTGGCGCACAACTATCAGCGGCCCGAAATCTTCGAAGTCGCTGATTTTATTGGCGATTCGTTCGAACTCGCGCGCAAGGCCCGCGAGGTCGAGGACGCCGAGGTGATTGTCTTTTGCGGTGTCCATTTCATGGCGGAGACCGCCAAGGTCTTCAATCCGGAGCGGATGGTGCTGTTGCCCGACATGCGCGCGGGGTGCTCGCTCGCGGATTCGGTTACCGCCGAGGCGCTTGAGGAGCGCAAGCAGGAGCTTCGCCAGATTTATCCCGATTTAAAGGTGATTTCATACGTTAATTGCACTGCTGACGTGAAAGCGCTATCAGATGCGTGTTGTACCTCGGCCAATGCGGCTAAAATCGTTAATTCAATCGAATCGGATAATATCCTGTTCGTGCCGGACCAGAATCTCGCCAATTACGTCCAGACCCAGACCCGCAAGCACATTATTTCATGGGACGGCAACTGTTACGTGCACCATCAGATAACTCCCGCCGAGGTAGAGAAGGCCAAGGCGGGAATTCCTGGGCTGGTCGTAATTGCGCATCCGGAGTGCCGCAAGGACGTAATCGCCATGGCTGACGCAGTGCTCTCGACCAGCGCGATGATGCGATACGCGCGTGAGAGCAGCGCGGACAAATTTCTGATTGTCACCGAATGCGGATTGTCAGACCGCCTGCTGATGGAAATCCCCGAGAAGCACTTTTTCAAGGCCTGCAAGCTCTGCCGCTATATGAAAATGATTACGCTGCCGGGCGTACGGGATTCGCTGATGAATTTACGCTACGAGATCGCGATGCCTGATGACGTTCGCGAGGGGGCCAAGCGCGCGCTCGAGCGGATGCTCGAGTTGGGCGCTTAACGCAAGGCTCTGGCATCCGCCGAGTCCTGGCGCCGCTCAATATGAGTACCCCCGCGAACGCGGTATCGGCTCAAACGGCGTTTCCCAGCCCTGCGGTCAAGGCCCGCCGCCATGCCCGACCGAAGGTCGCGGTCGACACTGTGCTGTTTGCCATCGACGATGGCTTGCTCAAATCCTATTTGGTGCGACTGAAGCGGGGACCGGCGGCCGGGAAGTGGGCTTTCCCCGGCGGTCTGATTCGCGAGGGCGAAACGCTCGACGAAGCGGCCCGGCGCGAAATGCTGGAGTCGACCGGCCTGGGCGATTGTTACCTCGAGCAGCTTTTCACCTTCGGCGACCCTACCAGGGATCCGAAGGCTCACGTCGTATCGGCAGCGTATATGGCACTGATCGACGGCCCTGCGGCGGTCGCGTCATGCTCGGAAAAGTATCAAAACGGCCATTGGTTCGAGGTCGGGCATTTGCCCGAGCTTGCTTACGACCATTCTGAAATGGCGGAATATGCATTGAAGCGCCTCAAGGCGAAGCTGGAGTACACCAATATCGCGTGCAATTTATTGCCACCAACATTTACCTTTGCAGAGCTAGAAGAGCTTTACGCGAGCGTTCTCGGGCGAGAGCTCGATCGGCGTAACTTTCGCCGCCGAATCCTTGCGATGAACCTGCTCGGGCGTTTGCCTCTAAAACGCCACGGACCGCATCGCCCAGCCGCGTTGTACGCTTTTTTACAGCGCAGCCTGCAGGTCATCGAAATGCTATAGTGGACAGGTGTAATGAAAACCAAGCGCAACAAGTCCGGCCGCACGGTGGCTCTCATTGTCGGCGTTGTCGCGGCGCTCGTGGTCGGTCTGGCCGGCGGGCTCGTCTACCAGATGCGCGCGGCGGCAGATCCGGCTGCCAGCTCGGCAAGCAGCCTCACCCTGAATCCCGATCTGTTCCAGGGTGAGACGCACGACGCCTACGTGGTCGCGCAGAAGCATCCCGAGTTGCTCGCGCAACTCGATTGTTATTGTGGGTGCGAGCAACATGAGGGCCATAAGAATCTGCTGGATTGCTTCCGCACAAATCATGGTGCCGGCTGCGCTACCTGCGTGGGTGAAGCCGTCACTGCGGGCAAGCTCATGGATCAAGGGACTCCGGTCGAGCAGATTCGTCAATTGCTGCGCGCGCGCTACGCGCACGGGAGCTAAATCTTGGCTGGGCTGGTCTCCGGATACATTCAGCACTTCACCTATGCGGGACTGTTCCTGGTGTTGTTGCTATGCGGGCTAGGGTTGCCGGTGCCCGAGGATATCGCGCTGCTGGCGGGCGGTTTCCTGGTGCATCGCGGCATCACCCAGTATCCCTATACTCTCGCTGTCTCGTTGGTCGGTGTGGTGGCGGGTGACAACTCGCTGTTTTTTCTTGGGCGCCGGTTCGGCAGCCAACTGGTCAGCTATTTCGAGATTGTGCGGCCGCACGCCCGCGAAAGAATTGGCCGCTGGAAAGAGTTCATGCGGCGCCACGGCCATATGGCGATCTTTTACGCGCGCTTCCTGGCCGGGGTGCGGGCGTTGATCTATCTCACGGCCGGATCGCTCGGGGTAACACCGGGGCGCTTCTTCATCTACGACATGATGGGCGCGGTGATTTCGGTGCCCGTGGTAGTTTCAATCGGATACCTCTTCGGCAGGCAGATCGAACTCATAATCGGCTATATGGGCGGGTTTGACCGGCTGGTGCTGGTCGCGGCGGCGGCCAGTATTATATTTTACGCCTCATCGCTAATGCTCGAACGCACCGGCGACGCTGGTCCGACCTGAGCGCGGTTTCGCACGGCCGGGCCTCTCGCCCGGGCCGTGTTCGTTCCGAGTTGAAAATGCGCATCGCGCTGCCCGCGCTCAATCTCAAGGCCAAACTGATCCTGCTGATGGTGATGCTGCTGTCGCTCACGCTCGGCGCGGAGATCATCGTGAGCCTGCGCGCCCAGGCGGCAATAATTCGGACCACCCAACAGCGGGTCAAAGACCTCGCCAGTGTGATTCAGATAAGCGTGCAGGAATTGACCTCAGTGGCTGCGACCGATCGCGATCGTTTGCATAACTACGTCAACCGCCTCCACGCGCAGGGCCTCGAAGTCTCGATCGCTTCGAGCAAGGACCTCATCATCAATAGCTCCAATCCCAAATTGATTGGTGCCGCGCTCAATCCGGGGGTGGTGCGCGTTCTGATGTCCCTGCGCACGAGCAGTCCCAACGAGCCTATCGCGGTGCCGGCGGCGAAGCTGGGCCTGCCGGGCGCGCAAAGCACCGTCTATTTCATTCCGGTCGAGGTCGAGGATCATTTGCTCGGTTACGTGCAGGTAATCGCAAATTTCAGCGATTTCGATCAGCCGCTGCGCGACTACCAGGTTCGCCTGGTGCTGCTCGGTCTCGCGATCTTTGCGGTGGGGCTGGCCTTCGCTTACGTGCTGGCCGAGCGCTACGTCCAGCCAATTCACGTGGTCGCCAACGCGGCTCAGAATATTCCGGCGCACGGGCTCGAACCGGTACCCGAAGCGCGCCGGCGCGACGAGATCGGGTTGCTGATCCGAAGCTTCAACGACATGGTGGCGCAACTCAAGCGGGCGCGCGAACGGGAAAACGAGCTCAATCGGCTCGAGCGCTTCACCGCGCTCGGACAACTCGCCGGCGCACTGGCGCACGAGGTCAAGAATCCGCTCAATTTCATCAGTCTCGCGCTGGATCAACTACGCACCCGCTATGGGCCGCAGCTTCCTCGAGAGCGCGAGGATTTTTTGCGGCAACTCGCGATGATGAAGGATGAGGTGCGGCGGCTGTCGGAGATGGTGCAGACCTTCCTGCACTACGGCCAGCCGATCGAGATTCATCCGGCGCCGACCGATTTGCGCCAATTGGTCAACGGCGTGCTCTACCTCAGCGAATCGAAGCTCAAGAGCCAGGGAATCGAGGTGGTCGAGGACGCCAGCGAAGTGGCGCCGGTGCTTAACGTCGATGCGGAGAAAGTCCGCACCTGCTTCGTCAATGTGGTCGCCAATGCAACCCAGGCAATGCCCGAAGGCGGCCGCCTGAAGGTGCAGTTCGCGCGCAACAACGGTAATTTCACCGTGCGCTTCACCGATACCGGGCCGGGGATCGACCCGGAAATCGCCTCGCACGTATTCGAGCCGTTCTTCACCACCAAACGCGAAGGGATCGGCTTGGGGCTGTTCTTCTCCAAGGCGATCGTCGAAAAACACGGCGGCACCATCACGATCGGTCCCAACGACCCGCCGCCGGGCGCGAGTGTAATCTTTACGTTTCCAGTCGACGAGACACGAAGGCAGCTATGACGCAGCAGGCTTCGGTACTGGTGGTGGAAGACAACGACCTCGAGCGACAGATTACCGCCGAGACCTTGCGCGAGGAGGGCTTCGCCGTCGAAGAAGCCGCTCTCGGCAAACGCGCGCTGGAACTCCTGCAACTCAGCCGCTTCGACGTCGTGCTGACCGACTTGATGATGCCCGGAATGTCCGGCGAGGAACTGCTCGAGAAGGTCAAGGGTCAGTATCCGGCAACCCAGGTGGTAGTGCTGACCGCCCACGGCACCATCGATAGCGCGGTTAACGCGATCAAGAAGGGTGCCTTCTACTACCTGACCAAGCCGGCCGACCGCGAACCGCTGGTGATGATCGTCGCGCGGGCGGCCGAACTGTCGCTCGAGAAGCAGGAAAACCTGCTGCTGCGCAGCGAGATGGAAGGCAAGCTGGCGGTCGAGGGTATCGTCGGCCAGGACCCGGCGATGCAGGACATGCTACGGATCGTACGCAAGGTCGCGCCGTCGAATTCCACCGTCCTGATACAGGGTGAGAGCGGTACCGGCAAAGAGGTGGTGGCGCGCGCGATTCATCGGCTCTCGCCTCGCGCACAGCGGCCCTTCGTCGCGATTAACTGCTCGGCCATCCCGGACAATCTGATCGAGAACGAGCTTTTCGGGCATGAGCGCGGCGCCTTCACCGGCGCCACCGAGCGCAAAATCGGACTGATCGAAACCGCTGACAAATCAACGCTTCTGCTCGACGAAATCGCGGATCTCGGCGGCGGCGTCCAGGCCAAGCTCTTGCGGGTGCTCCAGGAGCGGGAGCTGCGGCGGGTCGGCGGCAACGAATCGATCCGTGTCGATGTACGGGTGATTGCAGCCAGCAATCACAATCTGGCCGAGGAAGTCGCCGACGGACGTTTTCGCGAGGACCTTTTCTATCGGATCAACGTGGTGACGCTCACGCTGCCATCGCTGCGCGAGCGCCGTTCAGATATCGCCCTGCTCGCCAACCACGCGCTTTCGCGCTTCACGCATCTGGCCAATGGCCGGGTCAAGGAGATCAGCCGCGAGGCGATGGCGGTGTTGCTCGACTATTCTTGGCCCGGTAACGTGCGCCAACTCGAATCGGCGATCGAACGGGCGATCCTGCTGTGCGAGGGTGACCGTATAGTACCAGGCGATCTGCCAGGCGAAGTGCTGGCGCGCAAGCCGGCCGGTCGGATCGAGCGTTCGCGCGGCGGAGATCGCTTCGAAATACCGGCGGAAGGAATCAACTTCGAGCATCTCGAGCGCGACTTGATATTGCAGGCGATGGAAAAGGCCGACTGGGTAATCGCCAAGGCCGCCAAGATGCTGGGAATGAGCTACCGCACCTTGCAATACCGCATCGATAAATTCGGCCTCAAAAAGCCTGAGAGCAAAAGCGGCAGCGTCGTGGATTCATAAGCCGTACGTACGCGGTAATCCGCCGGGTCGTCGGCGCTTTGCGCAAGGCGGGACTCATTCACCGCCGTTCAAGGTGAACTGGGTCGGAATATACGCCCAGCAACGAATGGGATTGCCGTCGTCACCGAGCACCTCGATCTTCTCCCGCGAGTACAGACGTGGGAGTTCTTCATAACGGTCGAGTGCGACGAAATCCTCTGGCTTAAGATTGAGCAGGAGCAAACCCGGCGTGTCGATGCCCGGTCTGCGCCGGATGAAGAAATACCGCAGGCGACCCCGTTCGTAATCGTGCAGCGTCGCCGCCATCGTCGGGACTTCGTGGCCGATGACCTGTACCCGGCGTGCCGGATCGATGAGGCTGCCGTAAACAAAGAGCGTGCTCTCCTCGTCAGGCTTATCCACGGTGCACTCCAACCGAATTAGAGAGCCTCGGATTACATCACCAAAACGATTTTACCGATCTGGGCGTCGCTCAACATGTAAGCGTGGGCGTCGGCGATTCGATCGAACGGGAAAGTGCGGTCGAGCACCGGCTTCAGCGAGCCGTCGCTGAATGCGCCGAGCATATCGGCCACAAAACGTTCGCTGCATTGCAGGGCCTCCTCGGCCGAGCGGGTACGGAAGGTCACGCCGATAATCGAGGCGCGCTTGCGCGCCACCTCGTCCAGGTCGCACTGGCCGACCCGCCCGGCGTTGCGTCCGACGCTCACCAACCGCCCCTTGATCGCAATTACCGCAATGTTATCGGCCAACATCGGGCCGCCGACCTGATCGATGATCGCGTCGACCCCATGCTTCGCCGTCGCGCTCATGACCTCCTCGGTCCATCGCGGCGAGCTAACATAGGCGACCACGTCCGCACCGAGACCGCGCAGCGCGTCCACCTTGGCCGCGGACCTGGTGGTTGCGATCACCGGACCCGCCTTGATGAAGCGTGCAATCTGCAGCGCCGCAGTACCGACTCCTGAAGAGCCCGCGGTCACCATCAGCGACTCGCCCGCGCGCACGACCGCCGCCGTGACGATTGCATCATGCGCAGTGACGAAGACGTTGGGAATCGCTGCCGCTTCGGCGAACGACATCCGATCCGGCATCCGCATCAGCGGGCGCTCACCGACGACCGCGTACTCGGCGTAGCATCCAGTGCCGCGGCCCATGACCCTGTCACCTTCATGCCATCCGCTGACGCCTTTGCCGGTCGCGGCAATTTCGCCCGCAAATTCGATCCCGGCGCGCATCGGACGCAAAGCGGGATTGCTCGAGCGCAGCAGTGGCTGCTGGATCAATTCACCGCGGTTGGTGCCGCTCGCGCGAATGGCGACCAATACTTCGCCGTCGCCGGGCGACGGCGCGGCAATTTCGCGGTACTCGAATACGCCTCCGTCGGGACCCGGCACGGCAAAGATCGCTTTCATCGGTTTCCCCGGCCCTGGCCGCCGTCTTCTCCGTCTGCGGCGTAGCCTGGCTATTTGCGACGGCTGTTGCGCAACTTCGCCATCATCCCGAACAAATCTGCGCGGATCTCGGTCGAGGGCTTGCCGCCGGCAAACTCCCGGTAGAGTGTCGCCACGTTGATCACGATCCGCTCCCCGTCGCCCCACGAGGAATAGTCAGACATCGCGATATCCTGCGCGGCCTCGAAAGCGGGCATGCCGGCATCGAAGCGCCGGCGCGCCTCGCGGGTGATATATTCGAGATATTCCTTCACCGCGGCGGCACCGCGCTTGTCGGTAACCGGGCCGTGGCCGGGCACAATGGTGTCAACGTCGAGGTCCATCATCAACTGGCAGGCTTTGATCCAGTTGCCCACCGGACCTGCCCATATAATCGGGTGACCATTGATGAAGAGCATATCGCCGGTGAACATGACGCGGTCCTCCGGCACGTAGGCGAGGACGTCGCCCCGCGTATGGGCGGGCCCGACTTCGATCAGCCGTACGGTCTTGTTTCCGACCTTGTGCGTCAGTTCACCCTCGAAAGTCCGCGTCGGCATCGCGACATCGATCCCTTCAAAATCGAAGGGGGCAAAAATCTCGGCCAGAAACGCGCCGGCTTCGCTGCCCGCGGTGGCCGCCTTCTTCATCTCGGCCAGCCGTTGCGCGCCGTTGTCTTGCTGCATTTCTTCAGCGCAGGCTTTCGACGCGATAATTTCGGCGCCCGGCACGAGTTGGTTGCCGAAAGTATGGTCGCCGTTGGAATGCGTGTTGACCAGCGCGCCAATCCGGGCAGTGGCCTTGGGCTCGGCATGGCGCATCGAGTCGAGCATCTGGCGCGTAAGCTTGAGGTCGAACAGCGTATCGACCAGCAGGGATTCGCCGCTGTCGACGACCAGACCAGCGTTGCTCCATCCCCAGGATCCGTCCGGTTGCAGATAGGCGTAGCATCCGTTGCCGAGATCGTGGAGGCCTTTTGTGTAGGGGCCTTTGCTCGCAATTTGTGCCATTGCGGTCGCTCCAGGAGGGACTTTGATTAGTGCAGTCATAGCACGCAGCGGATGGCGGGGACATCCGGAGCGTGCGCGATGAGAACCTGCGCAAGCGCTTCTCGTCCGAACAACTTCAGGCTTGGGCGGTCACGAGGTAGCGCGGATGGCTCGGCGCCTCAACCCACAATGCCGGGTCCATCACCGGTTCGGTAGCGACGGAAGCGAAACCGCAAGAGCGTATCAGTGCGGCTAAATCGTCCTCTGGTCGCCCACCAAAGAGGGGAAGCTGGTCGTGCATCTTAGCGTACTCTTCGCGCGGCTCCATCCCGTGCCAATGGCCCTCGATCAGAATTAACCGGCCGCCGATGCGTAGCAGACGTCTCCACGCTTGCACCGCCGACTCGGGATTCGGCAGCGTCCACAAAACGTGACGCTCGACGATCAAATCGAAACTGCGATCGGGGAAGTTCGGCGCTTCCGCGTCACCGTCGCGAAAGTCCACCGCAAGGCCCAGCGCAGCGGCCTTCCGCCGCGCCTCTTCGAGCATCGACGGGGCGACGTCGATTCCAATCACCCGATGGCCCGCATCA